>JAFXYB010000016.1 GCA_017541975.1 bacterium | reverse complement strand
TAATGATATAGGTAAGAAGAGATTCTTTATGATAAAGCTAGAAAATATTACTAAAGAGATGGTATTATGGAAAAGAAATACGAATTAATAAAATTTGAAGATGGCGATTTTAGTTTAGATGTGAACGTAAGCCCTAATGAAGAAACCGTATGGTTAACACAAAATGATATGGCATCATTATTTGGCGTAGATAGAACAAGAATAACACGCCATGTAAATAATATCATTTCCGAACATGAATTGCCTATTTCAGTATGTGCGGAAAACGCACTAACTGCTTCTGATGGAAAAACATATAATGTAGCATATTATAATCTAGATATGATTCTGGCTATTGGATATAGGGTTAATTCAAAACGTGGAATACAGTTTCGTATATGGGCTAATTCTATTCTTAAAAAGTATCTATTAAATGGTTATGTAGTTAATGCTGATAGGATTATTTCATATCAATCTAATATACTTCAGTTAGAAGCTAGTGTAATAAATACAGAAAATATTACTAAAGAGATGGTATTATGGAAAAGAAGTATGAATTAATAAAATTTGAAGATGGTGATTTTAGTTTGGATGTAAATGTATCACCTATTGAGGATACTGTATGGTTAACAAAAGAACAAATATCTACTTTATTTGACAGGGATAGGAGTGTCATATCTAAGCATATAAAAAATATTTTAAGCGAAAAGGAATGTGATAATAGCAACGTGCAAAAAATGCACATTGCAAATTCTGACAAACCTGTTGAATTCTATAATTTAAATATAATACTATCTGTTGGTTATAGAGTTAGGTCCAATAGAGGAAATCAATTTCGTATATGGGCTAATTCAGTTTTAAAACAATATTTATTAAGGGGATATTCAGTAAATGATAAGCGTTGTGTAGAATGCCAAGAAAATATAATATCTTTAAATAATAAAGTTAATAATTTAATTGAAAATACATCTAATATGAATAATAGATTATTATCACTTGAATCAACTGAAAAAATATTATCTAATATGCTATTTTTTGAAAATAGTATATTTGAAGCATATTCATATATTAAAAAGCTTATTTTATCAACTAAGAAGGAAATAATCATAATAGATGGATATATTAATATAACTGTTTTAGATATGTTAAATGAAATAGTAGTTCCTATAACTATTTACACGTTTCCATCAGCTGATATCACAAAACAAGATATCTCTAAATTTCAAATTAATCATAACCTTACTCTAATAAGAACAAATATAGTACACGATAGATTCTTAATAATAGACGATGATATTTATTCTATTGGTTCATCTATAAAAGATGTTGGAAAGAAAAGATTCATTATGACAAAAATCACTACAATAAGTAAAGACAATATACTAAAGAATTTATAAAAATAAAAAGTTTGATATTCTCATATAAAAAGTCCCCTATTTATTGTACCATTTGGTCCAACTTTTGGGGACAATTTCATTCTATTTGGAGCAGGTGAAGGGAATCGAACCCTCATGTTCAGCTTGGAAGGCTGACGTTCTGCCATTGAACTACACCTGCATTTTTGCCGCATTGATATTTTATCACTCTAATTATATCTAGTCAATGTTTTTTTACTATTAGATTATTGATAGTTTGGCAAATTAATGAAATAATAATAATGTAAATTATTAATTGAGGTATGAGTCATGAAGAAGGTAAGTAAAAAGGTAGCAAAGAAAATAAGTAAACTTCCTATTTTGATTATTATATTATTAATAATACTTGGTTTAGTGTTTTACTTTTTAATCTATCCTAACATGGATAAGATATTAGCTGCATTAATGCCAAATGAAAATCAAACCACAACCATAGCTAATCCTACAACTACCACAAGAGTTCATAGTGGTGAAAGTTATGATAATGGTATAAAATATGCTGGTGATAACGTTAAACTATGTGATGATGGATATGTTGAAGATGCAATATATGAAAACTTTGAAATCCACTTTATGGAACTTGGCAATGAATATGCTGGTGATTCAACATATATTAAAGCTGGAGATATAGATATCATCATAGACGCAGGTTCAAGACAAAACTCGGCACCTACAATTTGTGAATATGTAAATCAATATTGCACGGATGGAATTATCGAATACGTTATCGCAACACATGCCCATCAAGACCATATCGCTGGTTTTGTAGGTACTAAAAAGAAAACAACCACTCCATTTGGTTATGATAGTGAAAGAACTGGATTACTATATTATTATAAGGTTGGCACAATTATCGATTTTGCACTTACTGATATAAGTACTACTACTGAAAAGGGAAATAATACTCTTTATGGTGATTATTGTGATGCAGTTGCTTATGCAGTGTCAAAAGGTGCAGTGCATTATACTGCGGCGCAGTGTTTTAATGAAGAAGATGGCGCTAAAAAGCATTATAGTTTATCTGAAACGTTAAATATCTCTTTCGATGTGATATACAACAAATATTATTTCTATAGAGACAGAGATATGGGCAAAAATAAAGATACTGACGAAAATAACTATTCAGTTTGTACTATGTTCAATTATGGTGATCTTCATTTCCTACTCACAGGTGATTTAGAAGAGGAAGGGGAAGAGTATATGGCTGAATACTATGATGGTTCATCAATAGAAAAGACTCTCCCAGAAGTTGAATTATTCAAGGCTGGACATCATGGATCTAACACATCTTCAAATGATTGCTTATTAAACAAGATTAAACCAAAAATATGTTGTGTATGTTGTTGTGCTGGATGCAATGAATATACACCTAATCTAGATAATATTTTCCCAACACAAGCCTTTATAAATAGAATAGCAAAACACACTGATAGAGTATATGTGACTTCTATGTTGAATAATGCGGAGACTATAAGTCAAGGAAAAAATGTATTTGAATCAATGAATGGTAATATATGCATTAGTTCTAATGGTGATTATATAGCTATCTATGCATCAAATAATTTAACTAAATTGAAAGATACTGACTGGTTCAATGAAGAAGTATATCTAATATTAGATAAAGGCATATACAAAGTATCAGAAAAGAAACAAAGTAGTTATTATTCAAGCACGACTGAAGGTGCAGTTAAACGAGTCAGAAGAACTTGGCCATAAGAAAAGGCAACCGATTGGTTGCCTTTTCTATTAGTTATTTGATTTGTTCATTTTCGCCATTATCTTAAGAACTAACATTAAGATCTTTCTGAGGGCTTCTAAGAAGGCGATTACTGCATCAAGTATATAGTTTATATTATATAGATGATATAAATCTTTTGCATCTTGAACTTCATCTTCAGTAAGATAATTATCTTGTCTTAAGATTTCAATTGCTCTATCTTGAGCTTTCTTTTCTGATTTTAAAGTTCTAATAGATAGGATAAATGTCCATACATAGAATAATACGGCAATAACACTTAAGATTAGGAATACAGTACCATCAGCATTGAAGAATAAGAAGTCTAGTAATAAGCCGATAAGAACTAAGAAAATGAAGAAGAATGGCCCGAATGTGATGATAGGAAGAAGTCTAATTCTCTTTACCATATCAGGATCTTGTTCTTTATCTAATAAAGCTAAACCAACTTTTTCACCAGCGATTGCTACTGAAGTTAGTGAATCTTTCTTATAGATTAATCCTCTAAGTCTAACTCTCTTGAAATAGTGACTATAGCTATTACCTACTGTAAATGCAGCGATAAGACTTGCCCTTACGACTTTGATATGACCAAGATCATTCTTATCAAGTAATTGTCTTGCGACATCTTTACCTGCAACACCACATTTAGCTTTTTGTCTATTGTATTTAATGTATTTAACTGCTAGGTAGATACTAAATATTAAGGCAACTATACTTGCAATACCAATTAGCACACCTAAAATAATGATGGCGATTATTAAGGTTATCGCTAAACCTTCTGTCTCTGCATAAATCATATTTTTACCTCGTTATACATTATAATATATATTCATATTTTTTGTATATATTATATTTTTAAAGAAAAAACGTTAGAATCGTTTAAATTCTAACGTATAGTTTATTATTGGAGCCGCAGAGCGGAATCGAACCGCCATATTGTGCATGGCAAGCACATATAATAACCATTATACTACTGCGACATCGCATAGATATTATATACTAGCAAATTAGTTTTTGCAAGTATATTTTTTAAATATTTGAAATATTTAATGCAATTAAAAACCGGGAAAATCCCGGTTAAATTTGTTAATATTTGATGAATATCAAGCGATCTGTATCTAGAATATCAATACTTTCTGTGTCTTGATTGTTGGCGATGAAATTAATCTTTCCATCTCTTAATATACCCATAAGCATATATTTCTTATCGTAAGAGTAGTAGAAGGATTGAATTAAATCGGCTTTTCTATCAAAATGAAGATCTTGTGACATATCTAACATTTCGTTAGCGTTATCAATTTGAATATCGAATTCATTTCCGCCTTCTTCAGTATCAGTAGTAAGAAGACCATCAAAGAATCTTCTTGAATCAGCATTTAAGGCAAGTTGAACGATTAGAAGTGACATCATTCTATTTGAGATAATAGAATTCTTTATCTTGAAATCTTTTACACTGTTTAGATTTCTTGAATCTAATAATTCAGTGATGAATGAGATATTCTTTCTTTCTGGGAAAGTGGTTTGAAGGGCGATTAATGTGATAAATACATTTGAGTCGAAGCTTTCTTGACTTACACTATCATCAGAAAGTATTAGTACTTTCTTATCGCCTTCAGTCTTCTTGATATCTTCAATTAAAGTATCATTATCATTTTGGTTATAATATTTGATTCTAAGTTTTGCATCATAACCAAGGGAAGCTCTATGAAGATTATCTAATACAAATTGAGTTTTTCTATTGTTTCCGATTACAAAGATAGTAGTATCAACTGTTGGATTAACATTAGTTAATTTTAATGTTCTAGTTGTTTTATAAGGAGTATCTCTCTTAACGCTAATTAATTCATCATCTTCAGCAAGAACAAATAGTTTATTGTATTTGATAATTGGGATAGCATTATTATATCTTTCTAAATATTCTTCAACGGTTTCTTCATCGTATGAATAGAATTCAAAACCACTATATGATAATAATTCAAGATAAATACTTGCCATTTCTGGGTTTATTACTGTTTGAGCGATAATCTGACCAATCTTTTTATTGAATGATACAGGAATTAAAGATTTATCCTTTAATGTTTCGATAGTAGTAGAAAGATTTTGAATTTTTTCTTTTGTAAGTTCAGAATCTGTTTCACATACGATATTACAAGTTTTTGGAATCTTGAAATCACCTAGTGCTAAGGCAATCTTTAAAACGTTTAAGTCAGAATTAGAAATATTGGCATTTTCACCATATTCTAAGTCTTCTCTTCCGACAACGACAATTGCTTGAGCTTTTTCAATTGAGATATCCTCTAAGTTTCCTCTTAAAAGCGGATTACCATCTTTGATAATAAGATTAAGTTTTCTTTTAGTTTTACCGAATGAACTTAAGACAGAAGATATTTCACTCTTAATATAATCTCTAGATTGTTCAGAAAGGATAATGATGTTATGTTCAAATTCTTTTTCGAAAAGATTATGAATCATATCAGGGACCTTACTGTTCCAGTTAAGGATAACGAAGTGATCCTCAATATCAAGTGCACCTCTTGCCTGTGATTTATTATCGATATATGATTTGATTGCGGCAGTTAAAGTCGCAATGATTGCACCAGAGAATAGTACCATACCGATTGCGATGACAACGACCGCAAGAACGATAATCTTTAAATCTGCGCCTTGAAGGTTATTTATTGAGTTAGGTGTAAGCATCCATTTGAATGCTTCTCCTAAAGCTTTAAAATAACTTCCGCCAAATTGTGCTCCACCATCATCGAGTGTTAAGGCAACCCCTGCGGCAATAAATACCAACATGAAGTTTATCACAAGCATCGTGATGAGTGTAATCGCTAAAGGTCTTTGGTATGTTTTAATTGTGGCTTTTGATCTTAATTTAGAAATAAAAGATTTGATTTTTTTCATATAGTCACCTAAATAATTGTATTATGTTTATATTTTAAAGTATATTTAGGTTTTTCTCAATACTTTAGATAAATCCGTTTATCTTTACGAGATAAAGAGTTAAAATATTAATATGTTTAAGTCAGTCGAAGAGTGCTTTAATGCCTTATCTAAATCGAAGTTTAGATCATCTTTTCATCTTAAAGGAAAAGATCTTTTATATGCCAAAACCCATGATATTGAAACTTTAGAAGCACATGTTTTAGAAATTATCAATAAAAGATTAGATTTAAATAACGGTTTTGTAGATGGTAAACAAACACCATATAGAGGCCATCCAGCATTTGTCGCACAGCACGCTACTGCAACTTGTTGTAGAGGGTGCATTAAAAAGTGGCATGGTATAGAAGAAAATAGAAAGCTAACTACAGAAGAAAAAGAATATTTAAAAAACATAATAATTTCATGGATTAAAAAAGAAATCTAACAATTTCTTTAATCAGATTGAATGAACTATCTAAAGATGGTATAATTAGCGAGTGGTATAAGTCTACTTATACCAAAAAAAATGAGGATGTAAAATGAAAAAAATATCTAATTATGATGAATATAAAAGTGCATTAGATGGAAGAGGAGATGTATTTGTTTTTCGTGGACAAGCATTCGCAAACTATGTTTTAATTCCATCAGGACTTAGAGAAAATCATATTTTAAAAGCTGATGGACAGATGTTTGAATTTGTCGATGAAATGAAAGATATTTTTGGTTTTGATGAACTAACATGTATCGAACTTGCCCAACATTTTTCACTTCCTACAAGAATGTTAGATTTTTCATATTCATTTGATGTAGCGCTTTTCTTTGCCTGCTACGACAAGAAAGAAAAGCACAAAGAAGATGATGGCAAAGTCTTCATCTTCAATAAAACTAAATATGAAAATCTCTTAAAAGAAAAAGGAAAATTATCAAGTCAAGTAATAAGAAACAATAAACTCCTCTATGAATGGCTTCAAAAATATATCGATAAAGAAAATACCTTAATCGGTAACGAAGGATTAGATATGCCTATCTTCGTAGATGCCACTCAACAATTTGATAGATTATATATGCAAAAAGGATTGTTTCTTCTTTGGGGAAGAGATGAATGCTCACTTGAAGAGATATTTGAAAAAGAAGGTATCGATTTTAATGATATTATCGATACCATCGTTATCAAGAAAGAAGCTAAGGCAAGTATCCTTGAAGAATTAAGCAAGAAGAATATCAATGAAGATACACTCTACATGAATGTATCCAAGATAAAGGATTTAGTTAATAGAATTAAATACGGTAAATAAAGGAGGGGAAATGGTAGTAGGTCATAGAAATAAAGCTTGGTTATATCTGCTTCCAGCGCTATTATTCTTAGCGTTATTTTTGGTCTACCCTTTATTTGATGTAATAGTTTATTCGTTTGAAGAAGGCTATAACTTTGTTACGCAAACTAGATTTGGAATTGGTTTTTATAACTATTCTTATGTTCTTCAAGATCCATATTTTCTTCAAGCGATTAAGAATACCTTCATAATGGTTATTATTACAGTTCCAATATCTACTGGCCTATCTCTTTTAATATCGCTTGCATTAAATAAAATCTTAGCTTTAAAAGAGTTATACCAAACAATATATTTCTTGCCATATGTTACAAATACACTTGCGGTAGGTCTTGTATTTATGATTCTATTTAAACCTACAGAATATACTGATGGTTTGATGAACTTAATTATAAATCTATTTGGTTTTGAATCAGTAGATTTTATTAACGGTCCATACTGGGCAAAGATGTTTGTAATGTGTGTATATATTATCTGGATTGTAATGCCTTTTAAAATTTTAATTTTAACAAGTGCACTTGCAGGCGTTCCAGAACAATACTATGATGCAGCAAAAATAGATGGTGCATCTAGTTTTATGATGTTTAGAAGAATAACTCTTCCGATCATCTCGCCAAGTCTTTTCTATCTTATTATCACTGGTTTTATTGGTGCTTTTAAAGAGTATTCAGATGCAGTAGCGCTCTTTGGTGTAAACTTAAATAGCGCAGGAATGAATACGATTGTAGGATATGTGTATGATATGCTATATGGTGATAGCGGTGGCTATCCATCATATGCAAGCGCAGCCGCTATCATCCTATTCTTTATCGTTCTTGTAATTACCGTTATAAACCTCACAATAAGCAGAAAAAAGGTATTTCATTAATAGGAGGCTTTATGGAAGAGAAAAACGATTTAACGAAAGTCATACAAGTCTCTAAGACAAAAGAAATAATAAAGAAAATCCTTCTTTATACATTCTTATCAATCTGGGCAATAATAGTTTTATTCCCATTCTATTGGATGATTTTATCATCTATCAAGAGCTACGCTGAATATAATGCTGAATATATTCCTAAGTTCATATCACTTGAACCTACACTTGAAAACTACCAGACCGCATTTACTTTGGTATCACTTAGTAGATACTTCTTAAATACAATAATATTCACAGTTATTACTACAGCCTTAATGATGGTTGTGACTACACTTGCGGCTTTTGCCTTCGCAAGACTTGATTTCAAAGGCAAAAACATTCTCTTTACCCTTGTTTTATCACTCATGATGATTCCAAATGAACTTGTCATCATCACCAACTATACAACGATGGTAAATCTAGGTCTTAGGAATACCTTCACTGGCCTTGTGCTTCCATCTGTGACTTCTGTATTTTATATCTATCTCTTAAAAGAGAATTTTGAATCGATTCCTGATGCTCTCTACTACGCTGCAAAAGTAGATGGCAAAAGCGATTTTCAATATCTTACAAGAGTAATGATTCCAATCGCAAGACCTACTATGGTTTCAATTCTTATTTTAAAGGTAATTGAATGTTGGAATTCTTATGTATGGCCAAGACTTGTGACAGATAATCCAAATTATTATCTCGTTTCTAATGGTATTCAAGAAATAAGACAAAATGGTTTTGGTAGAGAAAACATCCCAGCTATGATGGCTGCGGTTGTCGCAATATCGATACCACTCATTGTTCTATTCTTAATCTTTAGAAAACAAATAATGACAGGTGTACAAAGAAGTGGCACGAAAGGATAAAATATGAGAAACTATATAGTAAAATCTTCTATCTTAATATTTTTAATATTAATTGTTCTTTCTTTAACATCATGCCATAAAGTTAGAAGAATAGATGAATTTGTTATTCCAAGCACTTTTGATGAATCGAGAGAATACAATATCACTTTTTGGGCAAAAAACGATTCCAATATAACTCAAAAAGAGATCTATGAAAAAGCTATTGAAGATTTTGAAAAAATCTATCCTAATATCAATGTAACTTTAAAATCATATACCGATTACAAGGCAATCTATAATGATGTAATCACAAATATTTCAACTAATACTACACCAAATGTTTGCATATCATATCCAGACCATGTTGCAACATATATGACTGGTTCTAATGTTATAGTTTGTCTAGATCAATTAATCAATAATCCAAAATATGGTTTTGGTGGAACCGAAATCAAATATGATTCACCAAGAAAAGATGAGATGGTACAAAAGTTCTTAGACGAATGTAAACTCGATGGTGAACACTATCTTATTCCATTTATGAGATCTACTGAAGCTTGTTATATCAATAAGACATATGTGGAAAGCTTGGGTTATGAAGTCCCAGATATCCTAACTTGGGATTTTATCTTTGAAGTATCAGAAAAAGCTTTAAAAAAGAAAGAAGAAAACCAAGTATTAATTCCTTTCATCTATAAATCAACTGATAATATGATGATACAAATGCTTGCACAAAAGAATGCTGGATATTCAGATGAACTTGGCAATATTGAAATCTTCAATGATACGACAAAAGAATTATTGAAAGAAATTGCAAAACATGGTAAAACTAAAGCATTTTCAACATTTGGTATTTCAAGTTATCCAGGCAATTTCTTTAATGCGAATCAATGCATATTCGCAATTGATTCGACTGCAGGTGCAACTTGGATTGGTGGTTCAGCTCCACACCAAGATATCCCAGAAGAATCTAGAATTGAATTTGAAATTGTAGTCAAACCAATTCCTCAGTTCGATACAGAAAACCCACTAATGATTTCTCAAGGTCCATCAATTTGTGTTTTCAACAAAAAAGATCCACAAGAAGTTCTTGCATCTTGGATTTTCGCACAGTATCTCTTAACAAATGATGTCCAAATTGCCTATAGTGAGACTGAAGGCTATTCACCGGTAACTCTCAAAGCTCAAAATTCAAGTGAATATCAGGATTATTTAAGTAGAGCTGGAGAAATAGTTGATGGTGATAATAAAAAATATTATAAGGTTAAAATTGATGCAACTAAGCTCTTACTAGAAAATACAAATAATACTTTCATCACCCCTGTATTTGCTGGATCAGCATCTTTAAGAAATGCTGCTGGTGAAATGATTGAAAGAGTCGTAAAATCAGCAAGAAGAGGCGAGACGATTGATGACGAATATTTTGAAAAGATGTTTAGAGAAGTTAATTTACTTTATAGGCTTGATGAAATTAAGCCAAAAACCCAATAATAACTTTTAAATCTTAAAAGTTGTTATATAATAGTATTGTTATGAAGATAATAAAAAATAAATGGAGGATAAAAATGAAAAAAATATTATCATTAATAATTGCTTTAACATTTATCTTTACTCTTGCTGCTTGTAAGACTACAGTAGCTCCTACAACTACAACTACTAACGGAGCTCTAACAACCACAACTAAGGCATCAGACGATAAAGTTATGTCTTATCAAGAATTCGTTACTGCTGAATTAGAATCTAAAGTATGTGTAGAAGCTTATGTTCAAGCTCACCAATCTTGGTGGAATAACGAAGGTAAAGGTGTAGTATCTGTATATCTTCAAGATGAAGATGGTGGATATTTCGCATACAACCTTGAAAGTACAGAAGCTAACGCTGCTCTATTAACGGCTGGTAAGAAAATTAAAATCACAGGTTACAAAGCTGAATGGGCTGGAGAAGTTGAAATCATCGATGCTACATATGAATTTGTAGGTGACGAAGATGATACATTCGTTGCTACTGCAACTGATGTAACAAACAAACTCGGTACTGACCAAATAGCTAACTATAAGAATCAATTGGTTAAAGTAGTTGATGCTAAAGTAACTAAAGCAGCTCTATATAAATGGGATGGATCAGGCTCAGAAGGCGATGATCTATATTATGAAATCCAAGTAGGAGAAGCTACATATACATTCGTAGTTGAATCATATCTATGTGATAAGAATACAGATGTATATAAAGCAGTTAAAGCTTTAAAAGTTGGTGATGAAGTTACTGTTGAAGGTTTTGCATACTGGTATAATGGTATTCAACTACATACAACTAAAGTTTCTAAAACAGCTACTACATATCAAGAATATTTAGAAGCTCCATTAGATACAAAAGTTTCAATCGAAACTTACGTTCAAGCTCATCAATCTTGGTGGGAAAACAACGGTAAAGGTGTAGTATCTGTATATCTTCAAGATGAAGATGGCGGATATTTCGCATATAACCTTGAAAGTACAGAAGCTAACGCAGCTCTATTAACTCCTGGTAAGAAAATTAAGGTTACAGGTTACAAAGCTGAATGGGCTGGAGAAGTTGAAATCATCGATGCTACATATGAATTTGTTGAAGGCACACCTTATGTTGCAACAGCTACAAATATAACAGATAAACTTGGTACTGATGAAATTGTAAACTATAAGAATCAATTAGTAAGAGTAGTTGGTGCAACAGTAACTAAGAAGGCTCTATATAAATGGGATGGATCTGGAACAAAAGGTGATGACCTATATTATGAAATCCAAGTAGGAGAAGCTAAATACACATTCGTAGTTGAATCATATCTTTGCAATAAAGACAGCGATGTATATAAAGCAGTAGAAGCACTCGAAGTTGGTGATGAAATTGCAATTGAAGGATTTGCTTACTGGTATAATGGCATTCAACTTCACACAACAAGTATAAATCACGCTAGTTAATTAAAAATTTAAAGGGCTCCTGCCCTTTAAATTTGCCATAGTAGTATAACGGCTATTACTTTTGCTTCCCAAGCAAAGAACGCGAGTTCGACCCTCGTCTATGGCTCCATATTGATTAAGTATGTAGGTATCTTCTAAAATATTATTAATGTCTTTAAAAGAGGTTTTATGCCTCTTTTATTATATATAAACACAAAAAATACAATAATATTTACCGGCAATTCTACGACTATTGAATTAAATATATAACTATGTTATAGTTAAATTGAAGAAGTACCATATTTATAGTTAAGAAGGAGATTATACTCAATGAAACGCACAAGAATAATAATATTAATCCTATCCTTATTGTTAATAATCATTGGTTGCACAAGTGATGATACTACTAGTACAACCCCTTTAACAACGACTAAAGATAATGTAACTACTACAACAGTAGATAACAATAGTAGTAGTACAACATCTAGTAAAGAAATAACCACTACTAAAGAAGATATTCCTACAACTACTACAACCTTTAATGAACCAACTACTACAAAGGAAGTAATCACTACTACAAAAGAGAATATCACAACTACAAAAGAACCAGTTATAACCACAACTCAAGAGATGGTTACAACTACGGAAGAAATAACTACTACAACTAAAGAAAACATAACCACAGAACATGTTCATGAATATGGTTCATGGCATACTATAAAGAATCCATCTTGCATAGAAGATGGTGTAGAAGAAAGAATATGTTCATGTGGAGAAAGCGAAACAAGAACTATTGAAGCTTTAGGACACAACTATTCTAAATGGACTACAGTTAGTGAGCCAACTGATAATAAAAATGGTAAAAGAGAAAGAACATGTTTAAGATGTGGCCATAAAGAAGAAGAAATAATAGATTCGCTATCATATGTTGATGCACTTTGGTTTATTTTGTCTGATGATGGTTCCTATTATGAAGCAAAAATACCAAGAGACTATGAACATAACAAAATTGTTATTCCGGCAACCTATCATGGAATTCCTGTAGAAACAATAGGTGGATATGCCGGATACTCTATTAGTTTTGATTCACCAGTTATAGATATCTACATACCAAGTAGCATAACAAAACTTAGTTTATATATTGTCAATAGTTCAAAAACAATATTCAATATAGATGTTCCAAGTTTGGAGTTTTGGGAAAGAGTCAATAATCAGGGAATAAGAAATATTAATTATAATCTATACATAGATGGTAATTTACTTAATGAATTAACTATATCAAAAACTTCAAAATATCTAGAAACTCTTGCATTCATGAATTGTATTTCTTTAGAAACCATTGAAATTGAAGAAGGTGTTGAATATATAAAAGATCAAGCGTTTGCAGGTTGTTCATCACTTAAAACACTGATAATTCCTCCATCAGTAGAATTGATTGGAAACGATTCTTTTTCTGGTTGCAAAGGTGTTAATATTTACATATCTAATTTACAATCATGGTTATATATATCTTACTATGATGATAATCCAATGCCTATATTAGGCACAGATGCATATATGTCTTATGACCTTTATTTAAATGGGAAAAAAGTAATAGATTTGACCGTGCCAAATATATACAATGAAGTAGGATTCAACGCCTTTAGAGGATGCACATCTTTGAAAAATGTCATTATTGCTGATGGCACAATAACAATAGCAGATAATGCATTTAGAGGTTGTTCATCACTTACATCTATAATCATTCCCGATAGTGTAACATCGATAGGAGATTATGCATTCTCTAATTGTTCATCTCTTGCAACAATAGATCTTCCGGCTAATATAAAAACAATAGGTGCTTATGCATTTAATGGCTGTTCATCTCTAAAAACAATTGTCATTCCAAATAGTGTTACATCGTTAAAAGAAGGGGTACTCAAAGGATGTTCATCTCTCGTATCAATTACCTTGCCATTTGTTGGCGAAAAAAGATACTCTCCTAACGACCTAAATCAATATCCTTTTGGATACATATTTGGAGGAGGAGCCAGTACTGGTGTTTATCAATACCATTATCATACAACAAATGATTCTACACGTTATATAATATCAGAACCTTATCTTATACCTTCGTCACTAAGAGATGTCATTATAACTGACTGTGATTACATAACATATGGCGCATTTTCTAATTGTTCGAACATTGTATCAGTCACAATTCCTGAAAGTGTAGAAACAATAGACGATCGTGTGTTTATGGGATGTCTTTCGTTATCATATATACTCTATGCTGGCTCAAAAGCGGATTGGAATAAAATAGCTGTCGGAGATGGAAACGACATCGATAAATATAGTGTTTTGATATTCTATGAAGATGTTAAGTCTTTAACAAGAGTTAGTACTGATAAATATCAATATTATTTAGGTGATACTAACAAGGCATACTATCTAGAAGCGCTCGATAAAAGTATTACATCATGCGATTTAGAAAGAGAATTAGAAGGAATTACTGTAGCATCACTTGCTAATAATGCTTTTTCTAATTGCCAATATTTAGAATCTATCACAATCCCAAGTACCATTACATTCATAGGAATAAATGCATTCAATGGTTGCTCATCTTTAAATAGAGTAAATATTTCAAGCATAGAATCTTGGTGTAATATTGATTTCAGCAGTTATAGTTCTAATCCATTATATTATGCACATAATTTATATCTCAACGATGAATTAATTACTGATCTTATTATCCCAGATAGCATTACATCAATAGGAGATTTTGCATTCTATCGTGCCACAACTATCACATCAATCACTTTTTCAAATACTCTTAAATCAATAGGAAATAATGCATTCTATGGTTGCTCATCTATTTCTAATACCTATTATAGAGGTTCCAAATCAGAATGGAAAAATATTACAATTGATTTAAATAATGAATATCTAGTTAATTCAAACATTGTATTATATTATGGTTTTGGTTCAATAACAAAAGTGAGAACCGATAAGTATGAATACTATTTGGCTGATAATACAACTATATTTGATTTTAGAATATTAGACAAAACCATTACTTCATTTGATTTCGAAGAAGAACTAAATGGACGCATAATAAGATCTATTGATAATAATGCATTTGAATATTGTAAATCACTCAAATCAATTGTTATTCCAAATACTGTTACATCAATCGGAAACATGGCATTTTATTATTGTGATTCATTAGAATCAATCACAATCCCAGATAGCGTTATATCGGTAGGAAATAGCGCCTTTTATGGTTGTGTATATTTAAGGATTGTAAATATCTCAAGTTTAGAATCTTGGTGTAATATTGATTTTGATGGTTATTATTCAAATCCATTATATTATGCACATAATTTATATCTAAATGATGAACTCGTTACTGACCTCGTTATCCCAGATGGTGTTACTTCAATAGGTGACTATGCATTCTATCTTGCCACAACTATAACATCAGTAACTATTCCAAATACTCTTACATCAATTGGAAATATGGCATTTTATTATTGCGATTCACTAAAATCAGTTACTATCCCAGAAAGCGTTATTTCAATTGGTAATGACGCCTTTTATGGTTGTTTATCTTTGAATAGAGTAAATATTTCGAGCATAGAATCCTGGTGTAATATTGATTTCTATAATTATAATTCGAATCCATTAAGTTACGCGTATAATTTATATCTAAATGATGAACTTATTACTGACCTCATTATTCCAGATGGTGTTGTATCTATAGGAAATTACGCATTCTATCATGCCACAACTATAACATCAGTAACTATTCCAAATACACTTACATCAATTGGAAACGATGCATTCTGGTATTCTTCATCTATAGAAAAAGTTAATACCTCAAGCACAGAATCTTGGTGCAATATTAATTTCGGTAATTATTATTCAAATCCAATATATTATGCACATAATTTATATCTAAATGGCGAACTCGTTACTGACCTCATTATACAAGATGGTGTCACTTCAATAGGAAAATATTCATTCGCTTACTGTTATTCACTCAAATCAGTAACCGTTCCAAGTACTCTAACAACTATAGGAAGTGATGCATTCAATTATTGCTCATCTCTAGAAAGAGTCAATATTTCAAATTTAGAATCTTGGTGTAATATAGATTTTTACAATTCAGCTTCAAATCCACTCCCTTATGCTAAAAATTTATATCTAAATGATGAACTCGTTACTGACCTCGTTATTTCAGATGGTATAACATCAATAAAAGCTTATGCATTCACATACTGTCGTTCAATCAAATCAATTACAATTTCAGAAAGTGTTACAAAAATAGGAACTAATGCATTTTATAATTGTTCATTCCTAAATAGAGTAAATATTTTAAACCTAGAATCTTGGTGTAATATTAATTTTGCAAGCTCAATATCGAGTTCAAATTCCAATTATTTGGATTTATATCTAAATAATGAACTCGTTACTGACCTCGTTATTCCAGATGGTGTTACTTCAATAGGAGACTATGCATTTTATAATTGCTTTAATATAATATCAGTCACAATTCCAGAAAGCGTTACAAAAATAGGAACTAATGCATTTGGTAGATGCTTCAAACTTTCAGAGGTAATAAATAAATCAAATTTAGTAATGACAATTGGAACTAGTAATAATGGATATGTTGCCTACTATGCAAAAGGTATAGCAGATGATGAATCAAAATCTAAATTATCAAAAATAGATGATTTTGTGGTTTACACTGATAATGATGATGTTATACTATGCGATTACATAGGGAATAACACTAACATTACTATCCCAGAAAGCGTTACATCGATTGGAGAATATGCATTCTATAACTGTCCATATATAGAGACTGTCGTCATTCAAGAGGGTACAAAACTTATTAAATACTATGCATTTAGCGGTTGTTCATCTCTGACATCAATCACAATTCCTAGTAGTCTTGAAGCAATAGGCAATAACGCATTTTCCAATTGCTTATCTCTAAGAAAGGTCAATATTTTAGACACTGCATCATGGTGTGATATAGATTTCTATAATAATTATTCAAATCCACTTTATAATGCTCATTACCTTTATCTAAATAATAAGAAAATAAGTGATTTCGTTGTTCCAGATGGTGTTACCACAATAAAGAAGTATTCATTCAATAATTGTTACAACATATCATCAATTACAATTCCTGAATCTCTAACATCAATTGAACGCTATGCATTTAGTAGTTGTTTTGGACTTTTAGAAATAGTAAATAATTCAAGTTTAGAATTAACTACTGGTTCTTCAGATAATGGAAATGTAGCATATTATGCGATTAATATTATTAATGATAAGGCGGATTCAATACTGTCTATAATAGAAGATGATTTTGTAGTTACTACAATAGATGACAAAATAGAATTGGTTAATTATATTGGAGATAATTCCAATATTATAATTCCAAACACAATTACATCAATTGGATCAATTCCATTTTATTATTCTGATTTTTTAACATCTGTCACTATTCCAAATACAGTAACAACAATAGATAATTATGCATTCTATTATTGTTCATCACTTTTGTCAGTCACTATTCCAAATACAGTAACAACAATAGGCAATTATGCGTTCTATTATTGCTCATCTTTAGAAAGGGTAAATATTTCAAGTTTGGAATCTTGGTGCAATATTAATTTTGATAGTCAATATTCTAATCCACTTTCTTTTGCACATAATTTATATTTAAATGATGAACTTATAACTAATCTCGTTATTCCAATTACAATAACAACAATACCAGACCATGCATTCTCTGGTTGTTCATCACTTTTGTCAGTCACTATCCCAAGTAGTGTTACATCAATAGGAACTTATGCATTCTCTGGTTGTTCATCACTTTTGTCAGTCACTATCCCAGATAGTGTTACATCAATAGGAACTTATGCATTCTCTGGCTGTTCGTCTTTAGAAAGAGTAAATATTTCAAGTTTAGAATCTTGGTGCAATATTAATTTTGATAGTCAATATTCTAATCCACTTTCTTATACACATAATTTATATTTAAATGATGAACTTATAACTAATCTCGTTATTCCAAATACAATAACAACAATACCAAATTATGCTTTCTACAATTGTTCATCTATAACATCAGTTACCATTCCGAGTAGTGTAACCTATATAGGACAATCAGCTTTTGGATCTCCAAATCTTCAATTAATCACAGTAGATGAAAATAACGAACAATACAAATCAATAGATGGATGTTTATATACAAAAAATGGTAAACAATTAATTCTTGTTCCTCTTTCTATTGGCGAAAGCATTATCGTACCTGATGGTGTTGAAGTAATTGGCCCATATTCATTCTACGAAAATAAGCTCATAAAAACTGTAATACTTCCAAATACGATCACTAACATTTGGAACCAAGCATTCCAAAATTGTAGTTCATTAGAAACGATTGAAATGCAAGATGGTATTATAGAAATTGGCGAAAATGCTTTCTCTGGTTGTTCATCTTTAAAATCTATATATATTCCAAGTACAGTAAGAAGAATAGGCGTGAATGCTTTTTATGGCTGTTCATCTTTAACAAAAGTTTATATAGATGATGTCGCATCTTGGTGCCAAATAGAATTTGAATGGAGGATGGCATATATTGGGTCTAATTTTTACAGCAATCCATTAATATATGCGAGAAACTTGTATTTAAACGGTGAACTATTAGTTGACTTAGTTATTCCAGAAGGCGTAGAAAAAATAGGTGTTTTAACTTTCTATAATTGTAAATCAATAATGACTGTAACATTACCATCCACTTTAAAAACTATTCAAAAAGGCGATATGACAAACTATAACGAAGCATTCCGTAATTGTTCGAATTTAAAGATAATATATAATTATTCTAATTATATCTATATTACTAAAGGCTCTTATGAAAATGGAATGGTTGGTCGCAACGCTGACGAAGTGTACAACTATGCACATTAAATAAGACATGGTTATTCAAATAAGCTAGCACTTTTGTGCTAGCTTTTTCTATTATTTATAGACAAATGGCATTAATAGTAGTATAATGTAAGAAAAGTAAGAAAGGTAAGAATAAATATGAATCAAAATAATGATGAGAGATTTATTGTTAGTGTGAAGGTTGGTCCGAAAGGCCAAATCACAATTCCAAAAGAAGCCAGAAAGATGTTTGATATCAAGGAAGGAGACACTTTGATGGTTCTTGGTGATAAGATGAGAGGAATTGCTATAGTTAAGTCTGATGCTTTTTATTCTTTAATGGGAGGTATTATTCCAAATGAACGCTATAACAATTAAAAACTTAAGAAAAGAATATAAAGATATAGTTGCAGTAGATGATTTAAATCTCGAAATAGAAGAAGGAGAACTATTTTCCCTTCTTGGTGTAAATGGTGCTGGTAAAACTACCACAATCAAAATGCTTTCAACTTTAACAAAACCAACAAGTGGAGATGCATATATCTATGATTATTCAATTAATAAAGATCCAGATAAAATCAAAGAAATAGTCGATATATCTATGCAAGAAACTGCAGTTGCGAGAAAGCTAACAGTAGAAGAAAACATTGATTTCTATGCAAAATTATCAGGTCAAAAGGAAGAAGAAATAGAAAATATTAAGAAATATATTTATTCTTCATTTGAATTAGATAAAGTATCCTCTAAACAAGCTTCAAAGCTATCTGGTGGATGGCAAAGAAAACTTTCCATTGCCCTTGCATTAGTCACAAAACCAAAAGTATTATTCTTAGATGAACCAACTCTTGGACTTGATGTTATCGCAAGAAGGGAACTTTGGAAAACAATAAGAGAACTAAAAAAGAATATGACTATCATCCTCACAACTCACTATATGGAAGAAGCTGAAGCATTATCTGATAGGATTGGAATAATGAAGGATGGTAAGCTATTATTTGTCGGCACAAAGGAAGAATTATTTGTTAAGACAAATAAAACAAGTGTTGAAGATGCCTTTATTAGTATTGTTTCAGGAGGTGAATTAGATGAATAGTTCATTATCAAGAATCCTGATACTCACAAAGAGAAATTTAAAGGAAATTGTAAGAGATCCATTATCACTCATCTTCACAATTGCTTTTCCTCTTTTTATGGAAATCCTATTCTATTTGATATTTCATGATCTTACAACTCAATTTGAGATGAAATATCTAGCTCCTGGCATTGTAGTATTTTCTGAAGCGTTTTTATCGCTCTTCACAGGCCTTTTAATCGCAATAGATAGAAATACTTCATTCCTCACAAGACTATATGTCTCAAAGGCAAAATCATATGAATTTATCTTATCATATGCCATATCAATAGTTCCTATTGCTTTCCTTCAATCAATACTTTTCTTTTTAGTTGGAGGAATAATAGAGCCAACAATATTTAGTTTTAATATGATACTTGCGATACTAATGAGTATCATCACTTCATTATTCTTTATCGCAGTAGGAATATTATTTGGTTCAATATGTAGTGAAAAATCAATTGGTGGTGTTTCTTCAATCGTAATCGCAGGACAATCAGTACTATCTGGCATGTGGTTTCCAATAGAAGGATTAAGCGAAGGTTTTATCACATTCATGAAAATACTGCCATTTAAGAATGCCACAATGATTATTCAAAACACATTAAATGGAATAAATGATAGTTTTAATGATTTTGTATTACCGCTCTTAATCGTTTTAGCGTATACGGTAGTTCTATTCGTTGTCGCAATTATTGTATTTAGAAATAAGATGAAATCAAAATAATATAATCTAGTAGTCAGTAGAACTGGCTACTATTTTATTTATTAATAATATGTGTTATAATTTTATTAACCAAAACAATAAAAATATAATTAAAAATTGGAGGTGTTTTATGCATTTCATTTTCTTTGGCCCAAGCAGTGAAGATGCTGCCGATAAGGTTGCGGCTGCCCTTGAACAAGTAAGGCATACCGGTAACTTCAATTGGACATTTATCTTTATTCTTGCGGTAGTATTCTATGTTTACTGGACTGAAATCAAAAATAAGAACTATGATGCACTAATCGCAGGTGTAGCCCTATATTCTGTCCACTGGTTCTATGAAATAATGAACGCGATTATTTGTAAGGCTACAGGATACCCACTATGGTGCGTATCAGGAGAAAGCACAACTTTCATACTTCTTATTGGTGTAAGCTGGGAATTATCAATGATGTTCTCAATGGCAGGTATCATCTCATATAAGATGCTTGGAGATGATCCAGATAAGATTCTATTTGAAAAGGGTAAGTTTAAATTATCAATGCGTCTTGTAGGTGCAATTGGTATGGCATTACTTTTTGCCTTAATTGAATCATTCCTTGCTGGATGTGAAAACGGATCATTTATTTGGGTTTATCCTTGGTGGGGTGTACTTCCAGTATTCATCACTACATATATTCCGTTCTTCCTTGCATCAAACTATGTTCCAAAGATGCAACCAAAAGGAAAGAAGATATTTTTATTCTCACTAATTGGTTTAAATATCTTAATGCTTGCAATATTAATTCCACTTGGGATTATTTAAATCAAAGAATAATAAAAGAGTTCGCAAGAACTTTTTTATTTTGCAAATATCCAATTTATTGAATATTTTTTGTATTTGTTATATCTTATAAAAGAGGGATATATGAAAGTATATAAAAAGAATTATTATTTTGGATATCCAGAAAACTTTAATATACAAAAAACAATATTTGGTTTTATCATGAAAGATAATAAAGAATTTTATTATCGTTTTTATGACTATTCAGATGTTAAATCAATTGCGTCAAAAGAAGGTGAAACTAAAATACCTCTCTTTTTCTCTAAATCAAGGCAAAGGATTATTACTTCAAGAAAAACTGCAGTATCAAATATCTATGGGAAAAAAGATTTCAAATTAGATGACAAATTACTTAGAGTTTATGATAGAATTAATCAAATCTTTATTGAAAACCACGAAGAGGCTATCTATTCAGACTTCACGGTTGCCCTCATAAGATTCATCTATAAAAACTATGTATATGAAATAAACCCATATACATTTAAACTAAATAAATATTGTAAAGAATTCTATGATGATTTATTCCTAGATTACAGAAATGAAATGATAAAAATCATCAAAGAAGAGCTAAATATTGAACATATTTTCTTTGATGTAAGATTATTTGAAAACAACAAACATTATCACTAAAATACCATTATTTTGGCACTCATATGCAAGTTGCGGCCAATTTGCAACCAAAAGTTGCGTAATTTCAAACGAGAATTGGTAGAAGCAACCCTCATTTTTATGTACAATTGAAGCATAAAAAGAAAAGGAGAAAAACTATGAACGTAAAAATTGCAAACAAACTTTATGATTTAAGAAAGAAAAGTGGTTTATCACAAGAAGAACTCGCTGATAAAATCGGCGTATCAAGACAAGCAGTATCTAAATGGGAAAGAGCTGAAGCATCTCCAGATACAGATAATTTAATTATGTTATCTAAGATATATGGAGTAACATTAGATGATATAATTTCTGAAGAAGATATTATAGAAGCTAATAAAGAGGATCAAAAAGATTATTCATATGAAGAATATGATTATGATGACGATGATGATGAAAAATATGAAAACAGTAAAGATCCTAAAATTGTAAGACAAAGGGCGATAATCGGTGGTATCACTGGTGCATTATTCCTTCTTGCGACAATTGCCTTCCTCTTAGTTGGATTCTTAACTGGTATCTGGCATCCAACATGGGCATTATTCTTAATTCCAATCGTTATTGAATCAATAATTAAAGCGGTTTTAAGAAAGTCTCCAGCTAAATTTGCTTATCCAGTCTTAGTAGTAATCATCTTTATCGTATTTGGATCAATATATGGCATTTGGCACCCTCTTTGGGTAATATTTATTACAATCCCTGTATTTTATTCAATCGCAAATCTCTTTAAAATCCCTAAAACTAAATGATTCTATCTTAAATAATAAGTTTAAAAACAACCAGTACCTTATGTATTGGTTGTTTTTTTAATACTTATATTAATTGACATTATATAACCATAGTGCTATCATAATGATAGATAGACTATCAATTTGATATGCTACCTATTATTTGGAGGTTTTTATGACGTTTAAAGACATGAAATACGAGCTAATAATCAATAATGTCATTCCTATCTTTTTAGAAAAAGGTATCAACGCAGTAACTATTAAAGATGTTGCGGAATCAGTAGGTCTTGGAGAAGCTACAATCTATAGATATTTTTCTAAAAAAGAAAACATAGTATTAGAGGTTGCAATAAAGATAGAAGAAAGAATTTTAAATAAATACTTTAATCTTTCATCATTTTCTACTGGCTTTG
The DNA here is from genome assembly GCA_017541975.1 of bacterium. Classification (GTDB taxonomy): domain Bacteria; phylum Bacillota_I; class Bacilli_A; order Izemoplasmatales; family UBA1188; genus UBA1188. The sequence continues at coordinate 29,586 of JAFXYB010000016.1, read as the reverse complement.
AAGGCTTGAATAATTTTTATAATGCGTTTATTGAAATATATGAAAACCAAAAAGAATTCTATCGTTTTGTTTCAGAATTCGATAGTTTTGTCTTAAATAAAGGACTACCTCTTAATGAATATGAAAAGAATATTAAGAGTTTCTATGACGTATTTTTAAATGCCTATAATGAGGGATTAAAGGATAATACAGTAAAAGAAATAGATGATATCAATAATTTCTATTTCTCAACAACTCATTCTCTTTTAGGTTTATGTAAGAAATTATCTAGTACCGATATCTTAGAACAAGACAATAAACTAGATAAACTAAAAGAAATTAAGACATTAAAAGAAATAATAATGAACTATTTAAAGAAATAAGGAGAACATTTAGGGTGGATAAGTATAGTAGTGAAAAATTAAAAGAATTATTTCTTAACCAAATAAAAAATGGAGAAATAGTTATAGGCACTGGTATTGGAACTTCAACCTATAAGATGAAGAGAGGTTCATTTAAAACTAAGAACCATATTAAATTTTTCAAACATTTGAGTCTCAGAGATAGTTATGAGAATAACTATGTATATGGAGACAAAAATGTATCAATTAACGTTAATGTCAGTGAAAATGAAAACATAGAACTAACATTTGGTATTCAAAAAGAATATAATCGTTTCTCAATCGGTTTTAAGACATTTAATGATGAAGAAATCTATGGTTGTGGTGAACAATATGTACATCTCAATTTAAAAAATAAAAATGTCCCAATTTGGGTTAGTGAGCACCAACAAGTTTCAACTATTTTAGAAAAGTTAATTGAAATGAAAATATTTGGTCCTAAACCAGAAAGAATAATAAGCCGTAATCAATTTCAAACTTATTATTCAGCACCTGTATTTACATCCAGTATGAATTATGCATTTTATTGTGATTTTGATGGATACGCAAAGTTTCATTTCAATAAAGATGGAATAGAACTTAGATTTAGAGGTGCTCCAAAGAAAATCACAATCTTAACCGCAGATAGTCAACTTGAACTAATTAAAAAGATGTGCAATCTTGCGGGAATATCACCACGTGTTCCATCTTGGACTGGTGATGGTGCAATTCTTGCGATGCAAGGTGGTACAGAGGTTTTAAGAGAAAAATATAAAGTTGCCAAAGAAAAAGGTATAAAGATAAGTGGTATCTGGGCACAAGACTGGTGTGGTCATGTAGTTACTAGCTTTGGATACCAAGTATATTGGAACTGGAAAGTAGATGATGATTTATATAAAGGACTAAAAGAATTTATCGAAGAATTAAAAGCTGATGGTGTTCATTTCCTTGGATATATTAATACATTCCTAAAAGAAGATGCTCCATTATATTTAGAAGCTAAAGAAAAAGGTTATTTAGTAAAAAGACAAGATGGAGAGATCTACCACATTAAATCAACTACCTTTGATGCAGGTATCGTAGATCTTACAAACGAAGAAGCATACAACTGGTATAAAGAAATAATAAAAACCAATATGATATCATTTGGTCTTGATGGTTGGATGGCAGATTTCGGTGAATACCTTCCTACTGATTCAGTTGTTAAGGGTGGAAGTGCTGAATCCCTTCACAATATCTGGCCAACCCTATGGGCAAAATGCTCATATGATGCAATAAGAGAGATGGGAAGAGAAAAAGATATATTCATCTTCTCAAGAGCGGCTTATTCTCACACACCTAAATATACAAATTCAATGTGGAATGGTGATCAACATGTTGATTTCTCAGATGAATATGGTATGTCATCAGTGATTCCTGCCACAATATCAATGGCCTGTTCTGGATGCGGTGTTGTACACTCAGATATCGGTGGTTATACCACAGTTATGTGGATGAAGAGAAACACTGATTTAATGCTTAGATGGAGCCAAATGAATATCTTCTCACCAATATATAGAACTCATGAAGGAAATAGACCAACTGATAATGTTCAATTCAATAATGAAGATATCATTGATAAGTTCAGTGAATACTCAAATATCTTCTATGAACTCAAAGAATATCGTGATGATGTTTTAAATGAATATTATAGTGATGGTGTTCCTGTAATGAGACCATTATTCCTCTATTATAACGATAAAGAATCAAGAGTAGAAAAGAGGGAATACCTCTTTGGTAGAGATATCTTAGTTGCACCAATTTTAAGAGAAAATACTACAAAGAGAAAAGTATACATTCCAGAAGGTGAATGGATTCAGTTCTTCACAGGAATTGTTTACCCAAGTGGTACACATGAAATAGAGGCAAGTCCTGATATGCCACTCGCCCTATATAAAAACGATTCAAAATACAGAAATCTATTTAACGAAATAAGCAATAAACATTTTAAAGGAGATAAATAACATATGAAATTCTTTTTAGATTCAGCAAAAATTGATGAAATTGATAAAGCATATAAATGCTACAACATTGACGGAGTTACAACTAACCCTCGTCATATTATGAATAGTGGTAAGCCATTCTTAAAGGCAATAAATGATATTGCCAAGTGGGTCAAAGATAATCACTTAGAAGGTAAAGATCGTTTCCCAGTATCAGTAGAAATTAATCCTCATCTAGATAGTGCAACTGATATGGTTAATGAAGCCAAGAAAATCGCCAAAATATCAGATAATTTTGTAATTAAGATTCCTTGCACTTTAGAAGGGCTTAAGGCTGCAAAAGAGCTAGAAGAAGCTGGCATTAGAACTAATGTAACTTTAGTATTCTCACCATCTCAAGCTATTCAAGCTGGTAGAATTAATGCGATGTTTGTATCACCATTTATCGGGTGGAAAGAAAACAATGGTGAAGATACTTATGCCTATATGGAAGAGCTTACAAATATCTATAGAGTTAAACAATATAAAACAGAAATTATCGGTGCTGCAGTTAGAAGTGGTAAAACTATCGCTGAACTCGCTGAACTTGATGTTGATATCATCACTTGTTCACTTGAAGTATTGGAAAATAGTTTTACTCATCCATATACTACATTTGGATTAAAAACTTTTACTGAAGCTTGGGATAATACAAAGGATAATTAATTATGAAAGTTGCATTTATAGGGCTAGGTATTATGGGTCTACCAATGGCCACAAATATCAGTAAGAAGTACGATTTAATTGGATATGATATTTATAAGAAAGAAACTCCATTTAAATTCGCAGAAAGTTACAGTGAATGTGCATCATTTGCCGATGTAATTATCTCAATGGTTCCAAATAACGACAATTTTGAATCACTAGTTAATGAGATGCTTCCATATGTGAGAAAAGGTCAAGTATGGATTGATATGTCAACTATCTCACCAGAAACCAATCTTAAAATGGTGAATCTATTAAAAGAAAAAGGTGTAACTTTATCTGATGCTCCAGTAGTTAAATCACAACCAGCTGCGATAAAAGGTGAACTTGGTATTTATTTTGGTGGAGACAAAGAAACTTTCGAATATGTCCTTCCAATTCTAAAATGTATGGGCAAAAACATCATTCATATTGGTTCTAATTCAAAAGGACTTGAAATGAAGATAATTCATAATGCATTAGTTTCTGAAATCCAAAATGGTGTAAATGAAGTATTAGGTCTTGCTGAAAAATCTGGATTAGATTTAAATGATGTAGTTACAGCACTTAGTTATGGCGGAGCACAAGCTTTCTATTTAGATACTAAGCATGAAAATATCATAAACCATACATATCCAACTGCTTTCTCAGTATCTAATATGAACAAAGACGTTCATTTTGCAGTTGATCTTGCGAACAGTGTAGGCGCAAGAGTTCCTGCATTAAGACATATCGCAAAAGTATATGAAGAAGCGATGAATGAAGAACTCTCATCAAGTGATTTCTCAAGCACTTATGAAGTAGTAAACAAAAACAACTATTAGAAGGTATGAATATGAATAAACCAAGAATTGGTATCGTATGTTTAGTTAGAAAAACATTCGATTTTGAAACAGCATTCAAACTTTATCAAGAAAGAACCAAATTAATAGAAGAGGATAAAACAGTAGATTGGTTTAACTATAATGAGATGGTAATTGATCCAAGTGATGCAGAAAAAGCATCTCTATATCTTTTAGATAATAGAGTAGATGCGGTTATACTTGTTTCTGCAACATTCCATCTTGGACACCTTGCACTTACAATTAATAATTTAGTTAGAAAGCCACTTTTACTTTGGGGATTCGATGAACTTCCATATGATGGTGGTAAGATAAGACTAAATTCCGTATGTGGTGTTAATTTAAATGCTTCAAACCTATATAAAGGTGGTTCTGATAACTATATCGTCCATGTAGGAAATGAACTAGATGAAGATTTCATCACCGCAATAAAGATGAAGGTAGCTATTGAAAACGCAAAAGTAGGTTTAATTGGTTATCGTGCTGATGGGTTCTTTAATGTTGGTGTAGATGAATTACATCTTTATAAAGAACTTGGTACATTAATTACTCATTATGAATTAAATGATTTATTTAGTGGCGAAGTAGATGATGCTAAATTTGAAAAAGAAAAAGAGAATGTACTTAAGACATTCGATACATCGAAACTAAATGAATTCCAAATTAATCAAGTTGCTAAACTCTGTGTACTCGCAACTAATTTCGTGAAAAAAGAGGGATTAGATGTTCTTGCGATTCGTTGTTGGCCTGAATTTGCCAAGAATTATGGCGTATCACCTTGTGCAATGATGTCAATTCTTCAATCTCGTGGTATTTTACTTGCATGTGAAGGCGATATTGAAGCTGCATTAAGTATGGTTCTTGTTAGAGCTGCTGGCGAAGCTACACCTTTTATGGCCGATTTATCACAAGTAAACTATAAAGAAAACTTTGCACTACTATGGCATGATGGTGTTGCACCATGCAATCTCTGGAATGGTATATGCAAAAGAAGTTTAGAAACATACTTTGCTGGAGGCAAGGGTGTTACTGCTGACTTTGTACTAAAGAGTGGTGATATGTCTATTCTAAGAATAGATACTGCAAGAGGAAAGACAAGAGTATTCTATGTTGAAGGTAAGGCAGTAGATATGAATAAAGAATTATCTGGCACATATGCCAAGGTTATATTTGATTATCATATCAAGGACATTATTGATACTGTTGTATATACTGGCGTTGCTCATCACGTTATAATGGGTTACACAAAATATCAAACAGCTATCAAATATCTTGCAAGAATCAAAAACTGGGAAATCATTGATATAGATAGTAAGAAGTACTAATGGAAATCTCATTTCTTGAATTTTTATTCATTTTAGTTATCTTTCTTGCCAACATCATTCAAACAGTGACTGGATTTGCTGGTACAGTAATCGCAATGCCAGCATCTATCAGGTTTGTTGGTTATGACATCGCTAAACCGATATTAAATTTTATTGCAATATTTGTTTGTTTAGTTGTAGTCATTGTAAATTTTAAAAATATTAACTGGCGAAAATTCTTATTCTTAATTCTATTTGTAGGAATAGGATTTGGTTCTGGATTCATTATAAATAAAGAAATCCAAAAATATGATTTAAGTGATATCATCTTTAAAACATATGGAATAATTATTTGCTTAATTGCTATAGTATTTTTCTTTTTTAAGTTTGATGATAAAAAACTACCAGTATGGTTAGAATGCATTGTATTAATAATTGCTGGAATATTGCACTTTTTATATACATCTGGTGGCCCACTTGTTGTTATATTTGCAGTTTCAAGCCTTAAAGATAAACATGAGTTTAGAGGAACTCTATCAATGATGTGGGTTATTTTAAATTCTATCGGGTTCGTAAGCGATATTGCTTCTAATAAATTTGTTGATCCACATATTTGGTTTTTAATGGTAGTAGTGATTGTTATTTCAGTTCTTTCAATTGCTTTTGGCAAATTAATTGTTAATAAATTAAACCAAAAAGTGTTTATGAAAATAACATATTTGTTATTATTTATATCTGGTTTAATGGCAATTATCTAAATGCGATATAACATACACTAAAGGGTATGCTATAAAAGGAGTATTAAAATGTTTGAGGGATATGGTTTTTTTGATTATAAATATAATATAGAAGGTTATTCAGGACAAGATTATGATGGATTTGGAAGACCTCTTTATATGTGTTTAAGTCTATTCTTGCTTGTCGTATTTGCAATTATATTTAGAAAAGCTAAAAAAGAGAATATATTAAAATATCTAAGAATATCAGGTATCGTATATATAGCCTTATATATTATTAAGACTGTATGGGAATCATACTTTGATATTACGACCGGAAGAGGCTTTAATGTTTATATACTACCATTTGATACTTGTTCAATCGTAATGTTAGCATCAGTGCTTGCTGGATTTTCAAAAGGAAAAGTAAAAGATGCTGCAACAGGATGGCTAGTTGTTGGTGGAATCGTTGGAGGGCTTTCTAATATATTTTTCCTCCGTGCTTTAAATTATTATCCGTTCTTCACTTTTGGAGCGTTATATTCAATGTTATGGCATTTTTTCATGACATTTACTGGTGTTTTACTTATAATAACTGATTATGTGAAATTAGATTTTAAAACTATTTTTTATGCATTTATTTTCCATTTATCATATTCAATTCCAGTCATAATATTAGATTATGTATATGGATGGGATTATATGCTTTATTATAATGCTGGTGGTGCTCCATTTATTGAGGATGTTGCATCAAATCTTATAAATAATAATTTAAGATTTGTAGCCACCTTAATGATGATAATGATATATTTTGCACTTTTTGCAACTATAATCTATGTATCATATGGCATTAAAAGAACCATTAAATCAATAATACATAAAAAACAAGAAGAAATCGCTTATAATCTAGAATAGCAAAATAAAATCTAGTTTCAACTAGATTTTATTTTTTTAATTAATATTTGTTTATCATAAATAAAAACTATGATAAAATATCATATTAAAAAGAGGTAATTACTATGGATTCAATCAAAATACCTGATAACTATCAAGAAAAACTAAATGTCACTGATACCCAATATGCAATTAAAAAACTCAAAGATTTTTTTGAAAGAGACCTTGCGAAAACATTAGATTTAATAAGAGTATCAGCTCCTCTATTTGTAAGAAGTGATTCCGGTATCAATGATAATTTAAATGGTGTTGAAACACCAGTTTCTTTTTCTGTGAATGGTGTAAATTCACCTGCAGAAATCGTTCATTCTTTAGCAAAATGGAAGAGATATGCACTTAATAAATATCATTTTTCTATTGGTAAAGGATTATATACAGATATGAACGCCATTAGGAAGGACGAAACATTAGATCCTATTCATTCTGTCTTTGTCGATCAATGGGACTGGGAGAAGATAATCAATAAGGCTGATAGAAATTTAGATACATTGAAAGATATAGTATCAAAGATATATGGTTCACTTAAAAGGACTGAGGAATATATCATTAAAGAATATCCAATCTTAAGTTTTAAATTAAGTGATAATATCACCTTTGTAACATCGCAAGAATTAGAAGATGAATATCCAAATCTCTCACCAAAATCAAGAGAATACGAGGCTTGCAAAAAGTATGGTTCAATATTTATTATTGGTATAGGTGATAAACTAAAATCAGGTTCTCCACATGATCTTAGATCACCGGATTATGACGATTGGAATTTAAACGGAGATATTATCGTATATTATCCAATTTTAGATATACCACTAGAATTATCATCTATGGGTATAAGAGTAGATGAAGAAAGTCTTGTTAAACAGTTAAAACTTACAAATAATGAAGATAGACTGAATCTTCCTTTTCAAAAGATGCTTGTGGAAGGAAAACTTCCATATACTATAGGTGGAGGTATTGGTCAGTCTAGAATGTGCATGTTCTTTTTGGAAAAAGCTCATATTGGTGAGGTTCAATCATCTATATGGCCTGAATCAATGATAGATGAATATAAAAAGAATGGTATAAATCTACTATAGAGGTGAGTGCACTCACCTTTTTATCAAACCATACGAGAATACTCCATCCTCTTTAGGTTGGGGATGAATCGTACGATTTAGTATAGAAATGTATTGTAAATTAACATGAATTATGGTATAATATAAGTATCAGTGGTAGTATAGAAAATCGGGGTAGATTCTATGAAATTTGACACAAATAACCATTCGGTGTTTAGTCTTAATTACCATCTAGTTATGGTTGTTAAATATAGAAGGAAAGTAATAAATGATGATATATCAGATAGATTAAAGGAAATATTTGAATATATTGGTAAAACATATCATATTACTATAGTTGAGTGGAATCACGATATTGATCATATACATGTGCTGTTTAAGGCTTGCCCTAATTCTGAGATATCAAAATTCGTGAACGCATATAAATCTGCATCATCTAGACTTATTAAACAAGAATATCTAGGCATTAGAGAAAAGCTATGGAAAGAATACTTTTGGTCTAAATCATACTGTTTAATCACAACAGGTGGTGTTACTATTGATATTATTAAAGAATATATTAAAACACAAGGTGAAAAATAATGAAGAAAAACAAGGCGTTTAAGTTCCGAATTTATCCTACAAGCGAACAAAAGGTGTTACTGGGTAAAACATTTGGGTGTTGTCGCCTTGTTTTTAATTATTTTTTAAGTTTAAGCACTAAAAAATATGAAGAAGAAAAAATAACATTAAAATATAAAGATTATGCATTAATGCTAAATGACTTAAAAAGAGAGAAAGAATTCTTAAAAGAAATAGATTCAATATCTTTACAACAAGAATTAAGACATTTAGCGGATTCCTTTAATAATTTCTTTAAGTATAAAAAGGGATACCCAAAATATAAAAGAAAAGCAATGCATAATGATTCATATTCAACTATGAACGTAAATGATAACATTGAAATATTAAATAAAAAATATATAAAATTACCAAAGATTGGTAAAGTTCAATGTAAAGTACACAGAGATATAGCAAGTGATTATCAATTAAAATCAGCAACTATATCTAGAGTATCATCAGGCAAATATTATGTTTCAGTATTATATGAATATGAAAAAGAATCTATTAATTATAAAATTGATGAATCTAAAATATTAGGACTAGATTATCAAATGAAGAATCTGTTCATATCTGATGATATCATTAAGACAAATGATGATTTTTTAAAGTTATATATAAAAAATGAAAAGAGATTACATTTTTTACAAAAGACATTATCAAGAAGACAAAGACCAAATCATAAAAAAGAAATAGAATCATCAAAAAGATATGAAAAACAAAGAATTAAGGTAGCTAAGCTATTAGAATATCAAAAAAACAAGAGAAACGACTATTACAACAAATTATCAAAAGAAATAGCCAATCAATATGATATAGTTGTAATAGAAGACATTAATATGCAAGATATGTCAAAAGAAAGCAAATTAAATAGTAAAGCTACATATGACAATGGTTTTGGAATATTTAGGAATATGCTTAAATATAAATTAGAAGATTTAGGTAAAAAGTTAATTATAGTAGATAAGTATTTTCCATCAAGTAAGCTATGCAATGTATGTGGACATAAAAATGAATTATTAACAATAACAGATAAAACATGGGAATGTCCAAACTGTCATACAGTACATAATAGGGATATAAATGCTAGTATAAACCTAAAAAAAGAAGGATTAAGAATATATAATTCCTAATCCTAAGATGAACCCTGGGGCACAGGGTGATAGCTCGCTTACTGGATTCGTTAGAATCCTTGCCCGAGAAGCTCTCAACTTCTATAAGTGAGAGAGTATGTCACTACCTAATTTTTATATCTCATGATATAATATAATTGTTCAATACAAAATAATAATTTAAAAAGAGGTTTTATGGAAGATAGTTTACAAGCTAAAGAAACACCAAGACTAAAACTTAACTATAAGCGTACTGCCTTAATTGGATTTGCCTTCTTTGGAATCCTTTTATTATGGCAAGTATACGATTCTTGGTGCCCAACATTTTTAACTGACATCTTTGCACAAACAATTTATGGAATGACTTCTGCAGAACTTAAAGCTGCAGATGAAGCTAAAATTCTAGAAGTTCAATGGATTGTCGGCATCATTATGGCCGCAGATAATCTCGCTGCCTTAATTCTATTACCAATATTTGGTAATTTATCTGATAAGACTAAAACACCAATCGGGAAGAGAATGCCTTATATTTTAATTGGTACATTAGTATCGGCAATCGCATTTCCATTCATCCCACTCTTATTCCACTTACAAAACGTAGTTGGTATGGTTGTGATGATGGCAATAGTCTTACTATTTATGATGATGTATAGAAACCCTGCGGTTTCTTTAATGCCTGATATCACTCCAAAACCATTAAGAGCGAAAGCTAATGGTATTATCAATATTATGGGATACTTTGGTGGCGCATTCGCTACAGTTCTTGGTTTGGGTGGCCTTGCGCTTTCAAATTATATCAATAGTACTGATAGAGCTGGAATGCTTTGGGTTATTGAAACACCATTCTTAGTTGCATCATTACTCATGGTTGTGTCTGCCTTAGTATTATTCTTTACAATCAAAGAGAATAAACTTGCAGAAGAACTTAAAGATGAACTTGAAGAAGGAGAAAAAGAAGCAGCAGTTGCGGATAAACTTGATGATGATAAGCCTATGTCTAAAGCAAATAGGATTATGTTGTTTGCGATTCTCGGTGCCGAATTCTTATGGTTCATGGCTGATAATGGTATTGGCACTTATATTGGTAACTTCGTTATCTATTATTTAAAAGCTAAATCAAGTGGTACAATGCTCCTTACAATTGTAGGTGGCGTTGCATCGGTTGGTGGTTTCGCAATCGCTGGTTTTATCGCAGATAAGATTGGTAGAAAATGGACAATCACACTTGGCCTTGGCATCACAATACTAGGCATGATTATTATGTGCTTATTTGTTCGTCCTACAGGTATCTTAAAAGAAGGTGCTGCAAATGGCGAATTTACTATTCCAATGTTAATCTATGTAGTATGGTTATTTAAAGGATTTGGTATGGCACTTGTTCATAACTGTTCATTCCCAATGGTAGTTGAGTTATCAACTGGTAAAACAATTGGTAAGTTTACTGGATTCTATTATGCTGCAAGTATGTCAGCTCAAACAATTACACCAATTCTCTTAGGTTTAATCTTTATGAAGTCTCAAGTATGGATTGCACTTCCAATTTATGCAGTAATTCTTTATGCCCTTGCATGTGTTGTATTCGGTATTCTAGTTAAGAACATTAAGGCTAAAAAGGTTGAAAATGTAAAAGGCCTTGAAGCGCTTGGTGGAGACGATTAATAAATAATAATTCACAATAAAAATAGTTTTGTGTTAATTCACAAAACTATTTTTTTATTATTCTTCAATTATCGATGCCCCAAGCGGTCTTAGATTAACTTTAGTAACGTGTCTTTCACCGAAGATATTTTTCATTTTTTCGATGAAATCTATTTGTTCATCAACGTGTACATAAGCGATTACTGTTCCCTTAAAACCACCACCATGAACTCTTATAGCACCATTCTTAATCCATTTTTTACCTAAGTTATAGGCAAGTGCGATACCTTGTTTAGTATCTTTATCGATGTAACAATTTTGAAGCATTTCATATGATGACTTACCGCTTTCATTTACTTTATTGAAGAATGTTTGAATATCGTTATTCTTTAATGCTTCATAAGCTTCTTTAACACGCTTGTTTTCTTCAAAGTAATGCATCGATCTAAGGATTGCCCTACCACCTAACTTTTTCTTTATGAAGTAGAGGTTATCATAGAATTCTTTTTCTGATACTTCCCTTAATGTTTCTTTCTTGAAATATTGTGCAACTTTTTGCATATCTTCTCTAATAGCAGCATAATTCTTTGTTAGATTTGCATGTGAACCACCAGTGTTTATTAAAACAATACGATAATCTTTTAAAGAAAAACTGAAGTTTTCTACTTGTGGGTTATTTACATCTTTGAAATCTACAAAGTTGAATCCACCAAGGGCAATTCCTGTTTGGTCTAATAGGCCAGAAGGTTTCATAAAATATTTATTTTCAGCAAATTGACTAATCTTCGCAAGTTCAATTTCGGCAATCTTATTATCATTATATATGAAGTTTAAGATTTGACAGATTAATAATTCAAAGGCTGCGCTTGATGATAGACCTGCGCCCTTGAATATGTTAGATGTCATTGAGGCAGAAAAACCACCGATGTTATAACCAAGTTCTTTGAATTTATAAAGTATTCCTCTAATTAAGGCTTCACTCTTTCCTTCTTCATTATCCTTAATTTCTAAATCATCTATTTGAATGATAATTTTATTTGAATATCCCTCGCTATTTAGCACAATTTGGTTGTCCTTTCGTGGTTTAACTGCAGCGAAAATATCGAGATCAACTGCGCTAACCATTACAAGACCATTATTGTGATCTGTATGATTTCCTAGTACTTCGATTCTACCTGGAGATGAGAAAAAGTAGTTTGGATATTCTTTAAATTGATTGAAGAAGTCATCAGAAACTTTATCTTTTCTGTTTAAATACCATTGTTTTTTTGAACCATATATTTTTTCAATATTTGACATTTTACTTTACCTCTAACATTAAACTATCAATAAACTTGAATAAGGCTATTTGACCATCAATCGTATCTTTAAAAATACTTGTGTTAGATAGAATTTTTTCGCATAATTTACCGATTTCATATTTTACTAATTCTAATGCGGTTTCTTTAGATTTCTTTCTTCCGTATTTTAGAAGAAGATTGTTAATTAATTGTAGATGTTTTTCTAAAGAATTATTCTTACTAATCATATCCGAAATAGAATAATAGTTTGTGGAGATAATATCTCCAATAAGCATTATTTCTTCATTTAATCTACTTGGAAGGAAGAATAAGCCACAGGATTCTTTTAATGAAATATAGTCATCTTTAATATTTGTGTTTTCATTTCTCGTATTAAATATACCATTTGGATATGCGCTTATAATTCTATTGTTTCTTGGGATGAGATATAAGATGTATATATCATCAGTCTTTATTGCGAGAGTAGCAACAGAACTATATTTTGCTTTATCATCTTTAGAAGTTAAATTAATTGAATCATCATCGTAATTATCGAAACTTTGGATGAATAGTTCTGCCAAAGTAGCAATAGAGTTTTTATTTCTTGACTTAATCATGAAACAAGAAGTATACCAGTCAAGGTAAGATATTTCTGAATCAGGGATTTCTTTTTTCTTCAAGTTATATCTTATTTTGGCATTCATTATTGGGAGAGTATCATCGCCACATTCAAAATGCATATGATTGAGATTTTTTGTTCCAACCCTTTCAATATCTGGATTAGCTCCAATAAACAAGTGTGGGAATTTGTCTAAAAAATCAAGTTCTATTTCAATAGTTTTCTTATTTGTATAAACGCTTGTATGCTCTTTACTTACAAGAAGCATATGTTTATTATAATGTGCGTAAGCTGATGGTTCTAAAAACCATTCTTCATTCATGATATTTAATGGAACAATTCTTAGATTTGATTTTGAATCATCGTTGTTTTTGCCATAATACCCAACATTTGAACTACATAGTTCACATTTTGGATAAGATTCATCATCTTTCTTTCTAGTATTTTCCGTTTTCATCATATTGATAGAAACGAGGAAATTTGAAATATCGCCTTCAAAAACCCATTCGATGTTTTTATTTCTTTCCTCTTTGATGTAGTTATTGTAGATAGAAAGGTTATAAAGATATTCAATTGCATCACTAGGGTTTTGACTTTCATAAATATCGTTGAATTTCATGATTATTTCTTTTGGTCTTGGTGTAAGAAGAGAGAAGATGAAATCAATGTCATTATCTGATAGTTTATCATTCAATGATTTTAGTTCTTTAATGATATCTATAGGAGATGTCATATTTTCAATTGATTCTTTATCGATTTCTCCATCATAAGGTTCGTCGATGTTTAAAAAATGTAGAAGTATATTTCTAACATACATTTCATCTTCCATCATCAAATCAAGATGACATTTACCATAGTAAATCAGTTTCTCAACAGTAATCGATAACATGACACTACCTCACGTCAAATAAATAATCAATATAATAATTATATAATGTTCTTGCTTTTTGAATGATTCCATCAGAAGATAGAATTTTACTCATCCTATTTGGTTCAATTGCAATCGCAAGATATGGCGAATCAATAACGTTTCCAACGTAGATTGTATTATCTGTAATATTGTTTGTGTAGATTGTGACATCCTTGTAGTTAGATGATATTTCAAGGAATCTACCAGATTCTTTATCATATAGAGTTAAAAGAAGTGGTTTTGATCCAGTAAATAAGTGATCATAACCTTTAGCTGGGAAAAGAACCGCATCAGAGTAGATGTCTTTTCCAATCTCTTTTGGTTTTCTAAAATCGAATTCCTTGCTGACAACTTCAATTTGTTTGATGACAAGGTCATCATCCATTTTTGCGATATAACCCTTGTTGATTGAGAGCTCATGGTCAAGAATATCTCTTTTAAGATTGCCAGAGAGATTGAAATATGTATGATTAGTGATGTTCAAAAGAGTATCTTTAGAAGAAATTGCCTGATACTCAATCTTGATTCTATTTTGAATGTGATATAGGAAATAGTTTGCTCTCAGTTCAAGATCTCCAGGGAATCCATCTTCCATATCTTTTATATTCAAACTAAAAATAACTTTTGTGTATTCTTTTTGTTCTTCAATTTTGAAATCGAAGAATTTATAAGCGAAGGTATTATCACCACTGTGATTTAGATTTCCTTTATCATTTGGCGTAATGTTATATTTTCTACCGTCTATTATAAACTCACCTTTTTCAATTCTACCAAGAACTCTACCGACAGATAACCCAGCATATTTTGGACTTCTATAATAAAAAGCATATTGAGGTGTAAGGGTAACCGATTCCATTTTTCTATTCTTGTCTGGAGCTTCAATCTCATAAATACTTGCCCCGTAATTAGATAAAATTACATGGAAATTATTTTCATTATAAAAATCAATTAATCTAAGTCCCCTAGAATGATTGGCTATTTTATACATAATACCTCGCAAGAAAAAATGATAAAAATAATTGATAATCTATAGAATTTATACATTTTTTATTTCTTTCAAATAAATTATAGCATATAAAAGAAAAAATATTGTATAATATTTTTATGAGTAGAAAGGAGGTAAATTGAATTGATTTGTCCAAAATGTGGTACAGAAAATGAATTCGGTCAAAGTGTTTGTAATAATTGTGGCGAAGTTTTATCTCCTGGTTTTATGATGTGCCCAAGTTGTGGAAAAGTATTAAAGGAGGGAGAGAAAATCTGCCCAAGGTGTTCTAAACCAGTTTATGAGAGAATAACTGTGAGTGACAATAAAGTTGAACACTCTGCCTATACGCCTATGTATGTTGTAAAAGCGCCTTTCTCACTACCATCTGTAGTTGCAATAATGCTCTTTATGGTATATTCATTTATATTCAATATCGTAAAATTGAATATCACATATAAAGATGAAGGACCTTTAAAGATTTTCTTTAAGTTCCTTACTAGTGAGACAAGACCAGTTGTATTAATCGTACTTGCGGCTCTATCTATTGTTACATTTGTTAAGAGACTAACAGTCAATAGAACAAACAGCAATATTGATGAATTGAATAGAAAACTTGTTTCTCTTAAATGTTTTATTTTCGCTGATGCTGTTGCATTCTTTGTATATTTCTTTATATCTTTCTGGCCTAGTATGTTCGAACATCAAGGCACTGAATATGGAACTATATATTTTATTGGTGGTATTGTCGGTTCATTAATCCTCATTATATCGATAATGTCACTACCTTCCTTCTTTAGGGAAGCAAAAGTCAGAACAAGATAAAATTATTTTACATTATTGAATAAAAACCTAGTTTTTATGATATTATTAAAAGAGAACATTTAGGACTATCGCCAAGTGGCTTAAGGCAACAGGCTCTGACCCTGTTATTCGGGGGTTCGAAACCCTCTAGTCCTGCCAGTTCTCTTTTTATTTAAACGTACTAATTCTTAAGGAGATCTAATATGATATTTGGTAAAAATGTTAATAGATATTATCTTAGATATTGGTATTTTATCGTTATTGGTGTCGTATCATTACTAGTTGTAGATATATTCGGAAGCGTTATCCCACCAATAATCGCTTCTAATATTATTGATAGTATTGATAAAGGTACATTAACTTTCGATAATTATGCTAATTATTTAGGGACTCAAGCTCTCTATCTTTTAGGCTGCGCCATTATCAGCTTCATTTCAAGATTTATGTGGAGATTTGGCTTTATGTCTATAGGACATAGAGTTGCTAGAGATCTAAGACATAGGATGTTTGCGAACTCCCTAACTTTATCTCAAACATTCTATAGTGACAACAAAGTTGGTGGCTTAATGAGCTATTATATCAACGATGTTCAAGCAGTTGAAGAATCATTTGCTTGGGGAATCATGGAAACATTCGATTCAATTTTCCTAACATCTATAATTCTTTATAGGATGTTCAGCGAAAATGTGATGGTTACAATATTCTGTTTAATACCACTCGTATTAATACTTTTAATTGCGTTATTTTCTGATGTTATTCTTGAAAAGAGATATAAAACAAGACAAGATAATTTTGAAAAACTCAGTGATTTCACTCAAGAATCATTTTCAGGTATAAGAGTTATAAAAGCTTTTGTTAGAGAAAGAAAAGAACACGAAGCTTTTATGAAGAAAAATAAAGAAAATGAAGATGCTAATATGAGGTATTTAAGATTTGATGTACTCTTTATGAACTTTATTGAATTATTCATTTGGGGTGCATATTTCGCAATTATCTTCGCAGGATCATATTTCACTATGGTAACTGGTGAAATATCTATTGCGATTTTAATCCTCTTCATCAAATATTTTGATACTTTAATTTGGCCAATGTTTGCGATTAGTGAAATCATCAATATTCGTTCTCGTGGTAAGGCATCACTCAAGAGAATCGATGAAATCTTAAATGCTAAAACTGACCTTATTGATGCAGAAAACCCAGTACCAATCGATAATGTTAAAGGTGAGATAACCTTCAACCATTTATCATTCAAATATCCTACAATTAAAGCTACACATGCTTTAAAGGATATTACATTCACCATCAAGCCTGGTGAATTTGTGGGAATCATTGGAAGGACTGGTTCAAGTAAAACAACACTCGTAAATCTGTTACTCCGTCTTTATAACGTCAATGAAAATGAATTATTAATAGATGGTGTTGATATCATGAAATATTCAATTAAAGATATAAGAAATCTAATCGGCTACGTTCCACAAGATAATTTCTTATATTCTGATACAATTGAATCTAATATCGGTTTCAGCTCTAATATAGTAGATACAGATAAAATTATTAAAAACGCTAAGATTGCTGGAGTGCATAAGGATATATCAGAATTCCCTAAAGGATATTCGACAATTCTCGGTGAAAGAGGTGTCTCAGTATCTGGTGGCCAAAAGCAAAGAATATCTATTGCAAGAGCTCTATACAAAGATCCAAAGATATTAATTCTTGACGATTCACTCTCTGCAGTAGATACTAAAACAGAAGCTGAAATCCTCTCTTATCTAAAAGAAGAAAGAAAAGGAAGAACAACTATCCTTATCGCTCATAGAGTATCATCAATAAAAGATGCCGATAAGATACTCGTTTTAGATAACGGCGGTGTATTATCAGGATATGATAGTCATGAGAATCTGCTTAAAAATAATGCTATATATAAACAGATTTACAATCTCCAAAAACTCGAAGAGGAAGGAGGTGTAGAACATGTCTAAAAAAGAAATAAGAAAAGCTAATAGAGAAGCTAAAATCAAAGAGAAGAAAGAAAAGCTTAAAGAGTTTTACGGTGAAGATGATTCAAGAAGCATTAGCGATAAAGAGTTAATGTCTAGACTCTTTAAGTATGTAAAGCCTTATAGTAAGAATTTCATAATCATCATTATAAGTGTCTTTATTTCTTCATTCCTTATAAGCTATTTAAATATTGCCATCGGTTGGGTAGTAACTATGCTTGATGGCGGTTATCCTGAAGGAATCTTTGTTTCAAGTGATTTCATCAGTAATGTTTTCAGTTTCTCAACACCTATTACCTTTGGTGATATTACAAAAATATGTTTATTCATGCTTTTCCTTATTCTATTAAGCACTGTAATAACATATTTTAGAGGAATAGCTCTAAATAAACTCGGTCAAAGAATTCTATATGATATAAGAGGTGAACTCTTTGAACATATAGAACGTTTATCACTCAGCGAAATCGATAAAACTCCAGTTGGTAAATTTGTCACAAGAGTAACTAATGATACAAATTCACTATCAGATCTCTTCACAAATGTATTAGTTAACCTTCTATCACAAGTTACTAGACTCATATATGGTATAATATTCCTCTTCCTATTAAGCGTTAAACTAACTTTAATCGTGTTTACAGTAATACCTCTAATATTCGTTGCTACATTCTTCTTTAGAAAGTATTCAAGAATTCAATTTAGAAAGATAACTCACTGTAGATCTAAATTAAACTCATATCTTTCAGAAAACTTATCTGGAATGAAGATTACCCAAATATTTAACAAAGAAGAAGCAAAACAAGAAGAGTTTGATGAATTATCTGAAAGACTCCGAAAAGAACAAAGAAATGCAATGATATTATTTGGACTCTTTAGACCATTCATCTACACACTGTATTTGATTTCAAATGTTTTAATATATTACTTTGGTGCAGTATATGTATTAAATCCTGAGATTGCCTTTGACCTCGGAAATCTAACTTCATTTGAAATGTTAAATATGAATCTATTTGATCCAATTCAAAGTATTGCCCAGATGTATAACGTTATTCAAAGTGCCTTTGCAAGTGCTGAAAAGATCTATACAATCCTAGATACTAAATCATCAATAGTAATCAGCGAAAATCCTGTAAAAGTAGAGAACTTTAGAGGTGAAATTGAATTTAAGGATGTCTGGTTTAAATATGATGAAGAATGGATAATTAAAGGAATGTCATTCCATGTCAGTCCTGGTGAAACAGTATCATTTGTTGGTCCAACTGGTGCTGGTAAAACCACAATTCTATCACTAATTGGTAGATATTATGACTGTCAAAAAGGTGAAATATTAGTTGATGGAATAAACGTTAAAGAATACGATATTTATTCACTTAGAAAGAATATCGGTGAAATGCTTCAAGATGTCTTCCTGTTTACTGGTACAATCAAAGAAAATATCACTTTAAGAGATGAAACAATCAGTGATGATGAAATAGTAGAATCTTGTAAGTATGTAAATGCTCATGAATTTATTTCTAACCTTGAAAATGGTTATGATGAAATCGTAAAAGAAAGAGGTAATAACTATTCTCAAGGCCAAAGACAGTTGCTATCATTCGCTCGTACAATCGTCTATAAACCAAAGATGATTATACTCGATGAAGCAACTTCTAATATTGACACTGAGACAGAAGTTCTAATTCAAGATAGTTTAGAGAAAATTAAATCTATTGGTACAACTATTATGGTTGCCCATAGACTATCTACAATTCAACATAGCGATAAGATTATGTTCGTTGATGGAGGTAGAATAGTTGAATCTGGAAACCATCAAGAACTTTTAAAGCTTAAAGGTCGTTATTACAACCTTTATATGCTTCAATATGAATAAAAAAATATGGCCTTTCATGGCCATATTTTTGTTATTATATCCTATCGTATAGTTGATCTATTTGTAGTACCACATAGTAGCTACTATCGATACCTTTTACTATATCATTTATGATATTTTTCATTTCGTTTTTTGTGTATTTAAAGTCGACAGGTATCTCACAATCGAAGATAACATTTGTATGATTTTCCCCTCTTACAACCCTAAAGTCATGAATATCACATCTAGCATCAATATCTTTGATTTTTTTACGGATTTCATTTCTTAAGTTCTTAGTAAATTCATCGTTATAATCGATTGGATCAAGGTGAATTGTTAGGTCGATATTTTTTTGTTCTCTAAAGTCTCTTTCAATATTATCAATTATCTCATGAGATATAAGAATTGGTACTCTACTATCAACTTCAGCGTGTGCAGTCATAAAGAGTTTTGTAGGTCCATATGAGTGGCATACTATATCATGCACACCAAGTATTCCTTCATATGACATAATATCTTTTTTATATCCCAAAATGATATCCTTATCAGGTATTTCACCAATTAATGGACTGCTCGCTTCAAAGATTAATTTGATTGATGAATAGATTACATAGCACGATAATAATAAGCCTACATAACCATCGACATTTGTGTCAAAAATAATGAATACTAATGCGCCGATTAAAACGCATAATGTTGAAATTGCATCATTTAATGAATCCCTTGATAAAGCTTTAAGTGACACAGAATCAATCGCCTTTGATACTGATCTATAGAAGAAGCTTTGCCATACTTTAATAATGATAGATACACCAAGAATGATAACTGTCACATAATCTAGTTTTAATTCTACAGGTTCAATAATTTTCGTTATTGATTCTTTGAATAATATTGCCGCAATAGAAAACATTAGTACTGCCACAATTAACCCAGATATAAATTCTATCCTTTGGTGACCAAAAGGGTGATCTTCATCAGCTTTTTTAATCGATAATTTATAGCCCACAGTCGTGATTATTGAAGATAATGAATCAGTAATATTGTTTATAGCATCTGTGATAATTGAAATAGATAGTGTAATTATTCCAAATACTACTTTGAGTAAACCTAAAAGAAGATTTGATACAATTCCAATAATTCCTGCCATCGAACCATATTTGCTTCTAACCATCTCGTCTTTCGTATTTAGATAATCTTTAATAAACAACCTACCGAAAAATTTATACATATCGACTATCACCCCTTCAATATAATTAATTTTATCACAAATGTATTAAATAGTTGAAAAATAGTCTATAATTTATCGCCTAAATAATATATAATATTTTTAGGCGAACGTTATGAGTATCAATATTGAATCTTCTTATTCATTTAATGGTTCTCTTATTAAGATTGAAGACTTAGTATGTTTTAAGAACTATGGTTATAACACTCTTGGGCTTGTAGATAAAAGCACAGCCTTTTTTGTCACTTTCTATCTTGAAATGAAGAGGCAAGGCATTAAACCAATTCTTGGTTATCGCGCTACTGGAACTAATTATGATTATATCCTCTACGCAAAGAATTTTGAAGGCTATAAAGATATTCTTTATTTCGCATCATCAATAAACAATAAACAAGCAATTTCAATCAACTCTTTGATGAAATCAAAGAATCTCTATTATTGTTTTGATTTAACATATTATGAATCAAAAGATATTTCAGTGATTGATGAGGAATATAAATATTTAAATAACGAAGGATTGGATGTTTTACTTGGTGTTGATTTTTCATATTATCCTTGTGAGGCATTCCTATACCCTATAATCAAAGACAAATACAAAATAGTAATCATTGAGAAAGTTAAATATATAAATGAAGAAGATAAAAAGGCATCAGAAATACTAGAATCAATCCTTACTAATACCGAACTCAAAGATGCGAATCTTTTTGATATGGATATAACTGCTTCCTATCATTTTAAACCATACAACAAATACCTTGATGAATACAAAGATTATCCAGAGCTTCTAACAAGCACAGAATTTTTTAAAGATACAATTAATATCGAAATGAAATTTGAACATCATTTTCCTGTCTACAAGACAAGAAATGATACTCCAAGTGATATTTATTTAAAAGCTCTTTCATCAAAAGGTTTATCAAGAAGGCTAGAAAATACCACAAAAGACAAAAAGAAATATAAAGAAAGATTGGACTATGAATTATCAATTATTCATAATATGGGATTTGACGATTATTTCTTAGTTGTTTATGATTATATTCTATACGCAAAAAAGAATGGCATCTACGTAGGGCCTGGAAGAGGAAGCGCTGCCTCAAGCCTCGTTTCTTATTCACTTGGAATCGTTGATGTAGATCCACTGGAATATGATTTATATTTTGAAAGATTCTTAAACCCTGAAAGATCTACAATGCCAGATATCGATACTGACTTTGAAGATTCAAAAAGAGATAGAGTAATTGATTATGTGTCTAAAAAGTATGGTGAATATCATGTTGCCTTAATCTCTACTTTCCAAACTTTCCTTGCGAAAAGTTCAATTAGAGATGTTTCAAAATATTTTGATATCCCAGAATTAATCATCGCATCTATTTCAAAAGTTATTTCTGAAAGCGATAATTCAATCGATTCTCTTAGAAGAAATAAGAGAATAGTTCAAATGATGAATGAATATGACGATGTAAAATCATTGATACATGTTGCATCAAAAATCGAAGGTCTTCCAAGATCTATAGGTACACATGCAGCTGGAATTATCATATCTGATAACGATTTAAGGGAATATACTGAGGTTCATCCTGGATTAAATCAGTTCCTGCAGACAACTTACGATTCCGACTCACTAAAAGAAGTCGGTCTTTTAAAGATGGACTTCTTATCACTTAGGAATTTAACATTTATCCACGATATTGTGGACGATGTAAGGATTAACAAAAACATCGATATCGATTTAAATAAAATCCCACTAGATGATAAGAAAACATTTAAATTATTAAGAGAAAAATCAACTACAGGTATCTTCCAATTTGAATCAGCTGGTATGACCAAACTTCTAAAGGATATGAAAGTAGATAATTTCTTGGATTTATCTATCTGTTTATCTCTATATAGACCTGGACCAATGGACAATATTCCAGAATATTTAAGAAGAAGAGAAGGCAAATCACAAATTGATTATTATGATAAATGTCTTGAATCAATCTTAAAGGAAACTTTAGGCATTATCGTCTATCAGGAACAGATTATGGCAATCGTTCAAGTATATTCAGGCCTTTCACTCGCAGAAGGTGATATTTTAAGAAGAGCTATGAGTTCAAAGAACTCAAAGCTTATCTTAGAACTCAAAGCCAAATTCTTTGAAGGCGCAAAGAAACTCAAACGAGATGAAAAGACAACTATTCGTCTTTTCAATGATATATACAAGTTTAGTGAATATGGTTTTAATAAAAGCCACTCGATAGTCTATGGAAAGATTGCTTATGAACTTGCATATCTAAAAGCTAATTTCCCTAAAGAGTTTATGTCTAATTTACTAATATCATCACCATCTTCAACATTTAATAAATACATTAAAGAGGCAAGAGAACTCCACATAAATGTCGCTGCACCTGATATTAGATATTCTATGGATAAGTTTATCGTTAGAGGAAATAATATCTATATGCCTTTTACAAAAATTAGAGGTATAGGTAGTGAATATGCTCAAAGAATCATTGAGATAAGAAATATGGAAGGCTTATCTTTTGAAACATTTGTTAAAAAATCAAAAGATATTATCCCAAGAGAAATCATAGAAGATTTAATATTTGCTGGGGCATTTGATTATACAACATACAATAAAAACACAATGATATCATCCTTAGATGGTCTTTATGAATTTGATTCAAGTTTCATAAGAGGTATGACCAATACATCTATTGTCAAAATAGATGAATATGATTTTGAATTCCTTAAGAATAAAGAATTTGAACTATTAGGATTTAATTCTAAATATCATCCAATCATTCAATACCGTGGTAGTCTACCTAAGATATCAGATATTGAAGAAGGATCACCAATTGTTAAGATTATTGCCTATTTAACTAATCTTAAAACACTTAAGACAAAATCTGGTGAATCGATGGCTCATTTCTATCTAGAAGATGAGTTCTATAATACAAAAGCTGTATTATTCTCTAAAGATTATTATAAATGTGCCCATTATTTAAGAAATAACACACTTTATGAAGTAACTGGTAGCCTAAAAGAAAATAGAGGTGAACTACAGTTTGTAGTAAGGGAGTTAAAAGAAATAAATGTTTAAACTTGAAAGCAACTTCAAACCATCTGGCGACCAAGAATCAGCAATTGAAAAGCTTGTTTCCAATATCAATAATAACGTTAAGGAACAGATACTTCTTGGTGCCACAGGTACTGGAAAAACATTCACAATCGCAAACGTAATCGAAAGAGTTGGTAAAAAAACTCTTGTTTTAGCGCACAATAAAACCCTTGCTGGGCAACTCTATATGGAACTAAAAGAATTATTTCCATCAAATAGAGTTGAATATTTCATTTCATATTATGATTATTATCAACCAGAAGCATATGTAGTATCATCTGACACCTATATCGAAAAAGAAGCTGACATAAACTCAGAAATTGATAAACTAAGAAACTCTGCGACCGCATCTCTTCTTGAAAGAGATGATGTAATCGTCGTCGCATCTGTATCATGTATATATGGTATCGGTTCTCCTGATTCATATGAGAATCAGATGTTTGTGCTACGTCATCATGATAAGATATCAAGAAAAGAGATAATAAAGAAATTATCTGATGCATTCTATATTCGTTCTAAAAATGATTTATCACGTGGTACTTTTGTGGTTAAAGGTGATACAATAGATATTCTCCCACCATATTCATCTACTGAAGGAATTAGAGTAGAACTCGATTTTGATGAGATTGTTTCAATAAAAGAAATAGATGTTACAAATTTTCATGCCAATAAAGAACTAGAACTTATATCAATTTATCCAGCCACTCAGTTCGTAACTGATAAAGCTACTTTAGAAGAGTCTCTTAGAAGAATCAAAGAAGAATTGGATGAAAGAATTAAATATTTTTTAGATCATGATATGCCACTTGAAGCGGAAAGAATCAAAGAACGTACAACATATGATCTTGAAATGCTTAGAGAAATAGGTACATGCTCTGGAATAGAAAACTATTCAAGGCATCTTGCCCTCAAAGGTCCAAATGAAACACCATATACACTTCTAGATTATCTTGGAAATGATTATCTAATAATAATTGACGAATCTCACGTTACAGTACCACAGGTTAGGGGAATGTTTAATGGTGATAGAAGTAGAAAACAAGCGCTAGTCGATTATGGATTCCGTCTTCCAAGCGCGCTTGATAATAGACCACTAAATTTCACTGAATTTGAGGATAGGCTCAAACAAGTTATCTATATGAGTGCAACTCCGGGAGACTATGAAAAGATGAAAGGATGTCCAATAGTTGAACAAATTATTCGTCCATCTTTCCTTTTAGATCCTGTGGTTAAAATTAGGCCATGTAAGAATCAGATTGATGATGTTGTAAGAGAAGTAGATAAAACTATCAAAGATGGTTATAGAACTCTCATAACTACTCTTACAATTAAGATGAGCGAAGATTTATCAGCTTACCTTAAAAAACTTAACTATAAGGTTGCCTATCTCCATAGTGAAATAAAAGCACTAGAAAGACTTGAAATAATTAGAAAACTTCGTCTTGGTGAATACGATTGTTTGGTTGGTATAAATCTATTAAGAGAGGGACTCGATATACCAGAAGTATCTAAGATACTTATCCTAGATGCTGATAAAGAAGGCTTCTTAAGAAGTGAGAGATCTCTTATTCAAACAATCGGTAGAGCTGCAAGAAATGAAAATGGCGAAGTAATCCTATATGCTGATCAAATGACTGACTCTATTATAAATGCAGTCAAAGAAACAGAAAGAAGACGTCATATTCAAGAAGAATACAATAAAACTCATGGAACAATTCCAAAAACAATCATCAAACCAATTGGTGAAGCATTCGTTCTATCTAAAGAATTGAAAGATACTCAAGAATCCAAAGAAAAACTCGATATTACTAAGGTATCTATTAAAGAACGAGATAGGATTCTACAATCTATGGAAAAAGCTATGCTTAAAGCCGCTAAAGAACTCGACTTTGAAAGAGCAATGGAATTAAGAGATGCTCTATTCGAACTAAGACAGGAAATAGAAAATGCAAAACATAGTTGATAAAGAATTCATAGTAAATTGTATAGGTATCAATAATTATGGGAAGGGAGTATGTAAAATTGACTCCCTTGTTTGCTTTGTTGATGATATTTACCCTAATGAAGTTGCAAAAGTAAAAGTAATCAAGGAAGAGAAAAATCTAGCATATGCAAAAATCGTTGAATTCGTCAAAACAAGCGAACATAGAATATCGCCTGTATGTGATCACCCAACAGAATCAGGTAGTTGTCCATTTAACAATATAACTTACGAATATGAACTAGAACTAAAAAAGGAAATCGTAAGAAACAATATTGAAAGAGCCCTAAAAACAGATATTGGAAATATCAATATAACATCTGGCGATAAAATATCTGGTTATAGAAATAAAGTAACTGTTTTCTTTTCTTTAGATGAACAAAACAAACCTTTTTTTGGATCGTTTATCGAAAAAACAAACAAGCTTGTTAGAATTACATCTTGTATTCAAATTGATTCTGAATTCGTGTCAATCATCAACACATTATTAAATCTAATAAGGAAGTACAACTTAGAAATTACTGATTTTATTAATAAAAAAGGTTACATTAAAGGTGCATCCTTAAGAAAATCAGAATATACTAATAAAATTAGTATAATGATTCTTTCAAGAAAAGATTACTCAGAATTTAAAGATATATCTAATGAATTATCAAGAGCTTTTAAAAACATTACAGGTATTTCAGTGTCAATCGATAATTCATTTGATACATTCATCTATTCTGGTGTTGAACATGTCTACTTTGGAACACCTGAAATAGAAGAAAAACTCTTGAATGTAATCTATAGAGTAAGTAATAAATCATTTCTTCAAGTCAATACGTCTTGTGCCTCAAAACTATATGAAAAAGCCATATCATTAGCAAGCCTTAATAAGAATGATATAGTTTTAGATCTTTATTCAGGAGCGGGAGGTATTTCTTTAAATGCATCTAAATACTCTAAAATTGTATATGGAATTGAAGAAGTTAGCGAAGCAGTAGATAATGCAAAATACAATGCCTCATTAAATAGCATTAAAAATGTCAAATTTTATGCTAGTGATGCAAAGGATTATAGAAAGTTCATAGGTAAAACTAAAATAGATGTTTTATTTGTCGACCCACCAAGAACTGGTATTAAAAGAGAAGTTATTAATGTCATTTTAAAAGACGATATAAATACAATCATATATATCTCGTGTGATTCCTTTACTCTTGCGAATGATTTAAAACTATTATCTTCAAAATATATAATAAAAAAAGTGGAAGCATTTAACATGTTTCCGAGAACAAGACATGTTGAAACTGTTTGTTTGCTGACAAAGAAATAGTCCAAAATAATCAAAAATTAATAAAAAATGCCCATTTTAATCAAAAAATCAAAATTTGAGGTTGGATGGGCTTTTTTCTTTTTATGAGTTTGTCAGCATTTAAGTAGTTTCAACTAAGGGTTGTAACGAAAAAACGAGATGTCTTAGGAAACATATTTTAGGCATTTGTTAGCATTAAACCCTTGCGGTATTGCAAGCTTAATTAGGAAATTTCCGAAAACAGCATACAAAAGAGAAAATAAGGCAGACAGTTTAATCATGTATTTTAAATTAATGCGTAGAATATCAAAATTATTAGAACTGTAATTAAAATATGATACAATGATAAACAAGGGTGTACAGTTTAAAATTATATATAAATTGGGGTGTGTTATCATGCTAGAAAAAGTACAAGAATATAAGATGAAACATAATAATTTAAAATTAATTCCAATTAATACAGATAATTATTGGGAAATTGGTTGGTTGGAATTAAAGGAAGAACAAAAGGATTATGTTGGCGATAATTTTAAATCCATGGCTTATGCTTATGCAACAGTAATGGAAGGAAAGTATGCTAAGGCTTTTGGCATATATGATGGTGATGAATCTATAGGTTTCTTACTAATTGGACATAATTCTTATGATTTTGTAGGATGTCCAAAAACCTTAAAACATAGCTATGATTTATGGAGAATTATGATTGATAAGGATTATCAAGATAAAGGTTATGGCAAAGATGCAGTAAAATTGGCACTAGATTATATCTTAACATTTCCTGATGGAGAAGAAGATATTATTACCACTAGTTATGTATTAGGTAATGAAGTTGCTAAACACATTTATGAATCCTTTGGCTTTGTACCAAATGGAGATAATTATGAAGATGAAATCACTTTAGTATTAAAAGTGAAATAGAAAAGGAAAAACATTATGGATAATATTACATTAGAAAAAATAACTTATAAAAATTACATAGAGACTATTTGGAGATTAAAAGTAAAAAGATGTCAAAAGGACTTTGTTGCTTCGAACAATAATTCACTAGCAGAGGCATATGTTGCTATTACAAATGGTTGTGTCGCACTTCCTTTTGCTATATGTAAAAACAATAAGCCGATTGGCTTTTTAATGATAGGCTATGGAATGAGCGAAGATGATTTTGAAGGTGAAGATTCTGCCTTTATAGAAATGGTTAAAAAAAGTTATTGCCTTTGGAGATTTATGATTGACAAAAGATATCAGGGTAAAGGATATGGAAAGAAGGCAATGGAACTTGCATTAGATTATATTCGTACATTCCCTTGTGGTAAGGCAGATATTTGCTGGTTGTCCTATGAGCCTGAAAATGAAGTTGCAAAGAAGCTTTATGCATCCTTTGGCTTTATAGAACAACCACAGTTTTATAAAGGTGGAGAAGGAGAAGAAATGCCTGCTTTCTTAAAACTATAGTAAAAAGTCTTAGAAAAACCAAGGCTTTTAGTATAATTTGTCACCTTTTTGTGTTTATAATCGGTTGAAACTAAAAAATAAGATGTCTTAGGAAACATATTTTGAGCAGTTGTCAGCACTAAACCATTGTTTTTATTGAGACAAACGTATTGATATATTGCGTAATGACAATAAAATGCCCTGCAAATACATTGCGTATTATTGATAATATGAATGGTTTATACATTGCGTATTGTTCGAAAATGCTGTGGAACGGAACAAAAATCTAAAATTAATTATAATGATTATTGAGAAAACTATAGGTTCTTTTCGATATTAATGTAATCGGAAAAAACTGTAAAAATACAAAAAAATTCCGAAAGGAGAAAATTAATGGACTACATAAAAGTTACAAAAGATAATTTAGAAAAAGAACATATATGTTGTGCGATATCTAATAATAATGATATTCAAGTGTCATCGAAAAAGAATTGGTTAAAAGATAGATTTGATGATGGATTAGTATTTTTAAAATCAGTTGAAAGAGGTAAATGCTTTATAGAATATATACCAGCAGAAAATGCATGGAATCCAATAGATGCAAATGGTTACATGTATATAGATTGTTTATGGGTATCAGGATCATTTAAAGGTCATGGCTATTCAAATGATTTATTAGATGCTTGCATTAAAGATTCTAAGTCAAAAGGAAAGATTGGATTATGTATTTTATCTAGCAAAAAGAAATTACCATTTTTAGCTGACCCAAAATATTTAAAGTATAAAGGTTTTGAAGTAGCAGATGAAGCTGATAATGGAATACAGTTATGGTACT
>JAFXYB010000015.1 GCA_017541975.1 bacterium | reverse complement strand
GTCTTTTGCAGGAATTAAATCCATTGCGTAAACAGAAACGGTTGCACAAATTGCGATGCAAAGTACGATTGCTGCAAATAAAACTGCAAACAATGACTTTGAACCAAAATGTTTTCTTGTTTTCATTTTTTTCTCCTTTTTTTATTTTGAAATAGTCCTTTGCTTTGCATTGGATATTTTCTTGTCGTAGATAAAAGAGGATTAAAAATCCTTCTTATTTTTGTTTATTTTCTAAGGTTCTTTGAGACTGTTTTATAACTGAAATATTTTTAGTCATACTTTAGAACTAGTTTCTAATATATAACAATCATTTTCCCAAATGATTGACTCCCCCTTTTTATAGAAATTATATTCTATGCCTATTAATTAACCATTTATGTTTCAAAAACGACATTTTGTGTTGTTATCACCTTATTTTACCAAATATTTTTAAAAAAGAAACTAAAATTTTTATTTTGTAGTTTATTTTTCCAAATTTTTGGTTTGTGTTTCTTTAAAAGAAACACTTTTTAGAATAAATATGAAAAAAATACGAAAACTAAATCAGCGTACTTTTTTTCTTTTAGATTAATCTAAACACTTCTTAAGGTAGAAATATTTTAAATTTAACAATATAATAAGTGATTTAACTTAGTTAAAAAGAAAAAAACCTCCAATGAAGGAGGTTGTTGATCATTAATACTTATAAAAAGAGTTCCCCACCAGAATTGAACTGATAATTTGAGCTCCGGAAACTCACGTTATATCCGTTTAACTAGGGGAACCTTTTTATTGCTATAACTTATTATATATTCTTTGTAAAACTTTTGTATAATTTTGATACAACATCAAATTAAAACATATTTGTTAGAAAATACCATCTAGATGCATTTGATACTTTATTTCTTGAGCCAGGAGGTTACTGTTGGTAATTGCTGCTTGTGGAGTTAAGTGACTGATGCTATCTGTAATACTATCATAGTCAACTAAGTGATTTGCCACATTAGATATGTATGGGAATAATATATATTCTTTAATTCTATCCACAAAATCTTGGTATTGTGTTGGCTCTCCTGGGAATGCTTCTTCCCACATTGTTACTGAAGCCATATAGAATCTTATTCCTCTTGGTTCGTAAACTTCGCTATATAAAACGTTTATAGAGTTTTTAAGTCCGTTTTCTATTTTTTCATAGTCGACAGGAAGAGGTTGTGTATAAATGGTTTTCTTTGTGAAATCAAAATCGCTCTTTCTTGTAAAATACTCATCAGCGACATCTAAATAAACATCATATGTTCCGGCTTTATTATCGCTCATCATTTGAAGTTTCGGAGAGATTGTATAATCTTCACTACCGTTCATGAAATCATATATAGAATCAAATACCCTAGAATAATTCCTTATATCAATATATCTTAAGAAATCGTAATATGATTCAAGGGCGACCCATGTAGGTAATTCAAAATTATCAGAGAAAAGAGTTGGACTATATTCTGGCGCAAAAACCATAATGTCATCAGCCTTCATGTAATAAGAATATAATTCCATCATAAGTTTTCCAGGTACATAGGCATTTTGTCCGCCATTGAGTATTTGATATCTACTTGTATCAAACAAAGATTGCATTGTTGCGCCATCAAAACCTTGGAAGATACTACTACCGCCATAGAATATGATATAGTGTTTTTCTGTGTTTCTATGTTGATAGAGATATTCAAATCGTCTTGCGGTAATCGCAATTATATGATCAGAGTAACAAGGTGGTAATGTCGCAATCATTCTCAAGTTCTTAAGATTTGTACAATTTATAAAGCTTTCATCCCAAATTCTATTTACCGAGTCTGACAGATAGATGGTTTCAAGATGTGTGCAATCTTTGAAAGCATTTTTAGAAACTTCTATGATGTTTTTAGTGATTACAACTTTCTCTATGTCTTTCTCAGTAAAACAGTTTGAAGATATATATTCAACTTTCAAGTTGTTTATGGTGGTTGGAATAACGATGTTCTTTTCGCTTCCAATATACTTATTTAATGTAACTGAGATATTATTATTTTCATCATCTTTATTATATGTATATTCAAAATCGTTTGGATTTGTCTCTTTTTCCCAGATAACATAGAGTACTAGATTTGGATCATCGTTTAAGATTTTACTGCCAAGAGAATATACTTCACCGCTTCCATCTGGCATTGTATTATATTCGATTGGTACATATCCATCCCTATAGAAGGTTTTGTGACACCATTCACCAAATGCAGAAGGATATTTGTAAATTGGGTTAGAGAAAGCATATGAAACTTCATAATCGCTGGAATTATATATTTTTCCTCCGTTGGAATTATATTTAACAATTCTTACGTCGCTTATCTTTGCAAAGACTGGATTCAATTCTAATTTTTCATATTCGTCCTTGCTTAATGATAGGTATTTTGCATATGAATATATCTCATCACCTAAGTTCCAAGATATGAAACTATAGCCCGTATCTGGATATGCTCTATAGATGTATTTTGTTGGGCCATCATATAATTCCATCTTACCATTATCAAAATATGTAGTTGTGGTACTTGTCTTACCGAATGTTAAAACGATGTTTTGGTTACCATTGACATCATCCAAGATGATGGTACCGCTATTGTAAGTTGCGCCACAGTTATTTGCGAGGTAATAATAACCAGCGTTTAATGTGATATTGAATGATACGCTTTCACCCTTGGATACTTCTTTTACAGAATCACCTACTATAGTGAATGCTTCATCTTCTAATAGAGTAACTTGATATGTTTCACTTATTACTGGACTCACGTATCTTAGTTGAACCATTATTTCTGAATCAGATTTAACGTTTTTAACTGTAAGAAGATTATCAGTAAGAGTATATTCATATGTTTTGCCATCTACTGACACAATATTAACTCCTCTATATTCATAGTTTTCCACGAATCCTATCTTAAAGGTTACATCACTATTATAAAAGAACGATTCTGTCTTATCATTTTCAACTACTGTATCACCATCATATATAATTAAACCCTCTTGAGCTTTTAGTTTTATTATATGAGTATCTTTTTCGCATGTGACTACAACTACTCTTGGAGTATTAATATTCTTAATTGTGAGAACACCATCTTCAAAGGTACCATTTGAATTGTTTGATATGTAGTGATATCCTTCTAATATTTCAAGGTTAAAGATACAGTCGGTACCGACTTCTACTCTTTGTAGTTGATTACCTATTACATTAAATCCGTCGCCTGATTCGATCATC
Source organism: bacterium (assembly GCA_017541975.1). Taxonomy (GTDB): domain Bacteria; phylum Bacillota_I; class Bacilli_A; order Izemoplasmatales; family UBA1188; genus UBA1188. Next base: position 3,601 of record JAFXYB010000015.1, on the reverse strand, counting down.
ACATTCACATATGTCTTTTCTTTTGTGTTGGTGTCGCCATCTTTGGTGGTGATATCTGTGTTATCATCTGTAGTTAGGGTAGAATGGTGTTTTTCACGCGTAGTAAAAGGGGCCTTTGTGGTAAATGTTCCACAAGAGACTAAAAAGAATATGAAGATTAGCGCTAAAAGATATGGCAGTTTTTTCATATTACTCCACCTCCTCTTTTACCATTCTGGTTCTATATAGACTCCAGAAATATCCAGTTGAGAAATCTGAAATAGTTGCGTTTACAATTACAATTTTTAAATCATCTGATACACCAAGTAATAGTTTATCCGCTACCGCCACATTATCCTGACTAGTCTCAAGGATTCTTATTTCCTTTAAGTTCATAGAACCATTAAATACACCATTATCTATTGATCTATAGCCAACTGGTATAGTTACACTCTTTAAGTTTTCTAAATTAGATAATGCACCACTTCTAATTGATGTAATGTATTTATCGTTATGTATTACTGGAAGGATGATATTTTCAAGAGACTTAGCTTCTTCTTTTACACCGATTAGTTCAAGTCTACCGTTTTCTATTTCTTCATATTCAAAGAGATTTGAATCTGTGTAATCTAAAGTAAAGTCGATGTCTTGTTGAGAAATGATTGGTTCTGGTGGATCAGGGATAGTTACTTCTGTCTTAGAAAAATCTCCTGTAGCAAGTTTTAAGTCTCTAACGAGCTGAGCTACCCTTAAAACTACACCAGCATCATTTAGATGGAAGTTTGTATCATAGAAGTATCTATAATCAAAGATATAGTCATATGGATCTGAGATCACTTCACAGTCGAGTGAATAAACTAAATAATCATAGTAATCATATGTATCATCTCTCACAGTTTCTTTATTAACTGCACGTTCGTTAACTGGTGCGAATGAATAGTAGAGAGTTGCACCTCTTTTTTTGATAAACTTGTTGTATTCGTTGACGTAATCAATGAATGCAGAATCAATTTTTGCATAATCATATGATACATCTTCACTGATATAGCCGGTTGGGAGGATGTTTCCCTCTCTTGGGAATATGGTTTTATCGATTTCACCGTAATCATTTACTGTATCATATCTGTATATTCCTGATAAATCGAATTCTTCGTTTGTTTTCTTTACCTTTATCTTTTGGGTAGCATATTCATATGATGCGCCAACAATATCCCTGATATTTTCTCTATCTATATGGTATAAAATATCCCTTCTTGATTCTGTAGCTTTGAGCATTGACTCTGCACCAAAATAAAGAGAGAGGGCATTTGTTGAAATTTCTGGTGCTAAGATTACGATGTCACCTTTATTGATGTTTGTTTTAGATAGATCCATCATAACTTTTACACCAAAAGATCCATATAAGCCAAATGAAACCATTGGTTTATTGTATAGTTCATAGAACAACTCCGAATCCATACCAAAGGCGACGTTGGATCCACCAACTAAAATTACTTTTTCTTCGTTTATACTATTTAGTCTATCATATTGTTTAGATAGAGCTGCATAGTAAGTGTCCTTATAAACTTTACCAGTTGAAAGAATAACTACCGGTATAGTTATAAATGGGACGATTACTATTAAGATAAAGAATATTAGAATTAACCACTTTTTTACCTTCATAATATCACCTACTAGAATTGGAAATAGATAAAGCCGTGGGATTGACCAAGGGATAAAAGTAATACCCAGCCAATTAAGATTAGCCAGATTAAATATGCATAATAGAGATTAATTGTACGATCTTGTTCGAGAGTTATAATATCATAACCTTTTGGAGTAATTATATATTTGTCCACTTTAAAGATTAAAACTGATAATAAGAGGATAATCGCTGCGTTTATTACATTTAAATCTAGCAGTTCAACAGTTGTCCTTAGATAATCTAAACTAAATGAATAATCACTGAAGATTTTGCCATAAAGCATAAATGCTTCAGAAACATTTCTAGCTCTAAAGAAAACCAAAGATAAAGCCATGATTAAGTTTGTAAAGAGGATTCTAAGCCATTTTGTCTTAGGATTCCTTTCTTTTAATCCGTGTTTCTTCATGAAGTTCTTCTTTGGTTTTTTGATTACCTCAGAAATAACCATAACTGTGCCATTAAATACTCCCCATAAGAAGAATGTCCAGTTAGCCCCATGCCAAAGACCACTAAGCATAAAGACAATAAATAAATTGATATAAATTCTAAGCTTAATGTGTTTTTTGCCCATTGATCTTGCGTTTAGTGGCGTATAGACGTAATCTGTAAACCAAGAATTTAATGTTATATGCCACCTGCTCCAGACATTTGACACGCTTTCTGAAAGGAGTGGGTCTTTAAAGTTAACCGAAAGGTCAATACCTAGCATTTTAGCACATCCAGTTGCGATATTTGAATAAGCTGAGAAATCGCAGTAGATTTGAAGGAGGAATAAAACTATTCCAACAAATGCGGCAAGACCTGTTACACCATTCATATCTCCCGAATTAAATACTCTGTCTACATAAACAGCGAGCGTATCTGCGATAACTACCTTTTTAATAAAACCACCAGTAATAATTCTAAATCCTACTAATAGGTTAGATTTATCCAATTTGTGTTCTTCTTTTAATTGTGGTAGAAGCACTTCCGGCCTTTCAATTGGGCCTGCGACCAGTTGTGGAAAAAATGAAACGAATAATGCAAAATAACCGAGGTGCTTTTCGGCTTCTATCTTTTCTCTGTAGACATCTATTACATATGATAGTGTTTGGAATGTATAGAAAGATATACCAACTGGTAATATTAAATCTAAAGTAAAGTCTACTACATCACCATTAAAGAGCCTTATCAAGGCGGTTACGCTATGAGATAAAAAGTTAAAATATTTAAAGAAGACGAGTATTCCAAGGCAAATTGAAATAGCGACTATAAGATATAGCTTTTTTAAACCTTTTTTATCCGTCTTCTCGATTAGTATTCCAGCAAGATAGGATACAAGAGTTGTCGTTAGGATTAAGAAAATTAAACTAAAATTCCAATATGTATAGAAAATATAACTTGCGATAAGAAGCATTATCCATCTCGCTTTGTGTGGGAGGATATAATATAATGCTACTACTATAGGAAGAAAGATGAGAAAAGCCAGAGAATTAAAACTCATACATTTTTCCTCCCATCAATCTTACTCTTTATATCAAAGACAATATAGAATATTACACATGAAGAAAGTAAAAATATAAAAATCTGAGTTAGTGTACATTCCATAAATAACAACAAGGTTAAGATAGCCACATGAATAAAAAGAGTAATAAACCTTAAAATTTTACTGTTTAAAATAATTGATAGTGTATGCAATATCAGAACAACACCAATGCATATACAAATTAAAAGCCAATTATTCAAGCATAGCACCCCTTTACTATTGAAATTATCTATTTCAATTAATTATAACATTTAAAGATTAATTGTGCATTATTCTTTTATAAAAAAGTGGGGTAGCTTATGCCACCCCACAATAATAATTATTCTTGTTTAAGAGCTTTTCTAATTGCGAAGAAGCCCCATACTGCTGAACCTAGGATTAGACCTAAGACAAGCATCATGAGAGTTGTTTCC
>JAFXYB010000014.1 GCA_017541975.1 bacterium | reverse complement strand
TCTTCAGTTGGCATCATTCGTTGGGAATGCTGAATTGGTAGTGGGTATAGAGCACGGTGGTGTTGATGGAGTTACGGTAGTCTTCGATGGGAACATCCAGCAATAACACAACAATAATGCTAGTAAAAATAAGCATATTATCTTTTTCATTTTAATCTCCTTTTCTAATAACTATTTTACATTAAAATAAGAAAAAATGAAAAAAAAGAACTAAAGTAAATTAGTTCTTAGAATGATTAATTAAATTGAAGCACTATGATTACTAAAAATAAAAAAAGGACTAATTAGTCCTTATCATTTAAATAAATGGTGGGGCAGATGAGATTCGAACTCACACGCCTGTTGGTGCCACCCCCTCAAGATGGTGCGTCTACCAGTTCCGCCACTGCCCCATTTATATTTATTTTTCAACTTTGTGGGGCGACTAAAGAGACTCGAACCCTTGAAATGCCGGAGCCACAATCCGGTGCGTTAACCAACTTCGCCATAGCCGCCGTTTAAGTTGCATAAATATAATAGCACTAATATTGTTTTAAATCAATGATAATTTTTTATTGTTAATAAAAAAGAAAATAATTGATATTGATTATTCTTTGTAATATAATCAAGACGAAAGGAGTATCTTATGGAAAATATTAGCGCTAGAGAGTATAGGCTCGCTGCTAGCGAACAATGTAAAGAGTATTCTAGTACACTTGCTGTTATTTATTTAGTTCATGCATTAATAGTAAGTGCTTTATCAGCTGCATCTTTTGGCTTATTAGGTTTACTTGTTGTTGGTCCATTATTAATGGGACTTGCAATGATCTCAGAAGATGTAGATAAAAAGAATACTGTTAGTCTTGAATCACTTTTTAAAGGGTTTAAAATGTTTGAACATGCATTTGTATTAGCATTACTTGAAACTGTTTATTTGTTCTTGTGGTCATTACTAATAATTCCTGCATTTATTAAACCATATTCATATGCAATGTCATTCTTTATTCAAAAAGATAACCCAGATATGACTGCCAATGAATGCATAACTGAAAGTAGAAGAATAATGGATGGAAACAAATGGAAATTATTCTGCTTAGAATTTAGTTACATTGGATGGGTTATTCTATGCATATTAACACTTGGGATCTTATCGTTCTGGGTAAGTCCTAAAATGAATCAAGCTAAATATCTATTCTACCTTCATATCACAGGGAAAGATATGGTGGTAGAAGAATAAAAATAAAAGAGGGATTAGTCATCGTCGACTGATTCCTCTTTTATTAATTCATATGTTTTATCTTTTAGTTTATATGAAATAAGTTTGTTTAGATTGACATTAGCTTGAGATCTAAAGATATTCTTTGCTACGTATTCATTATCTGTATCTAGGTCTTTTATTAGCTTCTTAACTATTTGTCTTTTTGATGATTCACAAAGAGCTTTATCTTTTGTCATAAAACAAGCACATTTTAAGAATGATAAATCACATGATTTTTGATATTCAATAATATCTCTTTCGCGCACAAAATACATCGGTCTTATTAAAGACATATTATCATAATTATCAGACTTAACTATTGGTCTCATACCTGCAACCTCACCAGAATAGAGGATTGACATTAAGAAAGTTTCAATTGCATCATCATAGTGATGACCTAAGGCAATTTTATTACAACCAAGTTCTTGGGCTTTACTATAAAGGGCGCCCCTTCTCATTTTGGCGCAGATATAACATTTGTTTTTTTCTTGTTCGCTAGAAATCTTATATATATTACTTTTAAATATAGTAATTGGGATATCTAGTTTTTTTGCGTTTGTGGTTATTTCATCTAGATGTTCCTTTGAGTATCCAGGATCCATAACGAGATATACTACTTCAAATGGTATCTCGGTGTATTTAAGTATCTCTTTAAAGCATAATGCCATCAAAAAAGAATCCTTTCCGCCACTAATACAAACGGCTATCTTATCATTATTCTCTATTAAAGAATACTCCTTGATTGCCCTTAGGAAAGGACTAAATATTTTATTCCTATGTGTTGTGATAAGCTCTTTTTGATAATCCATTATTCTAATTTATCCATTATTTTTGTGATGATTTGAACCATAGTCTTCATTTCATCAATATCCAAATATTCATAGACACCATGGAAATTATCGCCACCAGTACCAAGGTTTGGACATGGAAGGCCCATATGAGATAGAGTTGCCCCATCGGTGCCACCTCTAATTGGCCAATCTACACATGGAATGTTCATCTCTTTATATACTTCATGAACGATATCTACTGTGTATGGGTGTTTATCGATAACTTCCTTCATATTCTTATATGAATCTCTTATTTCAACAGTAATTAAATCCTTATTATATTTTTTGTTGATGATGTTTTTGCTTTCAAGGAAGGCGTTTTTAAATGATTCTAATTCATCTTTTTCAAAACTTCTAAGGATATAAACATATTCAGCTCTTTCAACTAATCCCTTCATTCCTACAAGATGAATGAAACCTTCTCTACCTTCTGTATTTTCTGGTCTGCATTTTGGTAGATGATCATGGAATTCAGCGATTACTTCCATCGCATTTATTAGTTTATTCTTGCCTATTGATGGATGAATAGAGACGCCTTCAGCGATAACTTTAGCGCTTGCTGCATTAAAGTTTTCATATGAGAAACCCATTATTTCTCCACCATCTACTGTATATGCGTATATTTTATCTGTATCTTTTTTAATATATTCTAAATCGATACCTTTTGTACCGCGTCCTATCTCTTCATCAGGAGAGAAGCACACTTTAATGTTTGGATAGTTGCCTCTTTTTAGTATCTTTTCTACTGTGTCTAATATAATTGCGACACCTGCCTTATCATCGCCACCAAGAAGAGTAGTTCCATCAGTGACAATTAAATCATGATTCAAGTGATAGCACATTGATTCAAATACTTTTGGATCAAGTGCTCTATTCTCATTAAGCTTGATTGGAGAACCATCAAAATGAACGATTCTTGGTTTAACATCCTTGCCACTTGCATCTGGCGATGTATCGACATGAGCCATAAGGAAGATAGTATCACTCTTATTAGAATCTGATTTAATATCTCCATAGGCAAATCCGCCTTTATAAAAAGCGTTTAGTCCTAAATCTTTCATTTCTTTTACTAATTCTTTTAGTAAAACGATTTCTTTATCTGATGATGGAGTTGTCTCGCTTTCTTCATTAGATGTTGTTTCATATGACACATATTTTAAAAATCTTTCGATAATATCCATATTAATCTACCTCTTATATAGAAATTATATCACGAGATTTTTTATCAAGTTACTTTTTTAGACAAAATCATCTTTTCATAGTTTATAATTAGTGTATGAGTTACTTAAAAGGTGAGGTTACATACCGAGTTTATCACAATGATCTAAATATGTATTCTGTTTATAAAGTCGAAATCGAAGATTCCGACTTGAAAGAACTAGAATTTTATAAAACCTGCAGTGTGACAGGTTATTTTGAAGGTTTAGATATCGGTTCAACATTCATTTTTAAAGGAAAGCTTGTAGAATCAAAGAAATATGGGTATACTTTCCAAGCTGATACTTTTGAAAGGGTGCTTCCTGCATCAAGAGAAGGTGTAATAGGTTTCCTTTCCGGCGATCTATTTAAAGGAATCGGTAAAGCCATCGCAACCGATATCGTAGATACTCTTGGCGATGATTGCCTAAAAGATATTATTAAGGATAGAAGAGTTTTAGATCAAGTAAAAGGGTTATCAGAAAAGAAAAAGGATATCATATATGATGTCTTATATGAAAATATGGAAGTAGAAGAAACACTAGTTACTCTTTATTCATATGGAATTAGTCCTAAAATTGCTTATAGAATATATGATACCTACAAAGAATACACTCTAGACGTAATTAAAAAAGAACCATATAGGCTAATAAAAGATGTTGAAGGCATTGCCTTTTTAAAGGCTGATAAAATCGCTCTTTCGACAGGCATCAATCTTAAGAGTGAATCGAGAATTGAGGCTTGTCTTGAATATACGCTAAAAACATATACTGAAGAAACAGGAAACACATATTTATCTAAAGACGCACTCATAGAAAGGACAAGAAATTTCCTTTTATTTGATAAATCGGATGATGAAAGAATCATTCAATGTCTTTCAAATTTAACATTTAGAGGGGATATTATAGAAGAAGATGAATCCTTCAGTCCATCATCTTTATATTATGCAGAAAAATATATCGCAAGAAAACTAAGGAATATGGATAAAGATAAGAAAAAGCCTTTCTTTAGTGAAGAAATAGATAGACTCATTAAAGCCTTAGAAGAATCATCTGATATAAAATATGAGGAAGGACAGAAAGAGGCTATATTTAGCGCTTTATTAAATAATGTATCCATCATTACTGGTGGCCCTGGAACTGGAAAAACTACCATAGAAAAAGGTATTATCTATTTATATCACGAACTTGTAGAAAGAGATCTTTCAATGATTTATCTTTGCGCTCCAACTGGCAAAGCCAGTAAGAGAATAGAAGAATCTACAGGTTATAAAGCACAGACAATTCATAGAACGCTAGGATACGATAGAGAAGGCAATTATTCATATAACAAATACAATCCACTTCCAGCAAAACTTGTGGTTGTTGATGAAGCATCAATGATTGATACTTATTTATTTCAAAGACTTCTTGAAGCATTACCAGTAGACTGTAAAATAGTCATAGTAGGTGATAGCGATCAGCTCCCATCAATTGGCCCAGGTCAAGTATTAAAAGATTTAATAGATTCTAAAGCTTTTAAAACCACCAAACTTACCAAAATTCATAGGCAGAAACAAAATTCCAAGATAATAAGTCTTGCCTACGATATTCTAGATGAGGATATTACCACCACAATCGATGAAGAACACGATGAACTTAGCTTCATTAAATGCGAACCAGGTGAATTAAAAGAAGTGCTTGAATCAACCATTCATCATTTTTTAGGAAAAGGATATAGTCTTGAAAATGATATTCAAGTATTAATTCCACTTTATAAAGGACAAGTAGGTATTGATTTTATCAATAAGTATCTTCAATCGGCTCTCAATTCTAAGAATAATTTTGAAATGAACTATGATTCTAACACTTATTATTTAGATGACAAAGTAATTCAACTTGTAAATCAATATGAAGATATGGTTATGAATGGAGATATGGGTGTAGTAAAAGACTTACTATCAGATAAAGAAATTGTTGTCGATTTCCAAGGCAACACAGTCAAATATAAAGGGCAGGATATCTCTAATATCTCTCTTGCCTATGCCATAAGTATTCATAAATCACAAGGAAGCGAGTTCAAAGTAGTTATTGTTCCAGTCTTTAGCCAATACAATATCATCATGAATAAAAAACTGCTTTACACCGCAGTCACAAGAGCGAAAGATCACCTAGTGTTAGTTGGTAATATGCGCTCCCTATTGAACGCAATCAAGATATCATCTAAAGATAGAGCTACAAGGCTTCCAAAATTTTTATAAATTTTGTCTCTATTCTTTATTCTTGAAATATTTTTTATATTATTATATAATAATCACGTCGTTAGTACTATGGAATAGTAAATGACAGTTATTTTCAAAGAGAGTCTAGGTTTGGTGGAACTAGATAAATAACCCATTGAAGCTGCTATAGGAGATATTATCTTAATATAAAGAGTGCCGATATTATTATCGGAATTAAGGTGGTACCACGGAATAATTAGTTTCGTCCTTGAAAATATTTTTTTCAGGGACTTTTTATTTGGAGGATAAATCATGAAAAAACTTACAGGAAATGAAATCAGAAAAATGTGGCTTGATTTCTTTAAAAGTAAAGGCCACGATGTTGAGGAAAGCGCATCACTCGTTCCATCGGATGACAAATCACTTCTTTGGATGAATGCTGGTGTTACACCTCTTAAAAAATACTTTGATGGAAGAAAAATACCTAAAAATCCAAGAATAGTTAATGCTCAAAAATGTATTCGTACAAACGACATAGAAAATGTAGGTAAAACCGCAAGACACCATACATTCTTTGAGATGCTTGGGAACTTCTCTATAGGTGATTATTTTAGAGATGAAGTTATTCCTTGGGCAGTAGAATTACTCACAAGTCCTAAATGGTTTGATCTTCCAAAAGATAGACTCTATATTACATACTATCCAGATGATCTTGATACTTTAAATAAATGGGTTGAATCAGGCATTGATAAAAGTCATATGATTCCTTGTAAAGGAAACTTCTGGGAAATCGGTGAAGGACCATGCGGACCTGACACAGAAATCTTCTTTGATAGAGGAGATAAATATGGTGATTTCACTTCAAAAGCTATTGAAGATGAAGTAGAAAACGATAGATATATTGAAATTTGGAATATCGTATTTAGTCAGTTCAATTCTGATGGTTCTGGTGATAGGAAAAACTACAAACCACTTCCAAAGAAAAACATCGATACTGGATCTGGCCTTGAAAGACTAGCTTGTGTCTTCCAAGAAGCTGAAACAAACTACGACACAGACCTCTTTAAACCAATCATTCATGAAGTAGAAAAGATTTCAGGAAAGACCTACCAAGGTGAATCATCATTCAAGATTATCGCAGATCACCTTCGTACAATCACATTTGCGATTTCTGATGGTGCTCTTTTCTCAAACGAAGGACGTGGCTATGTTTTAAGAAGACTATTAAGAAGAGCTGTTAAACACGGACTATCTCTTGGAATTAAAGAACCATTCCTCTATAAACTAACTGATGTCGTTATTAATGAGATGAGTTCATATTATCAGGGATTAATTCCTGCAAAGGATTTATGTAAGAAACTAATTAAACAAGAAGAGGTTAAGTTCTTCAACACAATCGATTCTGGTCTAGATAAATTAAACGAAATAATTTCTAAATCAGAAAACAATATGATTTCAGGTGAAGATGCCTTCTTACTATTCGATACATATGGATTCCCTCTTGAACTCACAAAGGAATATGCTGAAGAAAGAGACTTTGATGTTGATGAAAAAGGCTATGCCTTAATGATGGAAGCACAAAAAGAACGTGCAAGAAAAGCACAATCTAATGCACAGTCTTTTGCAAAACAAAATCAAGAATACTTAGATTTTAAAGAAAAATCAGTATTCACAGGCTACGAATCACTAGTTGAAGAAGCTACAGTAATAAAAGTATTCTCTGAAGGTTTTGTGACAGATAAAACTCCATTCTATGCTGTATGTGGTGGACAAGTAGGTGATACTGGTACAGTATCAAAAAACGGTGTATCATACGCCATAGTTGATACCTTAACCATGCCAAACAAACAACACCTTCATATTGTTGAAAACCCATATATCTTTAATGTTGGTGACAAAGTCGTATTAAGAGTAGATGAAGATAGAAGAGAAGCTTTAAGAGAGAATCACTCTTGCTGCCATCTAATGTTTAAAGCACTCCGTGAAACACTTGGTTCACATGTCTCTCAACAAGGTTCAGAAATATCTCCAGAAGCTCTTCGTTTTGACTTCAACCATTTTGAATCACTATCAGATGATGTTATACTTAAGGTAGAAGAACTCACAAATAAATACATTAATGCTGCTTATGAAAGTAAAACAGTAGAAGTATCAATTGATGAAGCTAAAAAACTCGGTGCAATTGCTGAATTTGGTGAAAAGTATTCAGACCTCGTTCGAGTTGTAGACCTTGGTGCCACAGTAGATGTATGTGGTGGTACACATGTAAAGAACACCAAAGATATTGGTAAATTCATGATTCAATCTATCTCATCAATTGGTTCAGGAATTTTTAGAGTAGTTGGTCTTACAAAATCGATGGCAGATCATGAAAAAGATTACTTTAAGGGTATGAAAGATAACTTCCAAAAACTCTTAAATAAAGCACATGATCTCGAAAGCAAGGCAAAAGAAGCATCTATTGATATCAAATTCGACTATGTTCCAAAGGAAGTTTACACATTCTCTTATCAAGATGTAATTAACATTAGAAAAGAATATTCACTCCTTCAAGAAGCTGTAAAACAATTTGAAAAAGAAGTTTCAAGAAAACTTGATGAGGCAAGTCTCTCATCATTTGAAAAATATAAAGATTTAATAGGTGACACTGGTGCAGTAGTAGAACTCAAAGATTTCGATAGATCAAAAATTAGACAATTAGTAGATTATCTTGCATCACTTAAGCCAGGTATCACAGTTGCGATTGTAAATAATATCGATAATAAGCTTCAAATCCTCGTTAAAAACCTCAATGCTTCAAAAGATGCATCACAAATCTTAAAAGGTGTCTTTGAAATTAGTGAAGGAAGAGGCGGAGGAAAGAAAGATTTCGCTCAAGGCGGAACAAACGATAATACAAAACTAAAAGAAGTAGTCGAGTACTTAAAAACACAAATCTAAAAGGAGAAACAAGATGATTAACAAAAGCGAAGATTTAAGTTTCATCACTGATGAAAACGGAAAAGAAACTCCAATTCAAGTATTAGAAGAATTTGATAGAAGCGAAAACGGAAAACGTTTCGTAATCTATTCAGATATCGCTGACAGCACTGAACAAGAAGTCGAAAGACAATTCTATGTGGCAGAAATTGTTACACTAGATGATGGCTCTATGGAACTACAAGAAATTGAAGATGAAGATGATATGGCATTCTGCCAAGCTAAATTCGATTCTATTGTTGAAGAAATTATGTCTTTATCTTTAGGCGATGGCGAAATAGACGAAGACGAAGAAGAGGAAACAATAGTTAACTAATGTTCGAAGATTTAAGAGAATATGCTAAAGAAAACAAAGTACCAATCATTAGAGATGAAGGCCTCGATTTTCTTCTCTCATCTATCTCTAAACACAATGTAAAAACCTGTTTAGAGGTTGGTACTGCAATAGGCTATAGCGCCATAAGAATGGCATCTTTAGGCGTCTATGTCACAACCTTAGAAAGAGATCAAAATGCATATGATCAAGCAATCAAAAACATTAAAAACTATAATCTTGAAAATAAAATTGAACCAGTATTAATAGATGCATTAGAATATACTCCATCAAAAAAATACGATTTAATTTTCATTGATGCTGCAAAAGCACAAAATAAAAAGTTTTTCTTAAGATTTACCCCATTCCTAAACGACTTAGGAATAGTTATCGTTGATAATTTAAATTTCCATGGTCTTACAAACGAAAACCCAGAAGATATAAAATCAAAAAACTTAAGAAGTCTAGTTAAAAAAATCAACGAATTCAAAGAATGGTTAAAACTTCAAGAAAACTTTAACACCACATTCACAGATAGTGGTGATGGAATGTCTATCTCAATAAAACTATGATATTAACCTATCTCTATGATTTAAGTGAACTGAATAAAATGGGTGATGCAATAGTGGTTTCTCTTAAAAACTACTCTTTTAATAGTTCCCATAATTTCACTAAAGAAGAGATATTAGATATCAAATCTAAGACAGATAAAAGAGTATTCTTATCAATTACTCCACTATTTCACGATAGTGAACTAGAAGATGTAAAAAACATCCTAGAATCTTTGAAGAACCTTGATGGCTTTATCTTCCAAGATTTAGGCCTTATTCAATTCTTCCAAGAATTAGATATAATGGATAAGGTAGTTTATGCTCCAGAAACATTCATCACCAATCACATCGATAAAGAATTCTTTAGCCAAATTGGTTTAAATAAATTCCTTTTATCGAGAGAAATCACACTAGAAGACATCAAAATGATTCTTCATTTTAAAGGTGATGCAAGCTATATGTATAATGCATTTGGCTATCAAATGTTGTTTTATTCGTATAGGCATCATCTATCTAACTTTAAAGAAAAATTTAACACAATAGGTGATTTGAAGGATAACTTCAATATCAAAATCAAAGAAGAAACAAGGAATGAACTCTATAGAGCGATAGAAGATAATCGTGGTTTTAGAATCTATAAAGATAAAATATTAAATGCATATTCAGACATAAAGGATTTACCTATAGATATTCTCTTATTAGATAGAATCTTTATCGATGATGATATGTATTTTGATGCGATAAAGATGTTCAAAGGTGAAATCACTGAATCAACTTTTATTGAAAAGTATAATCCAGATTCTTTCGAGAAAGCATATCTCTATAAAGAAACCGGACTTTTAAAGGAGGATGAAAAGAATGCCTAGGCCAGAACTTCTCCTCCCTGCAGGAAATTTAGAAAAACTAAAAATGGCCCTACTTTATGGTGCAGATGCTTGCTATATCGGGGCAAAAGAATATTCTTTAAGAGCTCAAGCATCTAATTTCACCTTAAATGATATAGATGAAGCAGTTAAGTTCGCTCATGATCTCAAGAAGAAAGTTTATATCACAGTAAACGTTATCCCAAGAGAAAAAGAAATAATGGGAATACTCCCTTATCTTAAAAAACTTGAAGCATTAAATGTTGATGGCATCATCGTTTCAAGCCCAGTAATCCTTTATATCGCAAAAAGATATACTAACCTTCATATTTCGGTCTCTACACAAACATCCATTACCAACTCAAATGCAGTAAACTTCTACAACAAAATGGGAATGGATAGAGTGGTTCTCGCAAGAGAACTCTCAATTGAAGAGTTAAAAACCATCAAAAAGAATACAAATTGTGAACTAGAAGTATTTATACATGGTGGTATGTGCAGTGCATACTCTGGAAGATGTACACTATCTAACTATATGTCTAATAGGGATGCCAATAGAGGCGGGTGTGCCCACTCGTGTAGATGGAACTATGATCTCTATAAAGATGATATAAAAATTAATGGGGATATACCATTCCAAATTGCATCTAAAGATTTAGAGGCAATTGAATATATCAAAGATTTATATGAAATAGGTATTGACTCATTAAAGATAGAAGGAAGAATGAAGAGCCTTCACTATGTCGCAAGTCTTGCCTACACCTACAACAAACTTCTAAACGACATCGAAAAAGGAAAGATAGAAGATATATCAGTATATGAGAAACTATTAGAAGCTAGCGAAAATAGAATGAATGCCTCAGGTTTCTTTAGTGGCAAAAACGATAGTTCAATAAATCTCTATTCAAAAGTAGGACTAGAAGCTAATCAATCTTTTCTTGGAATTGTTCTTGAATATAATAAAGATACCAAGGAAGCATTAATTGAAGTTAGAAATCATTTTGAAAAAGGCGAGAATGTTGAAGTAATGTCTCCAAATAAAGAACTATTCTCAATTCAAATTTCTGACATCTATAAAAATGGTGAAGTTGTAAATGTTGCAAGACATGCTCTTGAACAAGTTACGATAAAATGCGAAAAAGAATTGCTTCCAAATGATATTTTAAGGAGGTTATAGTATGGAAAAACCAGTAATAATATCAATAGCCGGTGGTTCGGGTTCTGGTAAAACCACAGTCGCAAAAAAGATTATGAATAGGTTCAAAGGTCAAAACATAATCCTCATCAATCTTGATGATTATTATAAAAAACACGATGAGTTAACTCTTGAAGAAAGAGAAAAAATCAATTATGATCATCCAAATTCAATTGATTTTGATTTATTCTATTATCAACTTAACTCCCTAGTAAATGGAATTGGTGTCAACAAACCTATCTACGATTTCACAGTTCACAATAGAAGCAAAGAAATAGAGCACATAGATCCAGCAAATATAATTCTAATAGAAGGTATTCTCGTCCTTCAAGACGAAAGAATAAGAGGTCTATCTGATATAAAAATCTATATTGATACCGATCCAGATATCAGGTTCATAAGAAGACTAAAACGAGATATCAATGAAAGAGGAAGAAGTCTAGAATCTGTAATAAATCAATATGTTACAACTGTTAGACCAATGCATGAAGCATTTGTTGAACGCACTAAAAAATATGCAGATATCATCATTCCAAATGATAAAAACCACAATGTCGGAGTCGGTTTAATCGAATCAAAGATTGATGAAATCTTAAAAAGATAACATTGGTTTGAAAAATACACAGTGTTATATTATAATAATATAATAGAAAATAGGAGAGTATAATTATGGCACAACGTCTACATCAAATAACAGCTCAAGGTTTAGAAGAATTAAGAAAAGAGAAAGAACATATTCTAACCGTTGAAATCGAAGCCAACAAGGCAGCGATTCAAGAAGCAAGAGCACTCGGTGACTTATCTGAAAACGCAGAATATTCTGCAGCTAAAGAAATTCAATCACAATTAAATAATCGTCTTGCTGAAATCGAAGATATCTTAAAGAACCATGAAATCATTGCTGAAGAATGGTACACAATCCGTTATGATGAATTAGGTGTTCAAAAATCTATTCAATTAGTAGGTGTACTTGAAGCAGATCCAGAAGAAAATAAGATTTCAAAAGAATCACCAATTGGTAAAGCTATCCAAGGTTGCAAAGTTGGTGAAACAGTATATTTCACATCTGGTTCAGGCAAAAAGATTTCTGTAACAATCGTTGAAAAAGGAAAAATTAAATAATGTTTATCGCAATCGTTGGAGCGATGGACACAGAAATCTCAAGGGCATACGATAGTCTAAAAAACCCAGTAGTAGAAGAGTATCAAGGTTTTAAATATATCATCGGCGAAAGAGGCAAACACAAAATTGTCGTTACTAAATCGGGAATTGGTAAAGTAAATATGGCAATAGCCACCACCAATTTAATCAATCACTATGACATCGACCTTATCATCAATACTGGTATTGCAGGAAGCGTTAACACAAAGATTAATTCCATCTGTATTGCCACAAAGCTAATGTATCATGACATGATTATTGATTCATTTGATGTTCATCTAAAAGATCCAATCTATCCAAATGAAAAACTAATAAGTCATGCAAAGGCAAACCTAAAAGATATAACATATGGAACATTCTTAACTGGTGATCAATTTGTAACCAGTATCGATATGCTTCATGGCGCAGATTTAAATAATGTTGTATCAGTAGATATGGAATCGATGGCACTTGCAACAGCTGCAAAAAGATTTAATAAAGATTTCCTAATCATTCGCTCAATTTCAGATAATCTCGACTTATCTAAAGCCAACAAAAATGAGTTTACTGTGGCAGAAAAATCTTTAACATGCGCTTTTAATTTCATAGATTCATTATAAAAATAAAAATATCGTGCAAAGCACGATTTTTTTAACGCATTTTTTAATACTCAACTTGTGAATTTGTGTGAAAAAATTTTGGCATTTATCTATCATATTATTGTAATTACCATAATAATATGATAAATTGAAGGTGAAAAATTATTATACGAAATTATTATAAAATAATAATAAAAGATAATAGAAAAGAGGAAAATTATGGGTAAAAAAATATTTAGTTTATTTCTCATGATTTTACTATCACTCACAGTAGTAGGATGTGGCATTATTAATGTTCCAACCGAGACAGGTGGTGGTACTGTTCATGTGGATGTTAACTTAGATGATGTTTTCTTGAATGTTGAATCACAAATTCCAAAAACAGCACTTACAGAAGACATTACACTCCCTACTAATTTCGGTAGCGTTACCATTAGCTGGGAATCAGGCAATACGAGCATTATTGATAACAATGGTCATATCGTACGTCCTGAAACTGACACTGATGTATATCTAACATGCACACTTACTAGTGGTGCTGATTCAAAAACATACAGAGTAAGAGTAACAATTAAAGCGAAAGAAAAAGCACAAACTGTTACAATTGCAGATGTTTTGAACGGCGTTGTTGGTGCAAGTTATAAAACACAAGGTGTCGTTGTTGCATATTCAAAACAAGGTGCATTAATCAAAGACAACAGTGGAATGATTTACATCTATGGTGCTGAAGAGTTCAGTTATGCAAGTATACGTGTAGGTTCTCTCATCAATGTTGAAGGTGTAACTTCAGTATATGGAGGCAAATTACAATTCAGTAAACCAACAGTAACTCTAGTATCTTCAGTAACATATACTTATCCAACTGCTAGAGAATTAAATGTTAAAACATTTGATGCATTATTCAGTGAAACTGCACCAATTGAATATGTTAAGTTTGAAGGTAAACTCACTGTTTCTGGAAACTATACAAATATAGTAGTTCAAGGTGCAAACTATACTGGTAGTCTTGTATATCCAGTTGTAGATTACAGTTCCTTAAATGGCAAGACAGTAACTGTTGAAGGATTCTTTGTATATACTTCTGGAAGCAGATATATCAATTTCCTTGCGACAAATGTTACAGAAAAATCTGCATTAGTTGCTACTATCCCTCAAGCATATCAAGGAGTATACGAAGGAACTGACAGTGAAGGTCATTCAATGCGTGTTGAAGTTCTTGAATCAAGCGTAAAAGTTACAGATCCAACTGGAAAAGTAATGTCATATACTCTATATCAAGATGACACTGGATATTATTTCGTTGATGATGGACAAAAAGTATATTCTACATTTACAGATACCTCAGTAACAAATGCATATGGCACATTTACAAAGAAGACAGAAGATACACCAGTAGCAGCCCATATCCCAGCTACTCAACAAGGAGAATATGAAGGCTATGATTCTGATCAAAACTATATGACTGTTGTAGTATCGGAATCTAGTGCAAAGGTTATCGTTGATGGTAGAGTTCTTGATTATAACTTGTATGAAGATAGTCAAGGTATCTACTTCATAGAAGAAAGCAATAAAGCATATTGCACATTCGGAGATGGTACAGTAACAAATAAATATGGTACATTCACAAAGAAGACAGAAGATACACCAGTAGC
>JAFXYB010000013.1 GCA_017541975.1 bacterium | reverse complement strand
TTCACCACCAGAAACACCCATACCGATAAAACAAAGACCTTTTTCTTCCATCATTTTAGATCTGCGAATTGTATCATTAAAGTTAGAGTTACCTCCATCTATAACAATATCTCCTTTTTCTAAATAAGGTAATAATTTATCGAGTGTTTCATCTACAGGTGAACCCGCTTTTATCATTATCATTATTTTTCTTGGTGTTTTAAGTGATAAAACTAATTCTTGAACAGTCTTGCATCC
Organism: bacterium; assembly: GCA_017541975.1. Classification (GTDB taxonomy): domain Bacteria; phylum Bacillota_I; class Bacilli_A; order Izemoplasmatales; family UBA1188; genus UBA1188. The sequence continues at coordinate 68,448 of JAFXYB010000013.1, read as the reverse complement.
TTTTACAGGAAGATTTTTACCTCTTCCTTCTGTAAAATTATCAATTACCTCAGGAATAATATCATATACAGATACACTAAATCCTTTATTAATCATATTCATGGAGAGGTTTTCACCCATAACTCCAAGGCCAATCATTCCAATATCAAACAACTTTTCCATATAGCTTACCTTTTAACGCGAGCGTTTCCCTTAAATATTGACCATACTTCATCTTCATCGATAGGAGTTGCGTAGTCATTTAGTGATGATGCAGCGAGAACGCCAGTTGCCCAACCAAATTCAGTAGCTGTTTTAACATCATCACCTTTAAGTAGTGAATATAGAAGTCCCCCAACAAAGCCATCACCACCACCAATTCTATCCATAACTTGAATTGATCTTGGTTCAATTATATTCCAACCTTCAGCTGAATATGAAATTGCACCCCAAAGGTGTTCATTTGCGTTTACAACTTGTCTTAGAGTTGTCGCAAAGACTTTTACATTTGGATATTCAGCTTTGGCAGTTTCAATCATCTTTTTAAAGCCATCTATCTTAGATACTATATCTTTACCACCAGCTTCTGGCCCTTTTAGACCTAAAGCTAATTGATAGTCTTCTTCATTACCAATTAGTATATCTGCGTTAGATACTATCTCTTTAAATGATTTAGCAAGTTCTTCTTCTCTATCCTTCCAGAAAGAAGCTCTGTAATTTAAATCAAATGATACAATGGTTCCATATTTTTTAGCCATTCTTGAAAGAGCGAGGCAGAATTCTTTTGTTTCATCAGAAAGAGCCGCAATAAGTCCAGACATATGGATCATCTGAACTTTTTCTTCTTTGAAGAGCTTTTCTAAATCGAAATCATCAGTAGATAATGTTCTTCCCACTTCTCCAGCTCTATCGTTTTCAACTCTAGGTGCACGTGAACCAAAACCACTATCTGCAATATTGAATTGATGACGATATCCCCATGGGCCTACCTTTTCTTTATCTTTGCCGATAAAGTTGATGTTTCTTTTTCTTAGTTCCCCCTTAATGAACTGAGCTATTTGTGAATCTTTCACAAATGTAGTGAGTACAAGTGTAGACATGCCAAGAGATGCTGGAACATTTAAAACATTTGTTTCAGCGCTTGTTGATTGCATTCTAAATAGGTTGGAAGTATAAACTTCAGTTCTATCAACTGGAGTTATTCTAACACCCATACTTGATGGTGCAATCAAATTGTACTTAGCATTTTCATTAAACTTCAATCCGTTCATTTTATATATTCTCCTTCTTTTTAATAAACTTATTAATAACTTCTAAGATACCATCGTTTTCATTATCATTTATAGTAACATAATCCGCTACAGCTTTAACTGATTCTCTAGCATTTTTCATCGCTACACCAATTCCAGCTCTTCTAATCATTGATATGTCGTTTTCTTCATCACCAACCGCGATGGTATTTTCATCTCTTATATTGTAATAATCTTGAATAATCTTTAATGCTTTACCTTTAGATGCATCCTTATTTATGAATTCATAGTATTTATAGTCGCTTCTAATAGTAACCGTTTCTTTTAGATTATCAAATATTGTTAAATCATAATTGTCCTCTTCATCTTTATTTAGGAACCAAATAACTTTAATGACATTTTTATAATCTATTTCATGAATGCTGTTAATTTTTATTGGCTCAAGATTAGAGTATTTAATATAGAGCATCACTCTATCAGTTGCATCTTTATAATATAAATCACCATTACTATAATAGATAAAAGGAAGATTCTTTTCATTTAAAAATTCAATAATAAATTTTGCATCTTCCATAGCGAGTTTACATTCGAATAAAACCTCTTTTGAAGGATACAATTCAACTAATGAACCGTTAAATAAAGTAAGAGGTATTTTTCTATTAAAAAGGTTTAGGTATTTTTGAATGCCTTTTGTAGGTCTCCCTGTCGAAATCGAAAATAAGGCTTCAGATTTTTTAAGATTATTGATTGCCTTTATTTGTTTTTCTGATATTGTTTTATCATTCTTTAAGAGAGTACCATCAAGGTCAACGCATAATAACTTCATAATTCACCTACTTGATACAATTTAATGATATATTAAAATATCTTACAATACAATTGCAGTAATCGCTTTTTTTATTGCATTTTTTGCAAAATTCAATTAAAATTTAGTATTATGAGAGATCAAGATCAATTATTCTACCATCATACCTATACTTTAACACCTAAAAAAGAAGATTTTTATGGGCATATTCACAATGAATATGAACTCTTGTTTTTCTATGGTGGTAAAGCTGATTTTGATATTGGTGGTAAAACATACCACTTGAGAAAGAATGATTTGATACTTGTGAAACCAGCAATATATCATTATTTAAATATTCTATCTGATTCTACGCCTTATGATAGGGTGGTATTTAATTTTAGAGATGAAGATTTAAATCCTGATATTAGAGAGATAACTTCAAAACTTGGCACAAGATATTCAATAGATAATGAATCTCCAATCAAATATTTGATGGATGCCCTAATCAAAAATGAAATGGTATTAAATATAGACGAATTTGAATATGACAAATTATCAACTATAAATATAATTCTTTCTTGTTTAAATCACATGCCAAATGAAAATGAATATATTGTAAAGGATTCAGAAGATGCCTTTAGTATGATAGTGGATTATATTGATGAAAACCCAGAAGTTTCAATCAATTCAAAAATACTTAAGGAAAAGTTTTATGTTAGTGAATCTTGGATAAGCCATGCCTTTAAGAATAGATTCGGTATGAGCCTTATGCAATACGTAAACAAGAAAAAAATACTTTATGCTCAACAACTAATAGAAACTGGTACCTCAATCAAAAAAGCATCTGAGATATGTGAGTATAAAGATTATACTACATTCTATAGACAATATAAAAAATACCTAGGAAAAGAACCTATGAAGGATAAAGGAAGACTGCAATAGTCTTCCTTTATCTATTTAAGGTATCTTCCATACGTATAGTTAGTACCATTTAATGGTTCTTTCTTTATATATGAACTTAATACTTCTTTAGTCTCTTCTTCTGATTCGGTAGTGAAATTAATTCTATAGTTAGTTATTCCAGAACTCTTTATATTATTCATATACTTAAATAAACATGTAGTTTTAGGATTTAATATTCTATTACCACAAATATCAGTTCTAATAATAGGCATTAATTCACCGAGTCTATCTTTTAGATAAAACTTGTGGTTTTTGCATAGATTACATTTTTCTTTATAATTCTTAGCTGCCCTAATCGCGCAGTATTTAGTAATCATTAAATCAGATCTATCATATATTATTAATTCGATATTAGGCTTAGAACCAAATTTATTAATATATCTTTCTATAAATGATAAGATTCTATTTTCATTCATTTCTAGTGATAGTGCAATTTTATTAACATTCCTATTGAATAATAGATTAGCTGAGTAGATATTTGTGACGTTTAAATAGCAATCAACAGAAGTATTTAGATTATACTTATTAATTGAACCAACTTCATTTACTAAAATACTATCAACGTTTAATGTATCTTCATATCTATTTATTATTCTAGGTAGTGCAAGTTCTAGTTTTATATCATTATATTTATTCTTTGCATAATTATAGATATCTAAATTAGATACAATAAATGATTTAAATCCCATGTTGTATGAAACATCAAGCTGAATGCTCTTTTCAACTTTTATTTTAACTTCATTAGTAATTTCTATATTTTTATTATCAAATGAATAATTTGTATGAATGCTTCTATGAGTAACGTTTCTGTTTGATAATTCTCCAAGCAGATTTCTACGCATATTATTTATTAAACCAAGCGGCAAAAAGATATCATTATCGATATCAAATAATACGTTTTTAAGATAATATTCAGTATCTTCAAGTCTTGATAGTTGATTTGTGATTATCTCTTTTGATATTGGCCTATTTTCCGCTTTAGAGGTAATCATATCACCAGTTATTTTAATAGAACTACTTATATCTTCTAATACTGGATATTCGCCAATTTTAGCGATAAATTTTAAATTGAGTGCCTTTGCCTTTTTATTGATTTTATCGAAATTGGATGATATCTCATCAGATAACTTTTTGGAGTAGGTCACCACAACATTTGCACCACTTTTTATGCCTTTTGGTATCTTATGTGATTCAATTACTATAGTTCCAGTGTTCGCTTTATCTACTTCTTTATTATCCTTATAGATTTTATCTACCGTAATACCAAAATCCTCTTCATTATCCATAATTACTCTTAAGCCATCAAGTCTTGATAGCTCTTTATTTAAAGATAATGTAATAGTTTTATTTGTTGATGATATCACCTTTCCAATAGATATTCCTTGGTGATTTGGTCTATATGTGTTTACTAAATTGTTCGCATCTTCATTAAAGATATATCCTTTAGTAAAATCCCTATTATATAATCTTTTAAGATTCTCGATTTCTATGTCTTTAATTTGCTTTGATGGGTTTAATACCTTTTCTTTATATAACTTGGTTGTATAGTAAACGTATTCTGGACTTTTAATTCTTCCTTCAATCTTTAATGAATCAATACCTATTTCTATTAGCTTTTCTACATAATTAATGGTATTTAATTCTTTAGGTGATAATAGATATTTATTTTCGCTAATAACCTTATCATCCTCTACTAATGAATAACTTAATCTACATGGCTGTGCGCATTCACCACGGTTTCCGCTTCTTGAAAATAAAAGGGAACTAAATAAGCAATTTCCTGAATAGCACATGCATATTGCTCCATGCACAAAGACTTCAATCTCAAGTGAAGTGCTTTCTTTTATCATCTTGATTGTATTAAAATCAGTCTCTCTTGCGAGAACTATTCTCCTTACATTTGGAATAGATTCATAGAATTTAACTTCTTCTATGGTTTTTACATTAGCTTGAGTGGATATATGAAGTTCTAAATCTTTATATCTTTTACTGAAGATATTTAAAAGACCCAAATCTTGAATTAAAAAGGCATCAACTCCAAAAAGATATAATTCATCAGTGTATTTTAATAGTTCTTCTATCTCATCATCAAAAATTAGCGTATTAACTGTTACATATACTTTAACATTATATTTATGCGCTATTTTTATAATATCTTTGATTTCTGATACACTGAATTTATCTATCGCTTTTCTTGCTCCATATGCTTCGCCAGCTAGATATATTGCATCACAGCCAGCATTAATCGCTGCATAAAAAGCTTTAATAGATCCAACAGGAGCTAATATTTCGGTCATTTTATTCTCTTTATTGTTTTAACTATAATAGGTGTAAATGGAAAATCTTCAAATCCTCTTGAAAGCGTTCCAGTGCGAACATTTGAAATATCTATTGCATTTTGAAGAGATTCATCATCGATTGTTTTACCAAAGGCTGCATATTCTCCATCTAGATGTGGACAGTCAGCTACACAGATGAAGAATTGGCTTGATGCACTATCCTTGATATATGTTCTAGCCATTGAGATAACACCAGGAACGTGTTTAATATCATTTTTAACACCATTACTACTAAATTCACCTTTAATCTCATCAGCATCTTTTTCATACATAGTAGCTTCTCTTGCGAAATAGCCACCAGTTTGAATCATAAAGTTGGCTATTACTCTATGAAATATTGTGCCATTATAAAAGTTATTATCTACAAGCTTTAGAAAGTTCGCTACTGTAATAGGCGCAACATCTGGGTATAACTCTAGTCTAATTCTCTTACCAGACATTAATACTATTTCAACTTTTGGGTTTTCTTTATTTTCCATAGGATACTCCTTTATTTTATTCTTTCAATACTAGTAATATAGATTGGTTCAACTGGAATAGCTTCAAAATATGCACTTCCAACATATCTTGCGACTACTTCTACTTTGCCAATTTCAATAGCGTTATTAATAGATTCTTCATCCATTGCCATACCAAATGCTGCATAATTGCCATCTAAATGTGGCGCATCAGCCACACAAATAAAGAATTGAGTAGATGCATTATCATAATCATCAGATCTAGCCATTGAGATTACACCAGCTGTGTGTTTTAGGTTGTTTTCATGGCCATTGTTTGTAAATTCACCAGTAATAGTTGGAAGTCCATATTTTTGGACAATCATCTTCTGGCCATTTTCATAATCTTCAATAGAATACCCACCGGTTTGAATCATAAATCCATCAATAATTCTATGGAAGAATGCGTTTGTGTAGAATCCCTCATCCACAAGACTTAAAAAGTTTTCTACTGTGACAGGTGCAATATCTGGATATAGTTCAATTTTTATTTGTTTACCATTTGATATATTTAATACTACTTTAGGATTATTATTTTCTTCTTTTGGTTTACAACTGGAAGTCGTAGCTATAAATAAAACAGATAATATAATTATTAAAATTTTCTTAAACATGGGTGGCTCCTCAAATACTATGATTTAATTATACAATTAAATATGAAAAAAGAAGTAAAAATACTTCTTTTAACAAAATTATTTATCAATTCTTCTTACTGAAACAATATAGATTGGCTCAATCGGGAAATCTTTAAATGTTTGATTGGCGGTTACTCCATTCGATGTTGTCTTTATTGTCACTCCCTTATCTCCGTATGTCGCTATTTTAGATATTTCAATAGCGTTATCCAAAGATTCTTGATCAATTGTCTTACCAAAGGCAGCATAACTGCCATCTAGACTTGGATAATCAGCAACGCAGATGAAGAATTGACTTGATCCACTATTATAAGCAGTGGCTCTTGCCATAGAGATGACACCAGGAACGTGTTTAATGTCATTTGTATAACCATTAAGAGAGAATTCACCAACGATTGTTTCAGCATCTTTTTCTACCATCTTCTTGTTTGATGTACCATGACCAGTGTATTCATAACCACCAGTTTGAATCATAAAGTTCGCTATTACTCTATGGAATACCAATCCATCATAAAAGCCACTTTCCGCAAGAGTTATAAAGTTTCTTACAGATATTGGAGCTACATCAGGATACAATTCTACCTTGATAGATTTTCCATTTGATAATTTAATTTCAACTTGTGGTTTTTCTTCTGGTTCAAATGTAAGAGCTGTGGTTTTTGGCTTTGTAGGTCTTCCAGCATATGTAGTTGTATCCTCACTAGAACAACCAACAATAAATAAACTACATATTACTAACATTAATGATAAAATTACTTTTTTCATATGCTACCTCTACTTAATTTTAAGTCCGTCTTTAAATGCTTGACCTGCAACATCACCAAGTTCAATATATCTATTAAGTGCTGGGTCAAATGTAATAATATGGGCTTTCTTAATATCGATATTTCCTTTTTCATCGAGGACTTTTTCGTCTGCGGTAACATTGATTATTTTAGCTACTACACATAAATCTTCTGATATACTTTCAACTTCACATTCTAATGAAATAGGATATTCATTTATGAGTGGAGCGTTAACGTATTTAGATTTTGTGACTGTTAAACCAGCTTTTTCAAGTTTATTTAGAACTTTACTTCCTGATACTATTCCCACATAATCGCTCTCAGCCACATGATCTTTATCTGCGAAAGCAACAGTTAATGCTTTATTTATTCTTAGGTTTTCTGTGGTTTTGTGTTCAGCTAGATTGATTTCTATCTTATTATAATCTCTTATTCCACCCCAAGCAGCGTTCATTGCGTTAGGAACACCATCTTTATCATATGTTCCAATAATTAAAACTGGCAGTGGAAAGAAAAAAGTTTTTGCACCAAAATCTTTTCTCATATTCTTCTCCTTAAGATATTTTACTTAATAATTTTACTATTAATTGTGTTAAAACACAATATTTCATCTTTAAAACATCATAAACAAAAAAAGCCAAAAGGCTTCTTTTGTTTAATATTTATTATTATTCAAATCCAAAATATTCTTTAGCGTTATTATAGGAAATATCTTCAATAATCTTTTTAATGTATTCTTCGTTTAAAGGATATTCGTGATTATTTACTATTTCCGCAATGAAACTTGATAGTATTCTTCTAAAATAATCAAATCTAACATAAGATAAGAAACTTCTTGAATCGGTAAGCATACCGATAAAGTTTGGAAGAACACCACATGAACATAAATCTGCAAGATGTTTTCTAATGCCATCCTTATGGTCATTAAACCACCAGGCAGAACCAAGTTGCATTTTACCTCTAATTTCATCACCAAATGAACCCATTAAGGTAATTAAACCTATGTTGTCATTTGAATCTAATGAATAGAGGATTGTTTTAGGAAGTTCATTTGTATAATCTAATGTATCAAATAATCTTGATAGTGATTTGATACATATTTTACCAACTGAATCAAAACCAGAATCTGGACCTAGTTTTTCATACATCTTTGTAGAGTTATTTCTCATAGCTCCCATATGATATTGTTGAGCCCAATTGTACTTATGATACGCTCTACCTAAAAATACTAAAATATATGTTTTATATTTATTAATTTCATCAGTTGTTAATCTTTCTTTTGATCTCTTCTTTTTGAAGATTTCATCTATTTCTTCTATTGTGTATGATTCATATATAAAGTCTTCAACTGAGTGGTCTGATACTTTAGCACCAAGATTATTGAAGAATTCAATTCTTGAAAGCATTGCTTCTTCAAAATCTTTAATATTATTTATTGACCTTTCAGTAACTTCAGATAGTTTATCTATCCATTCATTATAACCTTTACAATTGATTTTTATTGCTTTATCAGGTCTAAATGCCGGGAGAACTTTAACATCATATGATATATCTTTAAGTTTTTTATGATATTCTAAACTATCTATAGGGTCATCTGTAGTGCAAAGACAACGTACATTGCTCATTTCAATAATTTTTCTTGGAGTAAGTGTTTTTAGTATTTCGTTTGTTTTATCATATATTTCTTTGCATGTATTTGGGTTTAATTCTTTGGTTACACCAAAGTATTTAAATAACTCCATATGAGTCCAAAGATATAAAGGATTACCAATAAGATGTGGGAGTGTTTCTGCCCACTTTGAAAACTTTTGATAGTTATCCTTATCACCTGTGATGTAATCTTCATTAACACCATCGAATCTCATTGCTCTCCATTTGTAGTGATCGCCTTTTCCATCATCAAACAGCATGCACTTTGTGATATTTTCGATTGGTTTGTTTTCGAAAATATCCTTTGCGGAAAGATGACAATGATAATCGATTATTGGTAAGTCTTTGGCATAGTCGTTATACAATTTCTTGGCTAAAGATGACGATAATAAATAATCATCTCCTAAAAATGATTTTCCACACATAAAAAACTCCGTTATAAAAAATTGTTCCCCTTAGACCATTTTTATTATACTATTATATTCTTTAATTAACAACACTTTTTGATAGTTAATTTAGTATCTTCTTTCGTTTTTAATTTTATTTAATTCTTCTTCTAGGTTTTCAACTCTTTTCTTTAGTACTTCAATCTGTGTATTTTGATAAGCGTTATAATATGAGTTAGTTCCATTACTATATAAATCATTTCGATAAATAGTCGATTTCTTTATATATTTATCTTCATATTCTTTATAAGACATATTTTTAATTCTATCTTGAGCATTTGTGATTATTATCATCAAAAGAATCATTAATACACTACAGAAAAAGAGTACAAATCCTGGAATCATAAGAGGAACTAAATCAATTATTATTCCAACAGCAAGAAGAGCTACACCTACGAAAAAGTATACTACTGATAAAATTCCAAAAACAAGTTTAACTATTTTCTTGTTTTTTGTAGACATCTCGTTTACTTTTTCTTTGAATATCTTTTCTTCCATTTGTTCGTTATTATCATAATCAAAATCGTAATTCATATTCTACCTCTCTATCTTTTTAGATTCTTCATCAATTCTTTTTTGAACTAAATCATATTCTTCTTGTAATCTATCAAGTTCCATAAGCATCTCTTTTTTTCTTTGAACTATAGATTGATTTATTGAATCATATCTAGCATTAGCTAGTGTTATATTTCCAGCAGCGATTAATTCATAAGTTACATTCCCTTCAACTTGAGTTAATACTTTACTGAAATCACTATTATCATATAATTCATAAGAATTGTTATAACCAACAGTTATAGCTATTGTATTACTATCGTTTATCGACGAACCAAGGAAATCTTTAAAGTCTATTTCTTTGTATCCATATGCTTTATATGAATGAGCAATGCCTTCAATATTTATGATGGTATCATAAGCAATTATTGTTTGAATATTTAAATCTAGGATTGCTTCATTTAAAGATTCATCATAAGCATCTTTTTCAAAATAGATTGCTTGTGGTTTTTTTAAATTCATCGCTTGGATTGCGTTTGATAGTTTAACAAAATCAGTGTCCTTATCACCTTTCATAACTATATCCCAGTTAGCGCTTTCTAAGGATCTTAGTTCTTGAACAGTAATAGAGTTTTCGTTTGGAAAGTTTTCATCAACCGCAATAAGACCTGGAATAGTACTTTGAATTAATAACCTATAGATTTCAGTATATAGCCTTGAATCTGTATTTGTGACCAAAAACATTATAGTGCCCTCAGAATATTGCCCTGTTTTAAAATCTGAGATTATTTGATCCATTTGATTTTCAATTGCTTTTCTTTCGTCTTTTAATGGTTGAAGAATCTCAGCAATTTTTTTAGCTTTTTCATCTGATTCTTTTTTTAGCTTAGATTCTTGTACTGCATAAATTGTGACTCCACTAACTAGTGCAGCCACAACAAGAACGAGTATTAAGATTCTAATGAATAACCATTTTTTATAACTCATAACTATTTTAGATAATTCTCTAAGTTTGTTTTATTTAAGAAATTATATTGTTTTAGGAAAACTAGTAACTTAGAGGCGATTATTCTAGCTCCCCCTTCAACATTTGATTCAATGTTTAGTGGCATTATAGGATCATGGAGGCTCATCCTAAGTAGTAACCATCCATCTCCACTATCTTTATCAAAATCTATTCTAACACCTTCATAATTGTTTGGTGTAAGAGATAGATTATTTTCTTTAGCATAAGTCTTTAAATCTTCTAGTATATTTAAGCCATAAGAAGTGAAATCGATAGATGTATCGAAATTCATTCTAATCTCTACTGCTTCAAGTGGAGATTTTAAATCTTCTACAAGGCTTCTTAACTTTAATCCTTTTTTATTTAATTCAGCAAGTTTAATTAATAATCTTGTGATTAAATATGCACCATCATCTAAGAAATAGTTTTCCTTTAGTGCTGCATGACCGCTTGTCTCAATCGCAAGAGGGGAATAGTTTCCCTCGTTATTGAGTCTTATTGATTCATCGATAACGTTCTTATATCCTCTTTTAAAGCGGTGATGTATTCCGCCTTTTTCTTTTATAAATTCAGTTAAGCCATCAGAAGTTAATGAATCTGTGACAATTATACCACCGGTTTTTTCTTCGAGTAAAATAGCTGATATTAAAGCGATAAGCCTGTTTCTATTGATTTCTTCTCCAAGGTCATCTACAGCGCCCGCTCTATCAACATCAGTATCAAAGATAATTCCAAAATCAGCTTTGACTTCTTTAACTCTATTTGATATTGATGCCATCGCATCTTTATTTTCAGGATTTGGTATATGATTTGGGAAATGACCATCTGGTTCTAAAAACTGAGATCCAGAAGTATCTGCGCCTAATACTTCAAGCACATCCTTAGCATAGAAGCCACCAGCACCATTTCCGGCATCAACTATAATCTTGAGTCCTTTAAGAGGTTTTTCTTCGTTTGTTTTATTTCTAACAATATCTACTAAATGCTTAGAATAGATAGACATAAAATCCAAATCTTCTTTATGCCCAGTACCATTAATATGTCTTGATTCTTCTGCATATGATAAGATCTCTTTAATGTCAGATGCTTCAAGACCACCAGATGGAGTAAAGAATTTTAAACCATTCTTATTATATGGAAGATGTGATGCGGTTATTTCTATAGCTGCATCAGTATTTATTAGTTTTGTGGTCATAAACATAGAAGGGGTTGTAGAAAGATGACATCTTTTAACATATACTCCACTATCAATTAAAGCTTCTACAGCCTTTTCTTCGATTCTCTTAGCGGAAAGGCGTGAATCATGTCCAATAGCGATAGTAAAAGAGCTCTTATTCATCTTAAGAGATAAATAATAGACAAAAGCTCTAACTATATCATAGACTGCCTCATCAGTTAAATTAATATGTTCGTTTTCGATACCTTCAAGAGCTACTCCTCTTACATCGCTTCCGCTTCTAAGTTTTTGATAATCTTTCATATAGCCACCCTATAATATATATTTTACCAAATAATAATGAAAATACTGCAAAAAGCAGTATTTCATAGTTGTATTTATTTAATTATTGGCTTTTCCCAACAATCTGGAGCTTTAAGTCCAAACATCTTCACAACTGTTGGAGCGATATTCGCAAGACCGAACTTTCCATCCGCAATTTCGTATTTTATTTCGTCATCAACGATAATAAATGGAACAGGATTTAATGAGTGAGCAGTTCTTACTTGAATTTCACCCTTCTTATTTTTCTCAAGCATCTCATCAGCATTTCCATGGTCAGCAGTCACAATCATAGTGTAACCTTCTTCTCTTACAACCTTTAAAAGTCTTGCGAGAGATAAGTCTAAAGCTTCCATTGCGCAGATAGTTGCAGGAAGAGAACCAGTATGTCCTACCATATCACCATTTGGATAATTGAGTCTTATAAATCCATATTTCTTAGATTTAATAGCTTTAATAACTTCGTCAGTTATTTCAGCTGATTTCATCCATGGTCTTTCATCAAATGAAACTTTATCTGATGGAATTTCCATATAAGTTTCAAGTTCTTCTGATACTTTACCACTTCTATTTCCATTCCAGAAATATGTAACGTGTCCATATTTTTGAGTTTCACTTATAGCGAATTCGTTAATTTTAGCTGCGACTAATACTTCTGTGAGAGTATTTTTAATTTCTGGTGGATTTACTAAGAATCTCTTTGGGAGTTGTAAATCACCATCGTATTGTAAGAGACCAGCATAGCAAACATTTGGATAATATTTTCTATCAAACTTGTTGAAGTCTTTTTCATCAAAAGCCATAGATATTTCAATAGCTCTATCACCTCTAAAGTTGAAGAGCACTACAGAATCATTATCAACAATCTTTCCTACTGGTTTTCCATCTTTTGCGATAACGAATGCAGGAAGATCTTGGTCGATTACGTTGTATGTATCTCTATATTCTTTGATAGCATCACTAGCATGTTCAAAATATTTTCCTTCACCGAGAACATGTGTCATCCAACCTTCTTCTACCATCTTCCAGTTAGCTTGATATCTATCCATTGTGATTTTCATTCTGCCGCCACCTGATGCAATCATACCATCGAATGTATCATCATTTAATTCAGATAGAACTTTCTCAAGCTCATCTACATAGATAAGAGCGCTTGTGGCAGGGACATCTCTACCATCAAGTAAGATATGTACTCTAACCTTTTTAACACCTTCACCTTTAGCTTCTTTTAACATCTTGAATAGATGTTCGATGTTTGAGTGAACATTACCATCTGATAGAAGGCCAAGGAAATGAAGTGTTGAATTATGTGTTTTAACATTATCAATTACTTCTTTCCAAGCATTTGATTTATACATCTTACCAGATTCAATCGATTCATTAACAAGTTTTGCACCTTGTGAATAGATTTGACCACATCCAATTGCATTATGACCTACTTCTGAGTTTCCCATATCATCATCACTAGGTAGACCCACTGCATCACCATGAGCTTTAAGACGTGTATTAGGATAAGTTTTTAATAAATAATCGAGTGTTGGAGTATTCGCAAGACTTACAGCATCTCCAAGTCCTGTCTTAGAAAATCCAACTCCATCCATAACTACTAATAATATTGGTTTCATTATCTTTACCTCCATACCTAAACAATTATACACTAAAACTAAAATAAATAAAAATGAAATGATATCATACGATATCATCTCAGTTTTTCAATATTAATTCTATTAACCTGTAATAAGTACGTCATCTAAATAAAGATTCTTTGCGTATGTCATTGGATTGGCATAATTTATATTTGAACTTGAAATAAATCTAACATTTTTCCAAGCGTCCAAATCTAAAATATAAACATCCATTAGAGATGTACATTCATTAAATGCATATTCATCTATCATGGTTAAACATGTTGGAAAATAAATTGATTCTAGTGATGTACAATATTGGAATGCACCAGCTCCAATTGCAGTTATAGTATCTGGCAAAATAATTGTTTTTAAGGAAGTACAAAATCTAAATGTAAAACGTTCAATTATAGTAATACTGTTTGGAACAGTTATTGTTTCTAAAGATGTGCACCCATCAAATGCATATGCTCCTAAGTATTCTACTGAATAAGGCATTGTTATATAAATTAGGGAAGTACAATTGCAGAATGCACATTCTCCAACATACACCACACTTCCAGGGAAGGTCACCGAAGTTATATAATCACAATTATAGAATGCATACGCTCTAACATATAAAGTATTATTTGGTATTTCCACTTCTCTTTTTTCGCTAATATAATCAATTAATTCTCTATAATCACCATCAACATATAGTATATAGCCATCATCTGTTGTAATTAATTTTGTTTGAGATTCTTCTTCTATTATGCTTTTAGCGTAATATGCAACATAGCCATAATCTTCTTGTTCAATGCTTAGTTCGATATTTGATTTGTTAACTATCTCTACAAGTTTAAAACAATTATAAAAAGCGTATTGACCGATTTTTGTTGTTGAAACAGGAATTGTGATGGTAGTTAAAGACCAACAATTATAAAAAGCAAAATGTCCAATAGATTCTATGTGTTCAGACATATCTATTAAAGATAATGATGAACAATTATAGAATGCGAAATTTCCTATTGTTTCAACACCATCGCTAATAATGACAGATTTTAATGATGAACAGCCATAAAATGCATTACTCTTTATTTCTTTTACTGGCTTATCGTTATGTGTATCTGGAATAACTACACTATCATAGTTATAGCCTTCCATCCCTGAAACAATATAATATGATTCATCCTCAGATAGCTCATATACTAAACAAGATACTAAATCAATTGTATAATTTGGATCAACAAAGACATTATCACATCTACTACATTCTTTGTATCTATATCCATTTGTATTATCAGTAGGCTCTACTATTATCCATTCAGAATAGTTGTGACCTAATGCATCAATGCTTCTTGTCTCAATTTCTCCACAAGAACATGTTCTCTCTTCTATTCCAGTGTCTATGCAAGTTGGGTTCTTAGTAATTTGCCATTCACTATATTCATGGATATGTTCAGTAGTTATAACTATTTCTTCTGTAGTAGTGATAATCTCTTGTGTAGTGGTTGTAGGGGCATTTTCCTTAGTAGTAGTTATGACTTCATTAGTAGATGTTGTGATACTGCTTTTATTATCTTCTATTGTAGTGGTTGTGTTTTCTTTGGTCGTAGTTAAAGAAGTTGTACTTTTTATCTCTTTACAACCTATAAGTATAAAAATACATAATACAAAAATAATTGAGCAGTTCTTAATTTTCATAATTAGTTCTCTCCATCAATAACTGAATGAAGTGTATTTACAAAAATATCATGAAACTCAGGTTTGCGTAAAACAAACATTTCATATTCAGAATGAAAACAATTTTTAAAAGTTATAACTTCGCAGTCATCATCGTTGATTCTAAATTTTAGACTTAGCGCTTCTGTTATAGGTACAAGCGCATCACCATTATCATTATCATAATTATCGTCATTATTATATTTGATTCCTGTTCCTTGTATGAGCTTAACATTCTTACATTTGTATGTTGATAGACATAGAGGATTTACAATTTCTAAATCATCATATGTAAGTGTGCTTTTGCATAACATTGATGATAATTTATGATGTATAGATGCATCTTGTACATAAGAACTATTATTATAATAAGCAATGCCATTCTTTATATCGATATCAGAAAACATCGGTGCTCCTTCTGTGATAATTCCTTTGAATGGTATATTGTTTTCTGGATTATTTTTATCTTCATATACATAATTATTTAATCCATAAACAAGCGCTAGATTTCCTCCTGAGCTATATCCCATAAGAATTATTTTGTTTACATCGATGTTATACATATTAGAGTTTTTGTAAATAAAGCTAACTAAAGTAGATATATCTTCTAGCATATCCAAATAATAATTTCCGTTTGAAGATGGTATATCAGATATCAATCTATAGTTCATATTAATGTGAATGCAATCATTATCAATTAATAGTGGTGTGATATAATCAAAATCTTCTTTTTCACCATTAGTAAAAGCACCTCCATGAATTGTAATTACTGCAGGGAAGCCGTTTTGTGGAGGTTCAATAAGCGGTGAGTGTATATCAAAATTGTGCATTTCAACACCTTTTGAATCACATACAGAAGAACTATATAGTACATCCTTTTCAGTATTGAACGCGTTTGTTTGTTGCCCAGAAGCATATAACATTTTTACTTCTTCGTTTAATTGTGTTGAGTTTTCTATCTTGTATGAAGGCATATTAAAAACACTTGAAAAAAACAAAATTAAGACTATGCATAATACTAAACATATTTTTTTCACAAAACAATAATTCCTCCAGTAATGTTTCTTTAAACCGCCAATCATCAAAAACTGTATAACACTTACTAAACTTCACTAGTTTCTTCCTCTTTAGGTTCTTGTTTCTCTGGCTCTTCCTCTTTAGTCTTTTCTTCTTTAAGATCTTTTAAATCAAGATAATCAAGTTTATCTTTAATATTTAAATCAAGTGCACCTAAGTTTTCACCAATGTGTTTATATGATGTAGCGCTAATTATAGGGCATACCTCTAATTCCTGATTTAATAGATAGGCAAGAGATACTATTGATACACTTGAATTTACTTCTTTTGCGACCTCTTCAGCTCTTCTTAATCTTTCAATATTATCTTTTGAATAGAATAAAGCTTTAGTGAGCTTTGGAAGTTTAGTACCATCTTCGATTTCAGCGGCTTTATATTTTCCTGATAAGAATCCATTACCAAGAGCAGAATATGCGAGAACTCTTATATCGTTTTCTTTATAGTAGTTATATTCTTCGCTTTCATTTGATGATATATAAGATGCTTCACCAGGAAATACGAAATTAACGAGTCTCGCAAGACAGTAGTTAGGAGATGATACTGTGAATGGCACTAAGTTATTTTCTTTAGCATATTCATTGGCTTCTTTAATTCTTTCGATACTCCAGTTAGATACACCGATAGTTTTAGTGTAGCCGAGTTTTATAATATCATTCATAAAATCAACGATTGTTGAAACAGGAACTTTTTTATTGTCCCTATGAAGAAGGAGAACATCTACATAAGATGTTTTTAAAGCTCTTAAAGATGCCTCTATATCTTTAATTGCTGATTTTTTATTTACTCTTGAAAAACCGAAGATATTTGGGTGGCAACATTTGGTGACAACTACGATTTGATCTCGTCTTTGCCTTACTAACCATCTACCAAATGATTCTTCTGATTTACCATTGCCATATACTCTTGCGCAGTCAAAGGTATTAATTCCATTATTAAACGCAAATGTTAGATTATCATCGTTATCATAGCCATTATTCATAATATCGTTGGAAAGGCCCATAACGATTTTTGATACCTTTTTATTAAGCCCTGGAATTGTTGTGTATTTCAAAGTGCTACCTCCTTATTACTAATATTATTATATATTATATCTCTATTTAAGGAAATAAAAAGCGTTACACAAATGTAACGCTTAATATGCTTTCTTTTCTTAAATTAAGAAACGATTGTTGTTACTGTACCAGCACCTACAGTTCTACCACCTTCACGGATAGAGAACTTAGTTCCTGGTTCAAGAGCGATGTGGTGAATTAATTCAACAGTCATGTTAACGTGATCACCAGGCATAACCATTTCTACGCCTTCTGGGAGTTGGATAACGCCAGTTACGTCTGTAGTTCTGAAGTAGAATTGAGGACGATAACCATTTAAGAATGATGTATGACGTCCACCTTCTTCTTTAGTTAATACGTAAACTTCAGCTGTGAATTTGTTATGAGGTTTAACTGATCCAGGTTTAGCAATAACTTGACCACGAACGATTGATTCACGATCAATACCACGGAGTAATAAACCAATGTTGTCACCAGCTTCAGCGTAGTCAAGAGTCTTCTTGAACATTTCTACGCCAGTAGCTACTGATTCTTGAGTGTCTTTAATACCAACGATTTCTACCTTATCGCCAACTTTAACTTGACCTCTTTCTACTCTACCAGTTGCAACTGTACCACGACCAGTGATAGTGAATACGTCTTCAACAGGCATTAAGAATGGTTTAGCATTGTCACGTTCAGGAACGTCGAAATAGTTGTCTACAGCGTCCATTAATTCTTGGATAGCTGGAGTGTAAGCTGGGTCGCCTTCAAGAGCCTTTAATGCAGAACCTCTTATTACTGGAATTTCATCACCAGGGAAGTTGTATTCTGTTAAAAGATCTCTAACGTCCATTTCAGAGATGTCGATTAATTCAGCATCTTCTGGAGCGATTTGGTCAACTTTGTTTAAGAAAACGATGATTTTTGGAACGCCTACTTGTCTAGCAAGAAGGATATGTTCACGAGTTTGAGGCATAACTCCATCTGGAGCAGAAACTACGAGGATAGCGCCGTCAATTTGAGCAGCACCAGTGATCATGTTCTTTACATAGTCAGCGTGGCCTGGGCAGTCTACGTGTGCGTAGTGACGGTTTTCAGTTTCGTATTCGATGTGAGCTGAGTTGATAGTGATACCTCTAGCTTTTTCTTCTGGTGCTTTATCGATTTCGTCGTATCTAGCCATTTTAGCTAAGCCTTTATTAGCAAGATATAATGTAATAGCTGCTGTTAAAGTAGTTTTACCATGGTCAACGTGTCCGATAGTACCAATGTTTAAATGTGGTTTGTTACGGATAAATTTTTCTTTTGCCATAATTAAATTTAATTATTTCTCCTTTATATATTTTTTATCTTTTTAATTTTGATTTTTTACATCTTTTTAATTTTAACAAATAATCTAGATTATTTCAATATCAAACTTTAGCCATTTCTCTTTCTTATTATTTCTTCTTGTACAGATTTGGCTGCAGTTTCATAATGAGAGAATCTCATTGTTGATGTTCCTCTACCTTGAGTTAAGCTTCTAAGAGCGGTTGTATAACCAAACATATTGGCAAGTGGAACCATAGCTGATATCTTGGCATCGATAGTTCTAATCTCTTGACCTTCGATTCTACCTCTTCTTTGAGTGAGGTCGCTCATAACACTTCCAAGATAAACTTCAGGGACCACTACATCTACTGCCATAATTGGTTCTAGTAAAGTTGGTTTACAAACGTCCTTAGCATTTCTTAAAGCCATAGAGGCGGCAATTTTAAAAGCAAGATCACTTGAATCAACCTCATGATATGAGCCATCAACAACACTACATTTGATATCCATCATAGGATATCCGCAGAGAACTCCTGATTCCATTGATTCTTGTAAACCTTTATCAATGGATACAATGAATTCTTTTGGAATAACACCACCAGTTGTTTTATCGTGGAATTCATAACCTTTCCCTGGATTTGGTTCAAATTCAATGACGCAATCACCATATTGACCTTTACCACCAGTTTGTCTGATGAAGTCACCCCTTACGGTGCCTTTTTCTGTGAATGTTTCACGATATGATACTTGAGGATTACCAACATTAGCTTGAACTTTGAATTCTCTCTTCATTCTTTCAACGAGAATATCTAAGTGAAGTTCACCCATACCTGCGAGAATTGTTTGGCCTGTCTCTTTATCGGTATAGCTTTTGAATGTTGGATCTTCTTCAGTTAGTTTTTGAATGGCGTTTGCCATTCTTTCTTGGTCGGCTTTAGTTTTTGGTTCGATTGCAATCATTACTACTGGTTCAGGGAAGGTCATCGATTCTAAGAGAACTGGATTATTGATAGCGCAGAGTGTTTGTCCTGTGGTTGTATCTTTTAGGCCAACTACAGCGGCAATATCACCACTATATACACTATCTATATCTTCCCTTTCATCAGCGTTCATAAGTAAGATTCTCCCGAATCTTTCTTTTTGACCTGTGACAGTATTGACTACTACTCCACCTTTATCTAAGTGGCCAGAATATACTCTAAAGTAAACGAGTTTTCCTACAAATGGATCGGTCATTACTTTGAAGGCTAATGCTGCAAAAGGAGCGCTATCTTCGTAAGATAGTTTTACTTCTGTGCCATCTTTTTTTGTAGCTTTTACCATTTCTACATCTGATGGTGCAGGAAGATAATCAACTATCGCATCTAAAAGTAGTAATATACCTTTATTCTTGAATGCTGATCCACAAAGAACTGGGAAGAATGTAGCGGATAATGTCGCTTTTCTGATAGCTTTTTTTAATAAACTTGGTTCAATATCTTCACCACTAAGATAGAGTTCCATAAGTTCGTCATCAAAGTCAGATACAGTTTCTATTAAATCACTTCTTTTTCTTTCTACTTCGTCTACTAATTCTTTTGGAATTGGTATTTCTTCTGGTTCTTCTTGTTTATCATTGTGATACTCATAGGCTCTTCTTTCAACGATATCTATAATTCCTCTAAAGCTATCTTCTGCACCAATTGGGATTTGAATAGCTTTGGCAGTAGCTCCGAGTCTATCTTTAATTGATTTACAAGATAGTTCAAAGTCCGCTCCAGCTTTATCCATCTTGTTTGAGAAGACGATTCTTGGAACTTTATA
The DNA here is from genome assembly GCA_017541975.1 of bacterium. Classification (GTDB taxonomy): domain Bacteria; phylum Bacillota_I; class Bacilli_A; order Izemoplasmatales; family UBA1188; genus UBA1188. The sequence goes on along the minus strand of JAFXYB010000013.1, from coordinate 47,567 downwards.
TTCGCTTGCCTGTCTCCATACGGTTTCAGTTTGTGGTTCAACGCCGGCTTGTGAATCAAGGACGGCAATTGCACCATCTAATACTCTTAATGATCTTTGAACTTCAACTGTGAAGTCGACATGACCTGGGGTATCAATGATGTTAAATCTTGTGTTTTTCCAATAAGTTGTGGTTGCGGCTGCAGTAATGGTAATACCTCTTTCTTGTTCCTCTTCCATCCAGTCGAGGACAGTATCACCATCATGGGTTTCTCCCATTTTATGAATCTTACCTGTATAGAATAATATACGTTCACTTATAGTTGTCTTACCGGCATCTATGTGAGCCATGATTCCGAAATTACGGGTTTGATTCAAACTGTAATCACGCATAAATTTGTTTTCCTCGTATTAATTAAACACGATAATGAGCGAAAGCTTTATTAGCTTCAGCTTGTCTATGTACTTCATCTCTCTTCTTGCATGCTCCACCTAAGTTGTTAGAAGCATCAAGGATTTCTTTAGCGAGCTTTTCAGACATAGTTTTTTCATTTCTGAGTCTAGCGTAACTAACTAACCATCTTAGACCAAGAGCAACCTTTCTTTCAGGTTTAACTTCCATTGGTACTTGGTAGTTTTGTCCACCGATTCTCTTAGCTTTAACTTCGAGAACTGGCATAATATTATTTAAAGCTTGCTCAAATACTTCGTTAGGGTTCTTTCCTGATTGTTCAGCAATAATATCGAAAGCACCATATAGAATTGATTGAGCAGTACCTTTTTTACCTGATACCATCATTCCATTGATTAATCTTGTAACTAATTTAGAATTATAAATTGGATCTGGTAATACGTCTCTTTTTGGCACATTCCCTTTACGTGGCATGTTTCTTACCTCCTATTAGCCGATCTTAACGCCGCTCTTCTTAGCGCCGTATTTTGATCTAGCTTGTTTTCTTCCATCAACGCCTAGAGTATCTAAAGTTCCTCTGATGATATGATACTTAACACCAGGGAGGTCTTTAACTCTACCGCCTCTGATTAATACTACAGAGTGCTCTTGGAGTTTGTGTCCGACGCCAGGAATATATGCTGTAACTTCGATTCCGCTTGTTAATCTAACACGAGCGTATTTTCTCATAGCTGAGTTAGGTTTCTTAGGTGTCATTGTTGCAACACGTGTACATACACCTCTCTTTTGAGGTGAATCAATTGCTGTATACTTACTCTTTAGAGTGTTATAGCCAATTGATAAATGTGGTGATTTAGACTTTTTGATTTTGTCTTGTCTGCCGTTTCTTACTAATTGATTAATTGTTGGCATGATTCTCCTTTCTTGCTCACACTTCCAGGAAGTGCGGATGTTTCATTTTTATATGGGGTTCTAGACCCCTCGCTTCACAGCGACATATATTTTATATTAAAATATTTTATAAGTCAAGAAATAATTTATCAGAATTTTAAAATTATGTATTTTTATCTAAAAATAGGCGTTTTTATGTACACGTTACTAGGCGTGTCATTTTTCGTATTTCAAATTAATTTAATTTTATTTAAAAAATATCTTTTAAAGAAATAAAAAAACTTGTATAATATTATTAATAAATATTATTTAGGAGGCGTTTGCTTAAATGGCAAAAGGTGGAAGCGATTATTTTGGATTAGAATGGATCGTTAGTTTAATTCTTGCTATTATCCCAGTAACTTCTTGGGTATGTGGAATTATTACTAGAATACAAGAAGGTAAAATCATTGCTGCTCTTATCCGTATTTTCTTCGGATTCAACATCATTTGGATTTTAGATTTAGTATTCATGATTCTAAACAAAAAGATCTTTAGACTTCTCTAATTTATTTAGAAATAAAAAACAAGAGTTTTTGGGCTCTTGTTTTTTATTTTATAAGTAATATATAAAATTATTGATTGTAATCATCAAATGTATCTTCTTCTTGTTTGTCTAGTCCTTCGTATTCTAACTTAGTAGTTTGAAGGATACCAGTACCAGCAGGAATTAGACCACCGATAATTACGTTTTCTTTTAGACCCTTTAAGTAGTCTGTAGCACCAGCTATAGCAGCATCTGTTAAAACTTTTGTAGTTTCTTGGAATGATGCAGCTGATAAGAATGAATCACTTCTAAGTGCAGCCTTTGTAATACCAAGGATAATTGGTGTTGCAACTGCAGGTTTTTTACCATTAAGAAGTGCATCTGCGTTAGCATCTGCATAATGATTTGCAGAAATAAGTGATCCTGGAAGGAGTGATGTATCGCCTTCAAGTTGAACGACAAGTCTCTTTGTCATCTGACGAACGATGATTTCAATGTGTTTATCGTTTGGTTCAACACCTTCCTTAGAATATACTTTTTGGATTTCTCTAATGATGTATTGTTGAACAGTTTCGATATTTGTAGCTTTTAAGAGTTGTCTTAGGTTGATAGAACCTTCAGTTAATTGTTGACCAGCAGCAACCATTTGTCCTTCTGTAACGAGAAGAGTAGCGGCAGCTTGGTGTGGATAAGTCTTAGATTCTAAAATACCAGTAACTGTAATAGTGTTAATACCGAGAGAAATCTTACCAGCAAATTCAGCGATTAAAGCTTCACCTTTTGGAGTTCTTGCCTCAAATAATTCTTGAACACGAGGTAGACCTTGTGTGATATCGCCACCAGCGACACCACCAGTGTGGAATGTACGCATTGTGAGCTGTGTACCAGGTTCACCAATTGATTGAGATGCGATGATACCGATTGCTTCACCAACTTCTACTATTTCGTTAGTAGCGAGGTTACGTCCGTAACATTTTACGCAAATACCACTATGTGAATTACATGTACATACAGTTCTAATACCTACTGATTTAATGCCAGAATCTACTATCTTCTTGGCGATATCTTCAGTGATATATTCATTCTTCTTGATGATTACTTCACCGTTTTCTGGGTTGATACAATCTTTATATGTGTATCTACCAAGGATACGATTATATAATGATTCGATTGGGTGTTTTGGATCTTCTTTGTTTTCGATTTCTGATACCATTACACCTCTATCTGTACCACAGTCATATTCTCTAATCGCAACGTCCTGTGATACATCGACAAGTCTACGTGTTAGATAACCTGAGTCTGCAGTCTTAAGTGCTGTATCTGTTGAACCTTTTCTTGAGCCGTGAGTTGAAACGAAGAATTCACGCATTGAAAGTCCTTCACGGAAACAGTTAGTGATTGGAATTTCGATAGCTCTACCTTTAGTATCGTTCATAAGTCCACGAACACCAGCAAGTTGTGAGAAGTTAGATGTATTACCACGGGCACCAGAATCAAGCATAATGAAGAGGTTGTTGTCTGTGTAGTTCTTTCTTAAGTTCTTGATTAGTTCATCAGTAATTTGTTTATTTGCTTCTTTCCAAACTTTTGATGTAACGAGTCTATATCTTTCTTCGTTGGTAATTTCACCAAGTTCATACCACTCATTGTATTTGTTAACTCTTTCTTGTGCTTTCTTAACGATTTCATATTTAGGTTTATAAACTTCAATATCAAATGCAGAAACAGTTATACCAGATACTGTTGAATAGTGGAAACCGAGGTTTTTGATACGGTCAAGCATCTTAGATGTTTCATTTGTTTTATATTTCGCAAATGTTTGAGCAATAATCTTTCCTAAAAACTTCTTACCAAATGGTTTAGTAACGCCTTTAGGATTATCATCGTTTTTACGGCTTTCATCAAGTTCTTTGATGTATTCTTTGATGTTTGTGCCTGATTTTACGAAGTAGATATCAGGTGTCTTATTGATGAGGTTATCATCAGATGGTTCGTTAATATATGGGAAACCCTTAACGAGTTCTGTGTTGAAAATAACCTTACCATATGTTGTGATGATGTAATCATTGATATGTTCAACAGGCATTTCAAATGGAAGTGAAGATGCTTTGAAAGCGATTCTTGTATGAAGCGTGATTTGATGGTTCATATAAGCCATTTCAACTTCATCTCTGTCTTTAAAGATTCTTCCTTCGCCCTCTTCACCAGGTTGTTCCATAGTGAGGTAGTAGTTGCCAAGAACCATATCTTGTGATGGCATCGCAACTGGTTTGCCATCTTTAGGGTTTAGGATATTAGATGATGCAAGCATCATTACTCTTGCTTCTGCTTGAGCTTCTTCTGATAGTGGAACGTGAATAGACATTTGGTCACCATCAAAGTCAGCATTGAAAGCTGGACATGCAAGTGGGTGTAATTGGATGGCTTTACCATCGATTAGAATTGGTTCAAATGCTTGAATACCAAGTCTGTGAAGAGTTGGAGCACGGTTTAAGAGAACTGGGTGTTCAAGTACCACAGTTTCAAGTGGACCCCATACTTTATCATCCTTGTTATCGATTAATTTCTTTGCGCCTTTTACGTTAGTAGCGATACCTTGCTTTTTGAGTTCATGAATAACGAAAGGTTTGAAGAGAATGAGTGCCATTTCTCTTGGCACACCACATTGATGCATTTGAAGAGATGGACCAACGACGATAACTGAACGTCCTGAATAGTCAACACGTTTACCAAGAAGGTTTTGTCTGAAACGACCTTGTTTACCACGAAGTTGGTCAGATAAACTCTTGAGTGGGTGATTTCTTTCAGAAACGGCAGCTTTTTTACCTCTCTTTGAGTTATCAATTAGAGCGTCTACTGCTTCTTGAAGAAGTCTCTTTTCATTCTTAGTAATTAAGTGAGGTGCATTTGATTCATTTAATTTTTTAAGACGGTTATTTCTGTTTAAGATTCTTCTATAGAGGTCATTTAGACCAGTTGTAGCGAATCTACCACCATCAAGTTGTACCATAGGTCTTAGATCTGGTGGTATAACTGGGAGAACTGTGAGTACCATCCATTCAGGATTGTTGTCTGAATTCTTGAATGATTCAACAACAGCAAGTCTCTTTACAGCTCTTTCGCGTTTTTGTTTAGAAGAGCTCTTTAAATCTTTTCTTAAAGAATTAACTTCTGATTCAAGATCTAATTTTCTAAGAAGGGCGAGAATAGCTTCACCACCAGTCTTAGCACTGAATCTATTACCATATTTATCGTATTTTTCTTTGAATTCGAATTCACTTAATATTTGTTTGAATTCGAGGTCAGTGCCTTCACCCGGTTCAACAACAATATATGATGCGAGATATACTACTTCTTCAAGTTCACCAGCTTTGATATCTAAAAGTAAAGCAAGTTTTGAAGGAGTGCTCTTTAAATACCATGTGTGTACTACAGGAGCGGCAAGGGTAATATGACCCATTCTTTCTCTTCTAACTTTCGCTTCAGTGATTTCTACACCACAGATAGGACACTTTTTATTTTCAATGTTGGTGTTCTTCTTTGATTTAGAAGGACAAGAACATTGATAATCCTTACATGGACCGAAGATTTCTTCTGCGAAAAGACCACCACGTTCAGGTTTTAAAGTACGATAGTTGATTGTTTCATGGTTTAATACTTCACCATATGACCAAGATTCTATTTCTTTAGGTGATGCAAGTCTGATTTTTAGATGTGAATAATTTTGACTCATAACTTACCTCCTAGAATAGATTTTTTTTGATGTAGTTGTCTTCTTCTTCATCTACAAGTGAATTGTCGACAACATTTTTACCGGTTTCTTTATCGATTAATTCGACATAGATACCAAGAGAACGGAGTTCTCTAGTGAATACTCTGAATGATTCTGGTAGGTTAGGTTCAGGTATTTCATTACCTTCAGAAATAGCTCTAGAAACTTTGTTTCTACCGAGAATATCATCTGATTTAACTGTAAGCATTTCTTGGAGTGTATATGCTGCACCATAAGCTTCAAGTGCCCAAACTTCCATTTCACCGAATCTTTGGCCACCATTTTGTGCTTTACCACCTAAAGGTTGTTGTGTTACGAGAACATATGGGCCTACGCTTCTTGCGTGCATCTTATCATCAACCATATGGTCGAGTTTAATCATATACATAACGCCGACATTTACACGATTATCAAACTTTTCACCAGTTCTACCATCGTATACGTCAACCTTTCCATCTGGAGTCATTCCAGCTTCAGCCATCATATCATTTAAGTCATCATCTCTACAGCAGTCGAAAACTTCTGTAGCTGATAAAACTTTAACAGCATCTAACTCTTCTTGAGTTGGAGCTTTTTCACCACGTTCTTTTCTTTCTCTCTTGAGTTCTTCTTGAGCTTTTATAGAAAGATTTCTACAAGCCATACCTAGATGGACTTCAAGAACTTGACCGATGTTCATACGAGATGGAACACCTTGTGGGTTTAATAGAATATCTAGTGGTGTACCATCAGCGAGGAATGGCATATCCTCTTGTGGAAGAATGTTAGAGATGACACCTTTGTTTCCGTGTCTTCCTGACATCTTATCACCAACACGAATCTTTCTCTTTTGTACGATGTAAACTCTTACTACTTCGTTTACACCAACTGGGAGATCTTTATCTTTTGGACGTTTGTAGTGACGGATTGCTTGAACAATACCTCCTCCACCATGAGGAACCTTTAAAGATGAATCTTTAACATCTTTAGCTTTTTCACCAAGAATAGCATCTAATAGATGTTGGTATGGAGTTGGTTCTACTTGTCCTTTTGGAGTTACTTTACCAACTAAGTAATCTTCTTCCTTAACGACAGAACCAGGGATTACTAGTCCATCTGGGTCTAAGTTCTTTGTAGAATCTTTACTTGCGTTTGGAATTTCTCTTGTGATTTCTTCTTTACCAAGTTTAGTATCACGGGCTTGAAGTTCATATTTTTCAATATGAATAGATGTATAGATATCGTTCTTAACGAGGTTTTCGTTCATAACGATAGCATCTTCATAGTTGTATCCTTCCCAAGTCATAAAACCGATTAGGACGTTTCTACCAAGAGCGAGTTCACCTTTATCCATTGATGGACCATCAGCTAAGATATCACCTTCAGCAACTATTTCACCAACTTCACAGATTGGTTTTTGGTTGATACAAGTTCCTTGGTTAGATCTTAAGAATTTGTTTAGAGCATATTCAGTTTCAATGCCTGTCTCATTTTCTCTAACTTTGATTCTCTCGCCATCAACATAAGTGACAACACCAGGTGCCTTACAGATGCAAGCAACACCAGAGTCGTGAGCAGCATTATACTCAATACCAGTTCCTACATAAGGAGCTTCTGGTTTTAATAGAGGGATTGATTGACGTTGCATGTTTGATCCCATAAGGGTTCTATTTGCATCATCGTGTTCAAGGAATGGAATACATGCAGCAGAAATCGAAACGATTTGTTTAGGTGAAACATCCATGAAATCTATCTCACTACTGTCGTAGAGGTTAGTTTCTTGGTTGTGTCTTGCATATACTCTTTCATGAGCAAATGTTGAATCATCATTTAATTCAGTATTTGCTTCAGCGATGAAGTGAATAGCTTCTTCATCTGCAGTCATATATACGAATTCATCAGTTACCTTTCCATCGATTACTTTGAAGTATGGAGTTTGGATGAAACCGAATGAATTTACTTTAGCATAAGATGCTAAAGAAGAAATTAAACCGATGTTTTGTCCTTCTGGAGTTTCGATTGGGCAAATACGTCCATAGTGTGTTGGATGTACGTCTCTGACTTCGATACCAGCTCTATCTCTAGTGATACCGCCAGGACCTAGAGCAGAAAGTCTTCTCTTGTTGGTGATTTCATCTAGTGGGTTTGTTTGAGACATGAATTGTGATAATTGGCTTGATCCAAAGAAGTCTTTAACACATGATTCAAGAGGTTTAGCGTTAACTAAACTTTGAATAGTCATTTCTTTAACGTCTTTAGTTGACATCTTGTCTTTAACGCTCTTTTCAAGTTTAGCAAGACCAACTCTTACTTGGTTAGCAATTAATTCACCAGTAAGTCTTAAACGTCTATTTGCAAGGTTATCTACGTCATCAAAATGACCAACATTTTCGATTAAGTTTAGATAATATGATGTGGCAGCAATGATATCAGAGATAGTGACATGGTTCTTTTCTTCTAAGAAATATGAACCGATGATGTTTACTTCTTTTTCTTTCTCATCTTTTTGTTTAGCAAGAACTTGGATTACTTCAACGATTACATCGTTATTTAAATCTGTTTCATCTCTTAAAACAAATTCTAAGTCAACTTTCTTTCTAAATACTTCACGGTTGTTTTCTAAGATTTGAACGAAATCATCATCAATTTCAGTACCCTTTTTGAATGTCTTCTTTACTTTTTCACCGTTTTCTTCAACGAGTAAAGTGTAACTCTTTGCGAGTTTATGACCCTTAGCTCTTTCAATGAAGTCTAACTTTTTATTGAATTTATATCTACCAACACCCATTAGTTCGTATCTTCTTGTGTCCATTAGGTGTGATTCAAGGTAAGCGATAACACCATCAGCTGGGATTTCATCACCTTGTTTAATCTTTGAATAGAGTTCTCTTAAAGCTTCATTGCAATCTTTTGTAGTATCTTTTTCCATTGTAATATTTAAATATTCAATGTTTTCACCAAAAAGATTTCTAATTGCATCGTGATCTTTAAAACCGATAGATTTTAAGAAAACAGGAAGGTATATCTTCTTAGAACGGTCAACTTTAGCATAGAGATAGTTTCTTGAACCCATTTCATATTCAATCCAAGAACCTCTTGTAGGGATAACTTGACCAATTAAGTTAGATGTTAGAGTTTTGTTGTCTACTTCTTCTTTAAATAAAACACCAGAAGATCTGACGATCTGGTTTACGATAACTCTTTCTGCTCCATTGATGATAAATGTTCCAGTAGGAGTCATCCATGGGAAAGCGCAAAGAAGAACGCTTTCGTCCTTTACATAACCAACTTCACCGTTTCTAAATTTGACCATACATCTAAGTGGTCTTGTGTAAGAAATTTCTCTTTGTTTACACTCTAAAATAGAACATTCAGGTTCCCCAAAAGAAAAATCACCAAAATAGAGTTCGAGTGTTTGACTTGGATTTTGAATTACTAGATTGCTTAATAAATCTTTTAAGCCGTCAGTAACAAACCAATTAAACGAATCTATTTGGTTTTCAATTAGGTTTGGTAATGCCAATCTGTGTTTAGTTCTAGCAAAGTTTCTTCTTACGTGGAATTTGCCATATTTCACTTCGTTGTAATACATGCTGTCACCTCATTTTTAATACTACACACCTTAATTATTATTATAAATAATTAATAATGCCGCATTTTACTGCATTTTAGCATTATACATCAAAGGAAGCAAAAATGCAAACATTTTTTTATATTTTTTTATTAAAAAATTAAAAAGAAAATGAATTATATATGAAAATTCTAATTTTTCAAGCATACATTTTTATACTTTTAGAAAAAGAAAAAGAAGGCATAAACCTTCTCTTCTTTTTGAGAATATAATAAGTTTATTGTTTAACAACATTAATTTAATAAATAGCTCTCAAATTCTATTTCATATACTATCATTCCATCCGTACAAATTATAGTACACCCTTGCAATGATTCATAATATTCAAATTTTAAACCAACTATAGATGTATTTATTGAATTTTGTTCTCTATCTATTAAATTCCATTCATCCATAGTGCCATTATATTGAACAGTTTTAAGATATTTACATTCCATTACTGCATTTGATTCGATTTTTTGCATGCTATTGCTCATTTTTATTGAAGCAAGAGATGAACAACCATATAGGGCGTTTTCTCTTATTAAAGTAACGTGGTTTGTTAACTCGATTGATTGAATGTTCGAACAATCATAGAAAGCACCATTTCCTATTGTCGTTACATTGCTTGGAATTACAACATTCTCACTATCTCCTAGATAAGAAACAAGAATTACTTCGTCATCAATAGTACATAGAATAAAATCATCTTCTGTTCTCGATAGTCTAGATTTAGATTCATCATCTACAATACTTTTTGCATAGTAAGCTATATTTTTATCATCATTTGATCCAACTGTTAATTCTATGTCTGATTTATTAATAATTTCCACAAGTCTATAGCAATACCTTGATACATAATCTCCTATTGTTGTGACACTACTAGGAATAGTAATTGATGTTAAAGATGAGCAGTTAGTAAATAAGTAGTCTTCTATTTTCAAAAGACCATTTGGAAGCACAACAGATATCAAGGATTTACACGAACCGAAAGCACACTCTCCTATTGATGTGACACTATCTGGGATTGTGATTGAAGTTAGAGATGAACAATAATCGAATGCATACTCTCCTATTGTTGTGACACTATCTGGGATTTTGAGTGATGATAACGAGTTACAACAATAGAATGCTCTTTCCCCAATGGATGTGACACCATTTGGGATGACCACCGATGATAAAAATGAACAGTTATAAAATGCATACTCTCCGATTGATGTAACACTAGATAGAATTACAACATTCTCGCTGTCTCCTTGATAAGAAACAAGGATGACTTCATCATCAATAGTACACAAAACGAATCCATCTTCTGTTTTTGATAATCTTGATTTTGATTCATCATCTACAATGCTTTTTGCATAATAAGCAATACTTCCATTATCAGATGATCCCACAGTTAACTCTAAACTTGACTTATTAATTACTTCGATCAGTTTAAAACATTTATAAAAAGCGGAACCATCTATTGATGCCACATTTTTTCCGATAGATACGGACATTAGAGATGAACAATTTTCAAAAGCTCCATATCCAACATATGTGACACTATCTGGGATTGTGATTGATGTTAAAGATGAGCAACTAGTAAATAAGTAGTCTTCTATTTTCAAAAGACCATTTGGGAGCACAACAGATATTAATGACTTACACGAACTGAAAGCACTCTTTCCAATTGATGTGACACTATCTGGGATTGTGATTGATGCGAGAGATGAACAAGCGCGAAATGCACTATCTCCTATTGAATTAACGCTATCTGGGATTGTGATTGATGTTAAAAGTGGATAATTATTAAAAGCAAATTTCTTTATTTCCATTATATTATTTGGAATGATTAAATCCTTTATTAATTCATCGCTAAGAAATAAATATGCACCTGCATAACATATTGGGTTAGAATAAACATTTTCAAAATCAATATTACACCATGATTCAAGATTCAAGATATTTACTCTCTTTAAATTTTTGCAAACATCAAATGCACTGTTTCCTATTGATGTGACACTATCTGGGATTGTGATTGAAGTTAGAGATGTGCATCGGTTAAATGCATTTTCTCCTATCGATGTGACGCTACTTGGAATATCAACCAACTCAAGTGCTTCGCAGTCATAAAATGTGTTTGGCTCTATAGAAGTTATACTATTTTGAATAACAACACTGACTATATTTTTGTTTTGATAGAATGCATATTGATTAATTGAGGTTACATCATTTGGAATAGTTACATTTGCCGCCTCTCCAACATAATCAATTAACACTTTATTATCGTCATCCGAATATATAATGAAACCTTCTTCGGTTTTTGATAACTTTGATTTTGATTCCTCATCAATTATGTTTTTTGCGTAGTACGTTATATATCCTCTATCAGTGGAACCTTCTTTTAAATTTATATTTGATTTATTAATTATTTCTACGAGTCTATAGCAACTCGAAAAAGCTCCGCTCTGCATTGATATCACACTGCTTGGTATAACGATTGATGTTAGGGATGAACAATATGAAAATGCAAGAGTACCTATTGATTTAACGCTATTTGGAATTGCTAATGATGTTAGGGATGAACACCAACTGAATGCATACTCTCCAATAGTAGTAACGCTATCTGGTATTGTTAAATATTTTAGAGATGTGCAAGATTGAAAAGAAAAATCTTCTATTTTTGTAATACTATCTGGAATCGCTAATGATGCTAAAGATGAACAACCAGTGAATGCTCTTTGCCCGACGTATAAAACACTATTTGGTATTGTTAATGATGCTAAAGATGAACAACCATAGAAAGCATAGTTGCCAATAGATGTTATATTATTAGAAAAATAAATAGACGATACATTATTGCATCCAAAAAAAGCTCGATCTTTTATTTCTCTTACTGGTTTATTATTGTATAACGACGGAATAACTGCTATGTCATATTTATAATCAGATTTATTTGAAACAATGTAATATGATTTATCTTCTGATAGTTCAAAGATAAGGCCATCAATATAAGATAGTGAATCTATTAAATAATCTGGATCAATATAGATATCATCACAATTATCGCATTTCTTATATCTATATCCATTTTTTGTATCAGTTGGTTGTACTATAACCCAATCAGTTGAATAGTTATGGACATGTTCTGTGGTTATGTTTTCTTTAGTTGTAGTTGTGATAGTATCTTGCGTTGTTGTAACTTTCTCTTCTGTAGTAGTAATTATCTCTTGTGTAGTAGTTATAACTGGTTCTTTTTTGGTTGTGATATTCTCTTTTGTAGTAGTAACTACTTCTTTGGTTGTGGTAGTAACTGGCTTCTGTGTCGTAGTTGGTTCATTGTAGGTTGTAGTAGTTGTAGGAGTATCCTCCTTAGTAGTAGTTATTTCTTTACTAGATGTTGTACTACTATTGTTATCTACTGTTGTAGTAGTCACATTATCTTTAGTCGTAGTTAAAGAAGTTGTACTACTAGTATCATCACTTGTACAACCAATGATTATTAACAACAAGGATAGAATTAATACTATTATTCTTATGCGTTTCATAATTAAATACCTAAGAGTTATTGTTGTTAGAAATGTTTTTATAAGCAGTAATGATATTGTTAAAGGCCATATAGTATCCACTAGTATGTGATTGGCTTATTGCAGTTCTATAAGATGTATCAGTTGGGTTATCACTCCAATGTTTACAGTAATTTATAACAAATATAGGATAATCGGAAGAATATCTATTAGCTATCAAGTTTTGATTAAACAACGCTTCTGCATCACACAACGGAACAACCATATCACCATCTCCAGTAGATGTACCGCCATAGTTATAGCCAGTTCCTTGAACAATTAGGAAAAGCAAGTCATTCAATGCAGATTGATAGTTTTCTGGTTTTATGATGGCTATATCATTTAAACTAACATATCCTGATAAACACAAAAGCGTTCTTGTTATTGAATCAATATTTGGGTTTTGAAGATACGCACCTTCGATGGTTTTTATCACATTTTCATCAACCGTTAATTCACTAAATGTTACCGCTCCTTCAGTAATTATAAGTTCAATTGGTATGGCACTGTTTATTCCGCTATAGGCAATTTTAGAACGTAGCGCATAACATAGTGCTAAATTTCCACCAGCACTGTATCCCATTAGTGCTATTTTTGAAGTATCAATATGATATCTAGAAGCGTTGTTGTATAAATAGTTTATCAAAGCATTTATATCGTCTAGCATATCATCATAATAGCTATTTGTAGGTTGGTGCGTGCCTATTATAACTCTATAGTTCATATTCACATGAATACATCCATTGCTATTGAGAAATGGTTCAATATAATCATAGTCTTCTTTGTTGCCCCCAGTAAAATCACCACCATGAATTGTGACTACTACAGGAAATCCATTTTGAGGAGGAGGTGTGGATGGCATATGAATATCAAAATCATGCATTTCATTACCACTTCCATCAAGTGCCGATGTATCATATAGAATATCTTCTTTTGAGTTATCTACATTTATTTGAATACTACAAGTTTTGATTGCATCACCTAAAGCGTAATAAAATGTTACTGTATTATTGGTAGGATATAAATATGCATTATTTAAAGGAGTTGATGTGTAATTAAATATTTCTACTTCTGTACTATCGTTTTTTATAAACTTTATTTTAAGTCCTGTTAGGTCAAGTTGTTCGCCATAAAAATAATTTCTCTTAGTTGGAAGAGATGAAACATAAATGCTTGTGTTATCATAAAATTCTATCCTAATATAGGAACCAGTATTAATAAATGTGCTATAGCTAATTGCACTTAGAGTTGACATTTTAAATAAATACCCACAATATGTACTATCATATGTATCTTCTATTGGGATTTCATAATTGAAGTTCGTTGGTGTGATAGGACTATCACTTATTGCACCGCTAGTAGAATATACATCCATATCTCCTACGCTATTTGTTCCATATAGATATAGAGTTGCGCTTAAAACATCAGAAAAAGATAAATGATATTCAGATAATAGCTCATGTATTCTTATTCCACACCCAAGGTCGTATAGTGTTCCAAAATTCATTCCTATGCCAATTGGAAATTGTGGATTAACTAGTGGAATACCAGTTTGATGATCAATCAATTCAAAGAAAATGTATTCGTTAGTTAGAGAAATGTCAATGTAACTCATAATTTGTATTCTCCTTTTTATTATTTGTAAAATATTGTACATCTTCAACTTAATTATAACATAATTATAAATTTATTCAATACTTATGGCGTTGTTAGTTTGATTATGGTTAAATCTATGCACAATATGTATTTGCAAAAGAAAAAGAAGGCATAAACCTTCTCTTCTTTTTGGTTCCAATCCAGAAAATTAACGTTTTGAGAATTGAGGCGCTCTTCTTGCTTTTTTGAGACCGTATTTCTTACGTTCTTTAGCTCTAGGGTCACGAGTTAACATATGTGCAGGTTTTAATAATTTTCTGTACTCTGGATTAACTTCGAGTAATGCTCTAGAGATACCATGACGGATGGCTCCAGCTTGACCAGTGATTCCTCCACCTTTAACATCTGCAAAAACATCTAAAGTGCCTTGGCTTTCTGTAATAACTAGTGGTTGTAGTACATCAAGTCTAGAGAGTCCATTAGGAATATATTCTTCAAAAGAACGACCGTTAATTGTAATCTCACCAGTTCCAGGAACTAATCTAACTCTTGCTACAGAGCTTTTTCTTCTTCCTGTTCCGTAGTAAACAACTTGATTCTTTGCCATAACTCCTCCTATTTAACCTCGTATACTTCAGGTTTTTGAGCTACTTGTTTGTAGTCTTCACCAGCGTAAACGTAGAGCTTGCGATAACAAGCACTTCCGAGTTTGTTGTGAGGTAACATACCCTTAACAGCGTGTTCAACAGCTTTGCAAGGTGTTCTTTCTAAAACTGTTTCTAGAGTAGTAACTCTGAGTCCGCCTGGATATTGTGAATGATTGTAGTAAACTTTGTCTGTTAACTTTTTGCCTGTAACGTGGATTTTTTCGGCATTGATAACGATAACATAGTCTCCGCAGTCAACATGAGGAGTGAAGATTGGTTTTCCTTTTCCTCTGAGTAAGTTTGCAACTTCAGTTGCAAGTCTTCCTAATGTTTTGCCAGTAGCGTCGATTAAATACCATTTTCTCTCGACATTTTGGTTATTGGCCATATATGTAGTTTTCATTTTTAATTTCCTCCTAATAATAATTAAAAGGGCTTCGTGGGTATTAAAAATGTACCGAGTGATATAATATCACTTTTAGTGATTATAGTCAAATATTTTTTATGACATTTTAAATATATAGATTTACTTAAATATTGAAATTAATCCAATTCATTGTTCTAATTCAAAAGGAACAAACTCATTTGATATACTATTTAAAACTTTTATTGGCTTATAGTTGGTGTAAACATAGTCGGGTTTGTACCAAGTTTTCGTTCCTTTAAGTAACAAAATGGAATTAACATTGTTTTGTTCTTTTATTAGTAATCTATTTTCATCGATTCTTTCAATGCCGTTATTAGAAATATCAAAATAATAGTTACTACCAATTTCTAATTGATCTTTGGTTTCTAAAGTCGTAATGCTCGCCTTCTCAAAATTCAAAAAATAATTGTAATTTTCTTGATAATTGGTTATTGTTTCCTCAATTATTTCAATATCAAATATATTTCTAAAAATAATGTTTTTTGAAGTTTTTTTAATATCATTATGAATATAGTTACTATAGGAAACAAAAACTATTTTTCTTTCGTTATATGTAAATTCAACATATTCATCTATTTTAGTATTTGCTAGAGAGGGATTTTGATAATAAGATATGATTTGAATTTTATATATGCCTTCATCCCTTTCAACAACCTTCCCAAATAAATAAAAACTATTTTCAATATATTTATTTGAGTTATCTTCTATCAATTTAGAAGAAAATTGAACACAAAAAACAAAATAAATTGCGAACGAAACAAATATTGAAATCACAAATGCAAGCGCAATAATTACCTTTTTATTCATAAAATTAACCCCAATTATAAAGGAGAGAAGAAATATCGCCATCTCCCATCTTTGTATAACAAGTTGCCATTTCGAACATATTATTACAACATCTGTTTACATCATAGTGATTTATTCCTAAAGAATGCCCTATTTCGTGAACAAGCGTTTGTAAAGCAAATTGTCTATAAATATAGCTTGATGCGTATCCTGGATAATTTGATATTCCCTGTGCATCTATATACGATGAAATGCCTGAAAAATCATTAAGTATGTATATGTTCGTTGGAACATAGCATCTTTTTGTCAAAAAAAGAAATCCCTCATTAATGATAGAATACAAACACACTCCTATGCTATTGTCGTTATAATATGCCATAATAGTCGATGGTTGAGCTTCAACAAGCACATCATAATTATTATCAGTAGTTATTTGAAGGTCAATATTAGAACCTAATGAATTCCATATTGACAACGCATCAACGAAAACTGAAGAATACGTGAAGGTTGTATTATAAATCAAGGTATTCATCGAAGGATCTATTTTGTATTTTATTGTCGTTTTATTTCCTGTATAAATTTTATCATATCCATTATCTAGAACAGAACTATAACCAGAAAAATTTGGGTTTTTGATAATTTCTAAAGTGTATGGCGTTGCCATATTCACAGCAATAACCTTAATATGAAATGTTAGACCAGCTGGTATGTATGCTAAATTATCAACGATTATTATATCGTTGCCGGAAACGTATTGAACCATATGTTCATAATCTTTTTGTGTATTGTTTGAATAAGAACACACTAAATTATAATTATTATCGTAAATATTAATGTACGCATTTGCATTTGCAATCATATCTGATAACTGGACATAAAATGTTTTTGAAGTCGATCCCACATAAAAATCATAGTAATCAGAATCACTACTTGTTCCAAATACCGATTCATAGCTACTTGTAATATTTATTGAATTAGACCATGATGTTGTATCATCGGGATCTGATAATATTTCATACTCAAGCATATCTCCAAAGGAAGAAAAATCATTCGCATATTCAAAGTGTGGTAACCTAACAATATTATAATTAAAATTATCTAACACCAATGATTCGCATAAACTCTCTCTTGTTGTTGGCAACCACATAAAACAAAAAATAAAAATGTAATATATAATTATTAGAATTTTTTTCATCATCTACCTCCTTAATGCAAAATATAAAAATGTAATGAAACAAAGGATGAAAACAGAAATCGAAAGCAGTTCAAAGATAAAATAAATATTCAGGGATACTAATGTGGCATCTTGATTAATGGTGTCCAATATTAACATTAAGCAAAATAAGAAAAACCAAACAAATGCAGCAAAAAGAACTATTACATTAATAATAAAATGTTTTATTGCTTTTTTATTGTCTTTCTCATGATTATCTATAATTAAATTAAACCCTATTAATTCATCGATAGAACACTTAAATATTGACGACATAGATATAATGTTGGCAGTGTTTGGCTGTTGTTGATTATTTTCCCACTTATAAATAGTGGTTCTACTAACTGCCAATAATTTCGCGAGATCATCTTGAGATAGCCCGGTTTTGATACGATTTTCTTTTATTGTTTCTCCAATCATTCTATTCTTGCCTCCAATCTATTACTCTAACAATGAATAAAGTTATAAAGATTAAAAATAGAAGGTAAAAACAGAAAGCAAATATACCAAACGTGTTTATCTTTGTTCCGTAAGTAGTAATATCTTTTAAACTTAAAAATAATATGAATAGTAAAATAGAAAAAGAGACAATGCTCGTAGAAAGAAATAAATATTTTAATACTTTTTGTCTTTTTATTTCCTTTGTTTTACATAAAACAAATTCACTTTCCTTTCCATCAATTAATGTGTTTATTGTGCAATGAAAAAACTTTGCTAATTCTACTAAATTGTTAAGATCAGGCAACAACACATCGTTTTCCCATTTAGAAATTGTTTGTCTACTTACAAATATTTTTGCAGCTAGTTCGTTTTGTGAAATGCCATTCATTATTCGTGTTTTCTTTATTCTCTCTCCAATCGACATTTAGTTTCCTCCAACGTAATTATATCATTTGAGTTGTATTTAAATGATTTTTATATGTTAAGTTTTATTTACATTGGTGTAACTTTTTTGAAATTGTATTATAAAAATTATTTTTCTAAATATTCTTCAAGTGCTTCTTGAACTGTGAAACCTAAAGATGCAAGATCCAAATCTGAATCCGTTTTTAGAGTTATTCTTTTTGTGTTTTTTATTGCTTCTTTTATTAGGTTATCAAAGTCACCTTTTGATTCTTCTTCTATACATACTTTTATATTAGGTTTAGTTGCTGGGTGTTCTGGAACATATACAGTACAACAATCTTCAAATGGTCTAATTGAAATATTATAGGCATCTATCATTTTAGATATTTTGATAATATCTTTTTTATCCATTGTGAGTAGAGGTCTTAATACTGGATAATTGGTTACATTATTTATTACAAACATCGATTCTATCGTCTGAGATGCTACCTGTCCTAAAGATTCTCCATTTGCGATTGCAGGAATTTTTCTATATCTTGCGATACCTTCTGCAATCCTATACATGCATCTTCTCATGATAGTTATTAAATATTCTTCTCTTACTTTAGTTAGGATTTCGTTATGAACATCTTTGAATGGAACCATATGAAGAACTATCTTTTCTCCTCTTGTATAGGCACATATTTTCTTCGCAAGATCTATTACTTTTTGTGCTGATTCAATAGATGTTAGAGGGGTAGATTCAAAGTGAATTATTTCAACAGTCATTCCCTGTTTAATTAGCTCAAATGCAGCAACTGGTGAATCAATGCCACCACTCATCATAAGAAGTGCCTTTCCGCCAGTACCTGTTGGGTATCCACCAAGACCTTTAATTGAAGATGTTAAAACATAGGCTCCATCTTCTCTTATTTCAATATTTATAGTCAAATCAGGATTATGTACATCTACTAATAAGTCTTTTCTATTTCTTAGGATGTGAGCACTTACTTCTTTCATTATCTCCATAGAATCTAGTTCAAACTGTTTATATGTTCTTCTAGCTTCTATTTTAAATGATTCACCACTCTTGTGGTATTTATCAAATGTTTCTAAGGCAAGGGCCTTTATTTCGTCCATATTAAGGTTGCATTTAGTATATAAAGAATATGAAAAAAGACCAGATACATGGTTTAATGCATTGATAACGTCTTCAAGTTTTTCGTCTTTCATATCGATATAGACTCTTTCACCATAGGCTTTTATCTTAACATCTAAGTGTCTTAGTTTTTCTTCAAGAAGAGAATTTGCCATCATTAAAAAGTAATTTCTATTCTTTCCTTTTAGATAAAGATCGCCATATCTTACAATTAAATTTTCATTCATGATTTATTCTTCCTTATATATTTCTTATGTTAATTATAACATAACAACTAAATGTCATGCATCTTACTATTTATTATTAACTTTTTTATAATCTATTGACAAATGTAATTATACATATATACTTTTTATAAAAGAGGTTACCCAATATGAAAAAACTACTATTATTACTGCTCATTTTTGTTTTTTTTCTTGCATCTTGTACAAATAGAAATTTAGATTCATATGAAGAATATAGGTATAGAGAAATACCATATGATGATTCTTTAGCTGCTATTGAATATATTAAAAATGCTTATGTTTTTGAAAATGCAAAAATTAAATATAAAGTTGATAACTATTTCGAATATAATCCAGGGTATGTATACAATGAATATAAGTATTCAACGGCAAGAGGCGCTTTGGGATTTACATCAGAAAGTTTAATTCACGATATAGATAATGTTACATTAAATGTTTATTATGGTTTACTGCTTGAACCATTTTACACAAAAGAGGAATTAAATCATTTTTATACAGATATTGATGTTGATGTTGCCGCAAGAAACAATGTAACAAATAAAGAATATACACTATTTTCAATAGATAATTTAGAAAAGACAAAAATTAAATACAAAACAAAGAAGGGTTATATATCAAAAAGCTTTCGAGATTTAGATGAAATAGATGGCGTAAGTTATTCTCTTCTTGAATCAAAAACTGTTGTGTTACCAAAAGAAATTTTTGTTGAAGGCACCCACAAAAACGAAGAAAGTTTAATGAGTGCTTATGATGTTGGAACAATAGAAATATATTTTAATAAACAATATAGTGACAAAGGAACTTCATTATATAGTTCATTCAAAATAAATTATTTTATTGAAAAAGAAACTCAAAAAGTTATTTTTATTCAAGATAACTATGGTAGCTCTGTATATAATATGATTTATTGATGGAGCATAGTCTCATTAGCTATTATTTAATATATTTATTTAACAATTTAATTGTTGATTAATTTATTAATATATGCTATATTATTCACGCTGTGTAATAAAAGGCAGCTGTATTATTGACTAATTTCATAGATTGTTCCTACGGGTTTAACAGTAGCCTTTGCTGCTTAAGGCAAACTTATCAAAACAATCTCAGATTATGATTTAATACTCCTCTCTTTACACAAGTATTTAAAAAAGGAGGATCATACAATGGCAAGATATACTGGACCATCTTGGAAGAAAGCTAGAAGATTAAATTATTCTATTCTCGGTGGAGAAAAAGAATTAGCTAAGAGACCTTATGCTCCTGGTCAACATGGACAAGGAAGAAAGAAAATCACTGAATACGGTACTCAGCTCCAAGAAAAACAAAGGGTTAGATATGTCTATGGTTTAACTGAAAAACAATTCAGAAAGACTTTCGATGAAGCTAAGAAGATTAAAACTGGTAAACAAGGTGTTAACTTCCTCTTCTTACTCGAATCTCGTCTTGATAACCTAGTTTATAGAGCTGGTTTCGCAAGAACTAGACAACAAGCTAGACAACTTGTTACTCATGGACATATTACACTTGATGGTCATAAGGCAGATATTCCTTCAATTAGAGTTAAACCAGGACAGGTTATCTCTGTTAAGGAATCATCTAAAGGTTTAGCAATCATCGCTGAAGCATTAGAAGCTCAAGTTGCAAGACAACCATATGTTGAATACAACGAAGAAAAGATGGAAGCTAAATACTTAAGATTACCTGAAAGAGAAGAAATTCTCCCAGATATCAAGGAAAACCTCATCGTTGAATTCTACAATAGATAGTTCAACGGATATAAAAACGGATACGCATCATACGTATCCGTTTTTATTATTATTTTTTGTTAGTGTTTTAATGCTGCATTAACCATTGTGAGGAATTTTTCTGGATCAAGACTTGCACCACCGATTAATGCTCCATCGATATCTTCTTCTGCTAATAGTTCATCAATGTTAGCTGGATTAACTGATCCACCATATTGAATTCTAACCTTTGAAGCAGTATCAGCATCGTATACTTTTGCGATAGTGTTTCTGATTGTCTTGCATGTTTCTTCAGCCATTTCTGGAGTTGCAGTTCTACCAGTTCCGATAGCCCAAATTGGTTCATATGCGAATACTAAATCGAGAACATCTTCTTTTGAAATGCCTTCTAATGCTTTTACAACTTGATTAGAAACGAATTCATCGGTTGTGCCAGCTTCACGGATTTCTAATGATTCACCAACGCATACGATTGGGAGTAAGTTGAAAGCGAATGCTTGTTTGATCTTTAGATTTACTGTTTCATCTGTTTCATTAAACATAGCTCTTCTTTCAGAGTGACCAATGATAACGTAAGTTACTCCGAGTTCTTGAAGTAATAGTGCAGATGTTTCACCAGTATATGCACCACTGTCTTTAAAATGCATATTTTGAGCACCAACTTTTAGATTATCACCTTGTCTTTTAACACAATCTCTTAAGATTGGAGCTTGTGTACATACAACAGAGTCTACTAAATCAGATGATGGAACTTTGTCAGCAACTTGAAGAAGAAAGTTGATGGCTTCTCCTCTTGTCTTAAACATTTTCCAGTTTCCAGCAATAATATATTTTCTCATAATTCTCCTAGAACATTGGTGGAGTTGAAATCCAAATAACCAATGCTTTTTTATTTGTATTGTTTTCTATTTGATGTTGTACATGTGCTAGGTAATAGAAACTATCACCCTTTTTTACTTTGTATTTTTTGTTGTTTAGTTTTAAGGTGATTTCACCTTCTAAAACATAACCAAATTCTTCTCCGGCATGAGGTTCATCTAAATCACTCTTGCCGCCTGGGGCAAGTGTGATTAAGATTGGTTCCATTTCATACTTTAAAGCATTAGGTACAAGCCATTCGATTTTATGTTTTAGTTCTTGGTCTTCTTTTTCAAAGAAATCGTTTTTAGAAAAAACTATTTTTTCATCAACAGGAGACTCACCAAAGAATTCTGATAATGATGAACCAAGAACTTCTAATATATCTTCTAGTGTACCTATTGAAGGTAATGTTAAATTGTTTTCTAGTTGAGAAATAAAACCTTTTGATAATTCTGATCTGTTTGCAAGTTCTTCTTGTGTTAGATCGTTTTCTAATCTTAAGCTTTTAATTCTCTCACCAAGATTACTTAATTCTGACATTATTTATCAGTAATAGCAGCAACACCAGGTAATACTTTTCCTTCTAAGTATTCGAGTGATGCACCACCGCCTGTAGAAATATGAGTGAATTTAGATTCATAGCCCATAGAAATAGCAGCACTTGCAGAATCACCACCACCGATGATTGTGATAGCACCTTCTAAGTTTGCAAGAAGTTCACAAACAGCTTTTGTGCCTTTTGCAAAGTTAGGCATTTCGAATACACCAACAGGTCCGTTCCATACTACTGTTTTAGCACCTTTAAGTTCTTTCTTAAAGAGTTCAATTGTAGCTGGGCCGCAGTCAAGTCCCATATAATCAGCTGGGATAGCATTTGCAGGAACCACCATTGATGGAGAATCGTTATTGAATTCTTTAGCAACTACATTATCAACTGGAAGAACGATCTTGCCATTAGCTTTTTTAAGTAATTCTTTTGCAAGTTCAACTTTATCATCTTCACAAATTGATTTACCAATTTCTAAGCCTTGTGCTTTATAGAATGTGTATGCCATACCACCACCAATTAAAACTTTATCAGCTTTAACTAGTAAGTTTTCAATAACACCAATCTTATCAGATACTTTAGATCCACCAAGGATTGCAACAAATGGGTGTTTAGGATTATCAACAGCACCACCGATGAATTCTACTTCTTTCTTCATTAAGAAACCAGCAGCAGTTTGTTTGATGTTTGCAGAGATACCAGAGTTAGAAGCATGAGCTCTATGAGCAGTACCAAATGCATCGTTTACGAATACATCACCGAGTGAAGCCCAGTATTTACCAAGTTCTGGATCGTTGCCTGATTCTTTCTTACCATTGATATCTTCGAATCTTGTGTTTTCGAACATAACAACGTCACCATTTTGCATGTTATTTATTGCGTCTTCTAATTCTTTACCACGAGTTACTGGAACGAATACAACTTTCTTTCCGAGTAATTCTTCAAGTCTCTTTGCGACTGGTGCTAAAGAATTTTTAGCTTTGTCTTCTTCTGTTTTAACTCTTCCAAGATGTGAGAAGAGGATTGCCTTTCCACCATTATCAACTACATATTTGATAGTTGGTAAAGCTTGAACGATACGGTTATCATTTGTGATAACGCCTTCTTTCATTGGAACGTTGAAGTCAACTCTAACTAAGACTTTCTTTCCCTTTAATTCAAGGTCAGTAATAATTAATTTTTTCATATATTCTCCTTTTGTTGTTTACAACAAACTTATTATAATACTTTTTTGTATGTATAGTCAAATAAAGTGTATTTATTTTTAATTTTAATTGAAAATAAATGATGTTTAGAAATGTTAAATATTATTTTTAGCAACATAATCTAGAACAATTTTTGCCTTTTTAAGCATTCTGGTAATTCTAAACTTTGATATTGATGTAGTTAATGACGACTTATCTTTGAAGATTATTATCGTTTGATAGTCAAGAAATAGAATATCTTCAACGTTGAAATAGTTAATGAGAATTATATCTTTAGAGTGCAGTGAACCGGAATAAATAAAGAGTATTTCTTTAGATATATAAAGTGGTGGTTCTGATTTAATATTTAAAACATTTTTTATTGAAATTTTTAAATCATCTATCGATTTAAAATGAGCAATACATAGATGCTTTAAGCATTTATAGAAAGTTGTGTTGTTTTCGCTTCCATCAATGATTATTTTCTTATCAATTCTTTTAATATAATTCATATGTTTTTACCTAGAATTATACTACCATATTTTGCCCATATAATCAAAGAAAAACGGCCAAATATAGCCGTTATTTCAAAATGATAATTTTATCGTTTTTTATTAATATTTTAGACTGTTTTTATATCAAAATTAGAGTGTATTTTTAATTGAAAAATCATCACTTGAGATGAATAGAATCTTCTCAAAACCTTCTTCTTTTGTTGGAGGTATTATTTCGTTATTATAATTTTCTATTACTTCTAAAGGCATATATCTTTCTATACCCATTTCATTTCTTCTTTGGATTCTTTCTTTTGATAATTCAACATCAGGAATGAAGTAATATACATATATCTCATACATGCTTCTATCTATACCAAGTTCCTTTAGTGAATCAATGAATCTCTTTCTAACACTTGGGGTAATACTTGTGGCATCAAAAATTATATCTTTATTTTCTAATATTAGTTCTTTGCACCTCTTATGAACCATTGGAAAAACATTTGATTCTTTGAAATCAGTCATTTCTTTTCTTATGGTATCTGTCGATACTATTTCGATACCAGTTTCTTTATTCATTCTTTTTGCGTAAGTTGTTTTTCCAGATCCTTGGATGCCAACCATCATATGTATTATTGACATATAATATATTCCTTTATTATATACTATATTATAAACTGATAAGTGTTATATTAAAAGAGTTTAAAATATAAATATAGCGCCTCGGTAGAAGCGCTATATTTATATTACTTATTTAATTAAGCAATTTGAATTGTTTTCTTGGTAACTACTTTCTTTTCTTCTTTTGGAATTTCGATATGGAGTTCACCATTAACCATTGAGGCTTTGATTTCTTCTTCTTGAATGTCGCCTACATAGAAACTTCTCTTTGCAGAATAATAAGTTCTTTCTTTTCTAATGAAGTGTTTCTTCTTAGTGTCTTCATCATTTGCCTTTTGGGCTTGTATTGTAAGATAACCGTTATCTACCTCAATACTGATATCTTTCTTTTCTAGTCCTGGTACATCCATTACTAGTTCATAGTTTTTATCGTTCTCAATGACGTCAGTCTTGAGGAGTTCTTGATGTTTTTTACCTCTTCCTTCATAGAATAGGTCGTTTCCAAAGAATGGATCAAATAAATCGAAATCGTTACCAAATAATGTTAAATCATTATACATAATTTCATCTCCTTTTTTCGTTTTATTTTTTTTACACTTTAAGTATATCACAAAGATTAGCACTTGCAACACTTGAGTGCTAATCTTCACAAAAACTTAACAATTGAAAATGAAAAAAGACATGCATTTGCATGTCTTTTCATCTCTACTACAATAATTAACGTCTTTCTTTGATTCTTGATTCTTTTGCTGAAAGATTTCTGATGTAGTTGAGTTTAGCTCTTCTAACAATACCATGTCTAACTACTTGAATAGAAGCAATTCTTGGTGAATGGAGAGCAAATGTTCTTTCAACACCGATACCATAAGAGATCTTTCTAACTGTGAAAGTTTCAGATACTCCATGACCTTCGATAGCGATTACTAGTCCTTCGAAAACTTGTTGTCTGATTTCTTTTTCGTTTTCTACGATTTTAACTGCAACTTTTACAGTATCACCAGGACGTAATTCAGGAACATCATTTCTAATGTAGCGAGCTGTGATGTCGTCGATTAATTGTTGTGACATTTTAATCTACACTCCTTTTCATATATTTATAATCCACCAATCATGTGCCTTTAGCATATCGGATTAGCTTCTTACAGCGCTAACTATTATATAATAATAAGAAATAAAAATCAATTTTTATTTTATGAAATTTTTTAAATAAAGAATTTCATCTTATTTAGAAGCTCTTTATCCTCTTCTTTTAGTTCAAAATCAACAGCCATATTTTGAATCATAAATTCTTTATGAGTTGTTTTAGGAAGAGAAATAGTACCCAAATCAAGTGTATACTTAATGCATAGTTGTGGTACTGTAACATTATATTTATCAGCAATTTCTTTAATCTTAGCGTTTTTAATTAATCTTCCTGTACCCATTGGAGAATATGCTTCTATTTCAATATTCTTAGACTTACAATATTCAATTAAATCTTTATCTACCTTTCCAATGTGGAGTAAGATTTGGTTAACTGCAGGAACTTCGTTTGTATTATTGATTAGATTTTCAATATCTTTGATTTTGAAATTAGAAACACCAATAGATTTAATCTTGCCAGCATCTCTTGCCTCAATGAGTGCCTTCCATACCTCTAAATTACCTTTATCATAATTCTTTGTGATTGGAAGCCACATTACAGCCCAAGGTTTTGGAGCGTGTATTAACATTAAATCTAAATAATCAAGACCAAGTCTTTCTAAAGATTCATCAATACATTTTTTAGCATCTTCATAGTTTTTTACTTCTGCAGGTATTTTAGATGTTATAAATAGGTTTTCTCTACTAATTCCTGATCTTTTTATGCCTTCACCAACGCCAACTTCATTGCCATAAGCTATTGCAGTATCGATATGACGATATCCAACTTCTATAGCATCCATTACTACTTTTGATGCAGTATCAGCTGGTGTTTGCCAAGTGCCAAGTGCGAGAACTGGGATTTCATAACCACTTGATAATTTAATCTTTCTTTCGATTTCCATGATATATTTCTCCTTTTTATATGCTGCTTCTAATTTATTATAACATTTATTGTTGCTCTTTATTTTGTTTCTTTTTGTTCAGAAGTGTTTCATAAATGAAAACACCCCTTCTAATTATAATTGATTCTAAAAAAGCCATTATTAGGTTATATATTAAGAAAATGATTAATAGTCCAGTTGTCCCAAGGTTTTGAACCATTGCTTCAGGAAATTCCATACCACTTAATAGATAGTCATTAAAGCTCATATTTAGTAATAATTTTGCATACAGTATCTCAACTACACTATGAACAATGAAATATACAGATATCGTTGATAGATAATATGGTAGATTTAAAATTATTTTTAGAAAATAATGAGAAATAATACCTAGGAATATTCCTGGAATTATATATATTAAGATACTTAAGATATCAAAATAGATGAAAGAGATTAAAAATAGTGAGATTGAAACAATTAAAGTTCTAGGTAGAGTTGCTTTATGGTATCTAACACCAATAAATAAACTTATAACCAATAGAAGCATACTTTCTAGCATAAAGAAAAAATACTTCATTAGGATTATTATTCCTGTTAGAAGTGCAACAAATATAGCATCTTTAGTTATTTCCCTTACTTTTTCATTCATAACTAAATTATATCATATGACAATTTAAAAGGATAACTCCATGAGCTATCCTTTTTGAATATTATTTCTTTTCTACTACTTCTACACCCTTACCACTCTTAAATATTGAATAAGATGGAATTACACCTCTAACAGATGATAAAGGATAGATATTTGAATGGCATCCAACTACAGTACCAGGATTTAGGACACTATTACAGCCAACTTCTACAAAATCTCCAAGTACTGCACCAAATTTTTTAAGACCAGTTTCAATATTTTGAGTTTT
Organism: bacterium; assembly: GCA_017541975.1. Taxonomy (GTDB): domain Bacteria; phylum Bacillota_I; class Bacilli_A; order Izemoplasmatales; family UBA1188; genus UBA1188. Next base: position 19,574 of record JAFXYB010000013.1, on the reverse strand, counting down.
AGATTTAACAACTACTAGTGTTTTATCTGATTTAACATTAGATGTTACTGAACCTGCACCCATATGTGATTTGTATCCAAGGATTGAATCACCAACATAGTTATAGTGAGGAACTTGAACTGAATCAAATAATATACAATTTTTAAGTTCTACTGAGTTTCCAACAACACAGCCTTCACCAACAAGGGCAGAACCTCTAATAAAAGCTGCTTGTCTAACTTCGGTGTTAGCACCAATAATGCAAGGAGAACCGAGATAAGCTGTTTTAAATACTTTTGCGGTTTTGTGAACCCATACACCTTCTTCTGGATTGTCGTATTCATCTAAACTTAATTTTGAACCAATTTCAAGAATGATAGATTTAATATCTTTGAAAGCCTCCCATGGATATTCATACTTTTCAAGATAACTCCAAGCTATTGAATGGTTTGGTTCAAATAATTCTTTTACCTTTAATAGTGTCTCTGACATATTAACGCACCTTAATAAAATGTCCAGATGCTTTCATAGCATCTATTATACTATCAACTTGTTTCTCACATTCTTCATGTGACCCAGCTTCAGACATAACTCTTAATACTGGTTCAGTACCACTCTTCCTAAGAAGCACTCTACCATTATCACCAAGAGCTTTAGTGCATGCTTCTACTTGAGCTAATACTTTTGGATCTTTCATAGTAGCATCTTTGTCGTCTACTATAACGTTTTTGAGAACTTGTGGATATTCAACCATTTCATCAGCAAGAACTGAAAGTGAAAGTTGTGTTGAGATTAATACATCCATTACTTTCAGTGCAGTAACGATACCGTCACCAGTACGTGCATATTCTCTAAAGATTACGTGGCCAGATTGTTCGCCACCAATCATATGATCGAATTCTTTCATATTCTCATAGACATATCTATCGCCTACTGCAGTCTTTTCATATTTAATACCAATCTTATCTAATGCTTTATAAAGACCGAAATTAGACATAATTGTAGTAACCACAGTGTTAGATGGGAGTTTATCATGTAGTTTCATATATTTAGCACATATGTACATTATCTTATCGCCATCAACAACATTTCCGTTTTCATCTACTGCAAGGCATCTATCGGCATCACCATCAAAAGCGAAGCCAACATCAACTCTGTGAGTTTTAACGTATTCTTGGAGTCCTTCAATATGTGTTGAGCCACAATTTAAGTTTGTATTAACACCATTAGGGCTGCAGTTTATTACTGTAGTTTTTGCGCCGAGCGCATCAAATACAGCTTTACCAATCATCCAAGCACTACCATTTGAACAGTCTAAAACTACTTTTCTATCTTCAAAATAGTTTTCAGCTACTTTTGTAAGATATCCAATATATTTATTTCTACCTGAATAATAGTCTACTGCAATACCTATTTTATCTTCGCTTGCGAATGGAATTGTATCAACTTCACTATCGATATATTCTTCTATTGCATCTTGAGTTTCATCATCCATCTTTTCACCATCTTGATTCATTAGTTTAATACCATTATCATAGAATGGATTATGAGATGCTGAAATCATAACACCACAATCAAAATTTTCTGTACGTGTTATATAGCTTACACAAGGAGTTGTCGTAACGTGAAGTAGATATGCATCAGATCCACTTGATGCAATACCAGCAGCAAGTGCATTTTCATACATATATGATGATAATCTCGTATCTTTACCGATTACGATTCTTGCCTTTTTTGTCTTACCATAATGATAACCTAAAAATCTACCGATTTTAAAGGCATGGAATGCAGTTAAATCTACGCCTGCTTTACCTCTAAAACCATCTGTACCAAAATATTTTCCCATAGGCTAATCCTCCTAGTATTTTTATCCTTTATATGCATCTTCATCACAAAGAACAGTAACATCGTCGTGTAAATTTAAGAAAGATGCAGGACAGCTTGTAGTAACTGTGCCTTTTAGCATCTTCATTACAGCATCATGTTTGCCTTTGCCATTCGCAAGAATAATAATCTTCTTTGCAGAAAGAATTGTGCCCATTCCCATTGTAAGAGCTTGTTTTGGAACTTCATCAGCACTTGCGAAGAATCTTGCATTAGCGTCGATTGTATCTTCTGTGAGACCTGTCACATGAGTTACTGGAACGAGTTCAGTGTCTGGTTCATTGAATGCGATATGTCCATTTCTACCAATTCCAAGAACCTGAATATCAGCTCCACCTAGAGATCTTACAAATGCTTCATATCTCTTAGCTTCTTCTTCGCCATCTTTTGCATTGCCTAAAGGTACAAATGTCTTATTCTTATCGATATTTACATGATTAAATAGATTATCATTCATAAAATAACGATAACTTTGATCGTTTGTTGGTTCAATAGGATAATACTCATCTAAATTAACTGTGGTAATGTCCTTAAAATCAATCTTACCAGCTTTGTTTAATGCGATAAGTTCCTGATACATACCAACTGGGGTTGAACCTGTTGCAAGTCCTAAAATTGCATTTGGTTTTTTTGTCATTACTTCAGCAACAATCTTTGCGCCTTCAACTGACATTTCTTTGTAATCTTTACAAACTAATACTTTCATTTTGTACCTTCCTTTTTTTGTTTAAATTCTAAATATAACACCACGCAAAAAATTATATTATTATTTTTTTTGTTTGTAAACAAAAAATAATCAAAATAGTCAATTTCTGGTAAATATCACAATTTTGTAGATTTTTTTGTGAAGAAACTGATATTAAACTGTGATATTTACAACCCATTTGCCTTTCTTTAAGAGAAATAGCCCGACAACCGCTTTTAATATATCAAGCCCTCTTACAATCATAAATATATAAAGCATATCTATGTTAGTAAACACTGCGAGAATCCAAGATGCTGGAAGATATAGGAATATCATACTACCTGTATCTAGTATTAAAGTCGCAAGAGTTCTACCTCCGGCACGTAAAGTGAAATATGATATAAGCGCTAGTGTTTGGAAAACCAATACTACGGCAAACACTAGTATTAATTTAGAGGCCAATTCTTTTTGACTTAGGTTTACTTCACTAAATAGATTCGGAATGATTGGACTCAGTGCTGCAATAATAACTGAGAATAATAGTGACATCCACACACCAAGCCATATAAGTTTCTTATTGGCATCTCTTGCTTCATCTAATCTATCTGCGCCAAGCGATGAACCAATAATTACACCAATACCTACTGCAAGCCCATTACCAAAGACACCAAATATTTCGGATACTGTAGATACGATTGAGATACTCGATAATACATCATCTCTTTGTGAGAAAGCGAGCGATTGAAGCATCATACCTACGGCAAAGCCTATTTCGTTTATAAATAGTGCCCAAGTCTTTTTTCTTAAGCCTTTAAATAATTCTTTTTCAATTTTAAATGAAGAGAATGTTTTGTTTGCAAATTCAAGTTTCTTAATCTTGCTTACGACAATCAAGAATAAGCATTCTATAACTCTCGCGATTACTGTTGCGATGGCTGCTCCAACTCCACCCATATCTAAACCATAAATGAATAGTGCATTTAATGCACAGTTTAGACATATTGCAATAAGGCTGGAGATCATAGGATAGATGGTTTTACCTATTTCCCTTAATGTATATGAATAGACAAGCGCTATCGCACCTGGAATATATCCGATTGCGGCAACCCTTAGATAATCCATTCCTTCTTTTAATATTAATTCATAGTTGGCATCTTTATTAGAGTAGGCCATTATTAGATATTTACCAAGGAAATATACGATAGGCATCGCAATAACTAATAAAAGAATAGTGATATACCATTTATATCTTACGCATTGTTTTATGTGTTCTTCATCTTTTGCGCCATTGTATTGTTGGACAAAGATACCAGCTCCTTCAAGTATTCCAAACACAGACATATAGAAAAGATATGATACTTGGTTGGCGGCATATACTCCAGATACTGTTTCATTGGAAATAGAACCAACCATTATATTGTCGACAAAAGAAACGCAAAAAGAAATAAGGCTCGAAAGCATTATTGGAAGACTTATTTTTATAAACTTATTTAAAAACTCTTTATCTTTGAAGCATTTAAACATAATAATAACCCTACTTCTATCTATATATTATGCCATATTTCTATGTGTAAATGAATGTATTCTTCCAATTTTTGAATAAAATAGTTTAAAAAATATCGCTATTTTTAGAGATTTTCTACTATTTTATAAAAAACAGACATTTAAAGCATACATATTGTTTTTTATCGTGTTTTATGGTATAAAAAATATGTATATTAGGAGGCATGTATATGCTTGAAAGACTCATAGTTTCCAACTTCGCAATAATAGAAAATATCGATATATCTTTTAAAGATGGTCTTACAGTTCTAACTGGTGAAACCGGTGCTGGTAAGAGTCTTATAATCGATTCTTTAAGTCTTCTTCTTGGCGAAAGAGCTCAAGTAGAAATGATAAGAACCGGATTTGATAAAGCAGAGATAATCGGTTATTTTGATATGAATAATATTCACTTAAAAGCTTTATTAGAATCTATGGGTGTTCCTACTCTTGATTCTAAAATAAAAGTTCAAAGAATTATATCTCTTTCAAAAAGCACAATTAAAGTAAATGATGTTGTGATAACTCTTGGTGATTTAAAGAGAATATCTAAATATCTCGCTGATATACATATGCAATTTGATATGCAAAAGATACTTAACCCAGAAAACTACTTAGAAATAGTTGATGGATTTAAATATGATCTTATTAAAGAATATCAAACAAAGTACTTAAATGAGTTATCTAAATTTAAAGAAAAGAGAAACGAATATAACGATTTGCTTAAGAAAATTAAAGATATCGAAGAAAAGAAAGATGTCTATGAATATCATCTAAAAGAATTAAATGATTATGATTTATCTCTTGATGAAGAAGAGAAAATCGACAATAAAATTGATTTACTTAAGAACTTCGACAAGATATACAATATCTTAGAAGAAACAAACTCACTTATTCATGAAGATTTTTTAGATAAACTATATGATGTTAAAAGCCTTACCGATAAACTCTCTAATTATCAAAAAGAATATACTTCTACTACTGAAAAACTAAGTGACTACTACTATGAAATTGAGAGTATATTTGATGATTTAAAGAAAGATTTTGAAAAACTCGATTATGATCCAGTAGAATTAACTAATTTAGAATCAAGAAAGAATGATTTAGATAATCTCAAAAAGAAATATAAAATGGATATTCCTGAATTAATTAATTATCGTGATTCACTAATTGATTTATTGAAACCTGGTGATGATTACAATGATTTATTAAAGGAAATAAAGAGAGATTTAGAAACTCTTTATAATAATACATATAAAGCTGGCTTAGATTTATCAAAGATAAGAGAAAGCATTGCCTTATCTATTGAAAAAGAATTAGAAAAGAATATGTCTGACCTATCTTTAAAGGCAAGATTTAAAGTAAGTCTTAAAATAGAGATGAGAAAGAAAAAGACTTATCTGGTTCAATTTTCAAAGACACCGGTATAGATTATATTGACTTCCTTATTGAAACCAATGTAGGCGAAGGATTAAAACCTCTTTCTAAAACAGTATCTGGTGGTGAAGCATCTAGAATCATGTTGGCACTTAAAGCTTTATTCATTAAATCTCAAAAGATTTCTACTGTTATATTTGATGAAATAGATACAGGTATTTCTGGTGAGATTGCTGGAAAGGTTGCGAATAAGATTTATGAAATATCTCTCTCAACACAAGTTATTTCAATAACACACCTTCCTCAAGTAGCATCTCTATCAAAAAATCATTTGAAGATAAGTAAATCTATTAAAGGTAATAGGACATATACAAATGTTAAAGAATTATCTTTAGATGAAAAGATTTACGAAATAGCCCAAATGATTAGTGGTGACAAGGTGACAGATAGTCAGCTACAATATGCAAGAGAAATGGTAATAAGAAACTAAAAGATGGAATCGCTTCCATCTTTTCTATTTGTCTAGTGCTTCTTTTATCTTTTCTAAATCTGGATTATAGAAATCTTTTCTTGAACAACCGGCTCTTCCACCACCAGCACAGGCACATGCACACGCACATGCACAAGCACAAGATCCTCCGCCACCCCCAGTTGAGTGACCGCTTGAACTCTTTGCGGCAATAACTGTAGGCCTTGATGGGGCAATGGATTCTCCTTTTCTATTGTACCCCATTCTTCTTGTATGAGGCATATAGAACTGATAATACCAATAATAGTGACCACTGAATCCAGAGTTTGCATCATAACCATCGTTTGTTGTATATTCAACTACTTTACATATGACTATTATAGTTACTACAACCGCAACAATTATAAACACTATAACTAATGCCATAATTTCTGATTCTTTTTCGTAACTAATATAGTCTTTTTTAGGATTTAGGTCTGGGAATGTGTCTCTTGTGTAAGCAAAATCTGCCTTAAGAGTATCATTATGTCCTAAAGAACCTTCTATATGGTAATAGCCGGATTCTAAATCACCAGTTACATATGTGAGGCTATCTGATGCTTTCCAGTCAATTGTGATGCTTTTAACATTAATATCTGGAAACCATCCAGGAATAAAACTATATTCTACTATTGTCTTATCGTCGTTTAGAGTAAATATTCGGCTTTGATTTAATTTAAATGTAAAATCAACAGTTTCACCCTGATAGTATTTCTTCTTAAAATCAACTCTTACAAAAGAACCATCGTCATCATAATACTCTAAATTCTTTATAATATCGGCCGATTTATTTTCAAGCTGACTGATATGCTTGTTGGCAACACCAATTTTAACCCACGATAATGGTCCTTCACTTTCATCATCTAATACAGTCCAGTTAATATGATATTCTATATCGAGTGTTCCATCTGATCTTGGGTCAACTTTAATATTGTATTCATTGATGATATCTAAATCACCATATGAGCTTGCCTTAACATTCACAGGAATTAAAACTAAAGTAAGTACTAATAAGATTAATGAAATAATTATCTTTTTCATACTATAGCACCTCCTTTTTTAAAGGACATACCCTCTCGTTCTTCATCGCATACTTTCTTTGGCCTTTACATCTCTTAGAATTCCAAATATTATTCCATTTGGTTTCTAGTATATTTCCAAGCGCCTCTTCAAATAACCAAGATTGACAAGGAAGAACGTTTCCGTTTGGCGCAATTGCCATATTTGATAGGCACGCTCCACAAGATGGCACAACCATCTTCATTGAGGTTAATACACTATCATCTATCCATCCTGGAGATGTAAACGATAATTCTAAACCATTTTTACTTGTATATGCATATGCTTCTCTTAATACTTGTGTAATTTCTTCTTTAGATAGTTTGGTTGATGATGATTCTTCTAATTTTGCATTTCCAGTTGGAATTAAACCTGAACATGTAAAATATTTAACTCCAAGTTTACTTAAAAACTCAATAGTTTCTTTATAGTTTTTATTTAACACACAAAGAGGTGTATTTACACTGACATCGAGATGAGCATTAATAGCGTTTTTGATACCTTCTATTGTCTCATCATAGTGATTACCACCAACTAGTAAATTATGAATCTCTTTTTGGTTTGAATAGAAAGTGATTTGAACGCTATCCAAACTAGCATCATATAATCTTTTACATAAATCTTCACTTAACAATATGCCATTGGTATTTAACCTTGTGACAAACCACTTAGCATGGTCAATTAATTCAACAAGATCTTTTCTTATTGTTGGTTCACCACCAGTGAATGTTACAGCTGGAACTCTTGCTTGTCTAAGTTCATCGATAATCTTAAACCAATCGGCAGTAGATAATTCTTCTGTGTTAGCCATCAGTTCTTCACCAGCATAACAATGTATACATTTTTGGTTACAGTTCCAAGCACCATCTCTGCTCATAGATGAAACCATAAGATCCATTCTATGAGGAGCACTCATGAACTTGCCATATTTTGCGAGTGTCATAAAGCCTATTTCAGTAGTAGGTGTTTTTCCTTTGGCGATATCTTCAAATACTTGAAGCATTTCTTTTAAATCTTTTCTCATTAGTTTTTCGTTGGTTTTATCAAATATTTTTTTAGCTATTAGAGTTGTGTTATGTATAATTTCATCCATTGATTCGAAAGGAACACCTTCTGTTTCATTTAATGTATCAATAAAAATCGATAATAAAACAGCCCAAGATGTTTGAATTGGGAGAACATAATAACCATTTATTATTGCAACCCATGGTATACCTACTTTACATTTTTTAGGTGGAACTAAGTGCACTCTTACGCATCCAGGCCCTTTTGGATTTAATGTTGTATGATATACCCTATCCACTGTCTTTAAATATTCTTTTAATTTAATCATAGATATGCTTCTCCTATTATTAAATATATTATAACATTAATTAATAAAGAAAAAACAAAACCAAAAAGGTTTTGTTTTTCAATATATAATGGATTTTATGCTAAACCATTACTGTTTGTTTTAGCACTGTCTAATATTTTTTGTTTTTCAGCTGCGAGTTGTGCAATTAAAATATCTAAATCATCTTTATGATCTTTTTCGTATTCTTCGAAGAATTTGTCTTTTGTTTCATTTAACTTAGTTTCAAGTTCAGATGCTTTATCTTTTAAAGTTTGGTTAAAGTCTGATGGAAGAGGGAGCTTATTATATGTTTCATAAAGAGCTGTCTCAGCATCTCTTAATTTAGCAACAAGTTGGTCTAATGATGCGTTTAAATTTGAACCTAATTGTTCTAAATTATCAACCATTTGGTCGTATTCTTCTTCGCTTGCGGTTATTTCAAGTGATACAGAAGCGTATTCTTCGCCATTTACATTTAAAGTTAATAGATAGTTTCTATCTTCTAGTATTTCGGCTTTCTTTTCTCTTAATTCAGCTAATGCTTTTTGATAATCTGATTCTGGAGAAACAAAATAGTTATATCTTGCTTCATCAAGAGCGTCTAAAGCACTACTATAGATACCTAGTGCTACTGAATATAAGCTATATGCGGTTGAATAAAGGCCAGTTAAACCTTCCATTGCTTGTAGAGTTTCTTCTCTTTCAACAAAACTAATTTTATGTTCCTTAGCACGATAGTATGCTTCTCTCATTTCTTTAGTTAGAAGCTCGGCAGTTTCAATTCTTGATGCGCTTATTACTTTAAGTAATTGTTTCTCATCCATTTCTTTGGCTTCATCTTCAGTAACCATTGCAGTGTTTACAGCTTCAGCTCTCAATTCTTCAACTGTCATTGCGTTGAGAGATTTGACTGTTCCACTAATGTCGTTGTCAGCTAAGAATGTTTGAATATTTGATGTAATGTTTTCTTTAACGCCTTTTGCGTATCTAGTAGCTCCTGATACTGATAACTTTATTTCGTTTACATAGTTATCAGTGTTTGCCTTCATTAAATAGCCCATAGATTTTGCAAGTGCCATAGCGTTATTTATAGCTTCTTCATAATCAAGTCCTACAAATTGTTCGCCTGAGATTAAAACGCTACCATCATCATTTAATGCAGTAACAGCGATTACTTTATTATTGCTGTCAATCATAAATTCGATGTCTGGGTTTACAGACATTTCAACTCTAGTAACCGTTCCCTCTTCTGCTTTGTTACCACATGCAGTAAGAGAAACACATAATAAAACTAGTAGAATTGATGCAAAAATTCCAAATATTTTTTTCATAAACTACTCCTTTAATATAGATTTATTATCTTTGCCTAATTATACAATAAGGTTAATAAAAAAGTAATTGTGATTTTTTCAAAATAAACACAATTACTAATGGTGTTACGCTATTTCAATAAGTTCGTACACTCTATTTCCATAACCTAATTCTTCAGCAGCTTCAACAGTGTGAATACCACCTCTAGATTCAAGTCTTTCTAGGAAGTGTTTTTGGCCTTTATCTTCTGTCTTTGAATATATTAAATCGATACAAGCTTGATCTATTGCAACAGGATCTAATGAAGCTAGTATACCAATGTCTTCCATACATGGATCTTCTGCAGGGCTACAGCAGTCACAATCTACAGAAATATTCTTCATAACGTTGATATATGCGATATTTCCTTTAAAATAGCTTATCACACTTTCAGCTGCATCAGCCATTGATTCACAAAAATCTTTTTGTGATGCCATTTGATCCCAAACAATGTTTTGATCATCTGTAGTACCAGCTGAATGTATTAGTGATTTACCTCTTGTTGAGGCGATGCCTATTGATAATTGTTTTAAAGCTCCACCATATCCTGCGCAAGGATGGCCTTTAAAGTGAGCGAGAACTACCATAGAATCATAGTTTTTTAAATTTTTACCAACAAGGTTTGTTTTAAGAATGTGGCCATTATGAACTGGAAGTTCCATATCTGGGCCTTCTGCGTCCATTAAATCAAAGGCAAAATACTTATCCCATTCATGTTCGCTTATTAATCTTCTATGAATGTCGGTATAGTTTCTTGCACCAGGATATGCCGTATTGCATTCGACAACTGTGCCACCAATTTTATCAATTACTGGTTTCCAAAAATCAGGTCTTAAGAAGTTTTGATTTCCTTTTTCACCCGAGTGTAATTTAATCGCAACGTTTCCTTTTGGCTTGAAGCCTAAAAGTTCATACATCTCTAGTACTTTTTCTTTTGTGATGGTTTTTGTGAAATATACTTTTGCTTTTTCCATGGATATCTCCTTTTTTTATATTTTTATATTTATATGATTATCATCTAAATCTCTAAATTGAAGATCATAAAGTTTTCTATAGATACTATCTGTATTCTTTACTAACTCTTCATGTGTACCTTGTTCATCAATTTTACCTTTCGATATAACGATTATCTCGTCGGCATTTTTAACTGTAGATAGCCTGTGGGCAACAACGATAGTAGTTCTTCCTTTTGAAAGTTCGTTTAATGATTCTTGAATCAGCATCTCAGTTGTGTTATCAAGTGCAGATGTTGCTTCGTCTAATATTAAGATTGGTGGGTTCTTCAAGAAAACTCTTGCGATTGAAAGCCTTTGTTTCTGTCCGCCTGATAATCTAACACCTCTTTCACCTATTTCTGTATCCCATCCATCAGGAAGAGAATTTATAAACTCCATTATATTAGCTCTTCTTGCGGCCATTTCAATTTCTTCTTCAGTTGCATCTAGTTTTCCATAACGGATATTTTCTTTTATAGAGCCGCCAAATAAGAAGACATCTTGTTGAACAATACCAATATTGGCTCTTAATGATTCTCTAGTAAAGCGAGTAATTGGTATGCCATCAATCAATATCTCACCTTTTTCGTATTCATAAAATCTAGGGATTAGATGGCATATAGTTGTCTTACCGCCTCCTGATGGCCCGACAAGAGCGATGGTTTCACCTTTTTTAATTTTGAATGATACATCATTTAAAACATCTTGTGTTGTATTATAACCAAATGATACGTCCTTAAACTCAATTTCTCCTTGGAGCCCTGTGCAACTAATTGCATCTTCTTCATCTCTTTCTTCTTTCTCATCCATTACTTCAATAAATCGTTTGAAGCCAGCTGCACCACTTTGGTATTGTTCGGTGAATTGAATCAACTGGTTGATAGGGGAGATAAACATACCCACTGACACAACAAATGTTGTGTAATCAGATATAGAAATATATCCTTTATATAGGAAAATACCACCAGTTATTAATATTAATACATTAAATAAATCTGTGATAAATTGACTCATTGAGAAAAATGCACCCATCGATTTAAAGAATACTTTTCTCGCTTCAATAAATTCTAAGTTACTTTCTTCGAATTTTTCTTTTTCTTTTTTGCTGTTGTTAAAGGCTTTAGTAACCCTTATACCAGTTATTGATGATTCTGTATTAGCATTGATTTTAGCCATAGCTACTTTGGATTTCTTAGAGCCCTCTTTCATCTTAAGTCTAAATCTTACCGATACCAAGAAACAAAGAGGCACACTAACGAAAAGAATTAATGCAAGTATCCAGTTAATAGTTAAAAGATAAATAAAAGAACAAATTAGTGTAAACCCAGCAATAAATATGTTTTCTGGTCCATGATGTGCTAGCTCTGAAATATCAAATAAATCGTTGGTTATTTTAGACATAATACTTCCTGTTTCTTCTTTATCAAAATAAGAATAAGGAAGCTTTTGTAACTTATTAAACATATCACTTCTCATGTCGGCTTGCATCCTAACGCCCATTAGATGACCATAATATTGAATAAAATATCTAAGTCCAAGCCTCATAAGATAAGCAATTAAAAGAAGTGAACCACCAGTAATGATAAGATTTATTTTTTGTTCTGGAATCCAATCATTTAACATATACCTTGTAACAATTGGATAAACCATACCAATAACTGCAACTAGGAAAGATGCAGTCATGTCCATTATAAATATTTTTTTGTGTGGTTTATAGTAGTGAGCAAATCTTTTAATCATGCTTATATTTTATCATTATTTTTTTAAAAGAAATATATTTTGTTAAAGAAAAAAGGAAATCAAATTTCCTTTTAATATACGCTTTCCTTAGATGTTTCTTCTTTTTTCATCTCTTCAACATCTTTTTTATCTAAAACGAAGATGTTTATAAGAATATATATACCAGCAATTATTCCAAAGATAATGGTAAATATCCAGAATAATCTATCTTGGAATACTCCGCTTCCAAGTTTATTTATAAGTGTACCACCAACATCAAAGATAGTGTGTATTAATACAATTAGCCATATATCATTGGTTTTTGTTTTAATTGTTGAAAATAGACCACCCATCAAGAATGTATATCCAACTTGTAATATTGTAGCACCTATAGAGGCTCCTGATAAAAGATTTAATAGATGACTTAGGGCAAATATAGTAGAAACAATTAAGATTACAAAGAACAAGCGATGTTTTGTGTTCTTAAAATAATCTTCTACTATGGATCTTAAAATGCCTTGAAAGAAAAAATCTTCGATTATTGCGATTAAAACACAATTAATAATGAGTAGATGTATTAAATCTTTTCTTTCTACTATGGCTGTTCCGTTTATTAGAGCGCTAAATGGAAAATTAGCTAGTGCAACAAGGAAACAAGGTATCATCCAAAGAAGATTCCTTAGCATGTTTTTGAAGTTTGGTTTAAGACTTGCGAATTTGCCATATATCACAAGATAAATTATAAATGCTGCGAGTATTAGCCTTGAAAATAATTCTTTTAATAATATGTTTTTTGTTTCATCCGCAACAAGCACTAATTGAGGCAAATCAAAAACAATAGTGAGTGTGGCAGCAATTACTAAAAAAATGATTAGTATTATTTTATTTCTTTTCATGATGCTGTCTCCTCTTTTTTCTTAAAGACAGTATGATATAAAACAAGTAATACTATTCCAGCAACCACAAGTACGATTGAAATTAATTGGGATGGAGAAAGAACCGATGAACCAAGAGATCCTCTATCATCATCTCTAATAAATTCAATTAAGAATCTAAATATTCCGTATGAAACCATATAGATAGCGGCTGTATGTCTGTTAGCGAGCTTAATTAATAATATAGTAAGAACTATTGCGAGAAGAAATAAAAATATTGCTTCAAATAGCTGTGTTGGTATTCTTTTTTCAAGAACACCATGTTCATACATCTCAATTCCATACCAAGCATCTGTGAGTTTTCCATAACAGCACCCAGCAAACAAACATCCAATTCTGCCAAAACCATGAGCGAGTACTATCGCTGGTATAATTACCGATATTAAATTATTATAGTTTTTAATGTGCTCACCATCTTTGAATCTTGCTTTGCCAATCACAAAATATAAAATATGGAAAAAGCCAAGGCCACCGATTAATCCACCAAGGAATGTTGAACCAGCACCAACTTTCCACTCACCGGTTTCAATAAATGAATAAAAATCTTGAACAAGGATAGATGCTAAATAACCGACTACAACACCTAGTAAGCCAGTTAAAACAACGTGATTATATAATTTTGCGGATATGTTTACTTTAGGAGATACAAATCTTGTATAAATAATAGCAGCAATAACACCAATTATTATCATCCAAAAATATAAATCGACACCGATAAATTTTATATTAGGAAACATATTACTATCCTTCTTCTTTCGAGTTAAAAAATCAAGATGTCAACCATGTTGACATATTACACATATATTTTAACATATAATTATTTTTATTATTTGAAATTTATTATTGTCTTAAATTATGATAAAATACCTATGTAGAGAATATAAGGGGATTTAATATGAAAAATGTTTGGCATTCAATAAATAAAGACAGGGTAAAACCAGAAGATTTTTTAACTGTAATAGAGATTAGAAAAGGCGAAAAGAAAAAATATGAATTAGATAAAGAGAGCGGACTCATCATTTTAGATAGAATTCTTTATACATCAACACACTATCCTGCAAATTATGGCTTTATTCCTAAAACATATAGTGAAGATGGTGATCCACTTGATTGCCTAGTACTATGTAGCGAATCTCTTGATCCACTAACACTAGTTAGATGTTATCCAATTGGTGTTATAAAAATGTTAGATCAGGGTAAATTAGACGAAAAAATCATCGCAATACCATTCGCAGATCCTATGTACAATCCATATAAAGATATAAGTGATTTGCCTATTCATATATTCCAAGAAATAGAACACTTCTTCAGCATTTATAAGACACTAGAGGGTAAAACCACTGTTGTTGATGAGGCTATAGGAAGGAGTGAAGCTGTAAAAGTTATCGAACATTGTATTGATAGATATAAAGAAAAATATCCTGAATACAGCAAATAAAAGAATGCTATGCATTCTTTTTTTAATAATCAATTGTGATGTTTTTTTGAATAATTAATGTTTCTTCAATGATATAGAAAGACAAGCAGACATTAATTACTATATAATAGGGCCAAAAGAGAGGTGCACTATATGAAATCAGTAAAAAGAATATTTATTTTAACATTTTCTATCTTAGGATTACTAATGCTTGTTGCGTGTGGAAACAAGGATAATACAACCACAGCAAATAATGCCACTACTACAAGTGGTGAGAATGTTACTACTACAGTCACAAATAATGGTGGAACCACTACTGCTAGTAACAACACTACAACCGATAATACAACCACAACTGTAGTACAAGATTTAGACGAGACAAAGTTCACAATTGAATATGTTTCTGGCACTGAGAACGCTTACACAATCACAGGTAATACAATTACATTCTCAAATATTACAGAAAATTCGGAATATTCAATTAGCGGTGAAATCGATGGAAACATTGTGATAGATGCCACTGAAGATTACAAACTTGATCTAGAATTTAAGGGTGTAACTATAAACTCTTATACAGCTCCTCCTATTTATATTGAGAGTGCTGACAAAGTTGGTTTATCCTTTAAAAAAGACACTGTAAATTATATCAATGATTATAGAGCTGAGGTTGATGAAGATGGTATAAGTGGTTCTATCTACGCTAAATGTGATTTATCAATTAAAGGTAAAGGAACATTATATCTCACTTCAACAAACAATAATGGTATTCATACTAAAGATGATTTAGAAATCAAAAACCTAACATTAACTGTTGAATGTATGGATAATGCCCTTAAGGGAAACGATAGTGTTACTATTGAAAGCGGTACTCTAACACTAATAAGTAAAAAAGGTGATGGTATTAAAACATCTAATTCAGATGTTTCATCAAAAGGAAACCAGAGAGGGACAGTAACTATTTCTGGCGGTACTATTAATATCTATGCTGCATGTGATGGTATAGATGCAGCATATGACTGTGTAATTGATGAAAGCAGTGCAACAGTAACATTAAATATCTTAACTGATAAATACTCTTCTTATTCATTAGAAGTTACTGATGTAGCTGACAGTATCTATTATATTAGAAATACAACTAATACTTATTATTATTCAATCAAATATTTCAATAGCGATGAAGATTATGTTTGGAAAAATGCTACTTACTATACTTCTAGAGAAGCGATGAGTGGCAGAACTCGTACCACATATTACTATTACAAAATTGATAAACCTTCTGGATATAGTTATTTCACACTATATGTTTATGATAATTCAAATAACTTAGGTCAAGGTGAAACATATGTTAAATCAAGTGGATCTCAATCTATTAATGATTCTTATGACACAATTGGTATAGGCACAAGATTTACCTGGACCAATTATCAAACTACTACTAATCCATTTGGTGGTATGCAAGAAGGAAATCCAGACAAAGGTGATTATTCAACAAAAGGAATCAAAGCTGATAATGAAATAAAAATTTCAGCTGGAACAATCACTATCAAATCTTATGATGATGCAATCCATGCGAATAATGATAACGAACTAGAAAACGGTGAAACACCTACTGGCAATATCACTATTGGTGGTGGAAACCTAACACTATATTCAAACGATGATGGTATTCACGCTGATGGAACACTTACAATTAGTGGGGGTACTACTAATATCACTAACTCATACGAAGGATTAGAAGGAAACACTGTTAATGTTACCGGAGGTAATACATCTGTGGTAAGTTCTGATGATGGAGTTAATTCTAAAACTGAATCTGGTCAAGGTATAGTTATTTCTGGTGGATACTTATATGTATATGCTGGAGGCGATGGACTTGATGCCAATACTAAGACAAATTATCAAGGCATCGTTATAAATGGCGGCAATACAATAGTTATTTCTACAAGTTCTAATAACTCTTCTCTTGATGCAGAAAGAGGATATACATATACAGCTGGTAGTTTAGTTGCACTATGTCCATCAGGTGGCATGAGCAATGAATCAACTAATTGTTCAAACTTCTCATCTGTTGGTTCTAAAACAACCATTTCATTAACTAAAGATAGTTATCTTACAGTTAAAGTAAGTAATGAAACAGTATTTGTAGTAAAGGCACCAAAATCACTTAATGCACTTGCAGTTTACTTAGGATCAAATGGTGCAAGCTTTACATCTGGTTCTTCTACTACTGTAGAATTAGATTCAAATGGTGTTTATCATAACTAGATAAACATATAACAAAAAAATGGACTCAGCCGAGTCCATTTTTATTTTATCCTAATAGATTTACGATGAAGTCCCAGAATGATGTAAGATTTGCAAGAACTGGAACTAAAATTAATGAGATAACTGACATTAATTTAATTAAGATATCCATCGCAGGTCCTGCAGTATCTTTTAGTGGGTCACCTACTGTATCACCAGTAATAGATGCTTTATGAGTATCTGATCCTTTTCCACCGAAGTTACCTTCTTCAATGAATTTCTTAGCATTATCCCAAGCTCCACCAGAGTTTGCCATAAACACAGCTAACATAATTGCAGAAACAAGGGCACCAATTAAGAGCCCTCCAAGTCCTGCTGAACCAATTAATAATCCGCAGATAATTGGAGATGCAACTGCGATAATACCAGGGAGAATCATTTCCTTTAAAGATGCTTTAGTTGAGATATCAATACAACGATTGTAATCAGGAGTTGCAGTACCATCTAAAATACCAGGATTATTTTTGAATTGTTCACGAATTTCTTCTACCATATTATTGGCAGCTTTACCAACTGAAGAAATTGTTAGAGCACTAAAGAGATATGGCAACATTGCACCAACAAGCATTCCAATTAATACTTTAGGATCCGCAAGACTAATAGTAGCGCCAGATGCTTTAATGAATGATACAATGAACGCAAGTGATGTGAGAGTTGCAGAACCAATACAGAATCCCTTACCAATTGCAGCTGTAGTATTACCTACAGAATCAAGATGGTCTGTGATTTTACGAACATCTTCTGGAAGTTCTGCCATTTGAGCAATACCACCAGCATTATCAGAAATTGGACCATATCCATCTACCGAAACTGTTATACCAGCAGTTGACAACATGCCTACTGCAGCAAGTGCAATACCATACGAGCCACTGAAGAAATATGCAATCGCAATCGCAACTACTAATACTGCAATAGTTAAGGCTGTAGATTTCATGCCAGAACCAAGACCAGCAATAATGTTTGTTGCATGTCCTGTCTTGCTTTCTTCTGCGATTCTCTTAACTTCTTTATAATCAGCTGAAGTATATATTTCTGCGATAAATCCTACACCAATACCAGATAATAGACCAGCGAGTACAGAAATAATTAATTTCCAATCTTGAACATATGCTATAGCGAGTATGATTGTTGCGAGGAGCACAATACCTGCAGCAACATATGTTGCAATATTTAAAGCTTTATGTGGGTTATCCCAGTTCTTCATTCTAAATAATATTACAGAAAGTAATGCAGCAACAACACCAACACCACAGATTATTACTGGGAATAATACATATCTCATTGAGGCAATTTCACCAGCATTAAGTGATAATATAGCCATTGTAAGACAAGATATGATTGAACCAACATATGATTCTGTTAAATCTGAACCCATACCAGCAATATCACCAACATTATCGCCTACGTTATCTGCGATTGTCGCAGGGTTTCTTGGATCGTCTTCTGGTAAATTAGTTTCAACTTTACCAACTAAATCAGCACCAACGTCAGCTGCCTTAGTATAAATACCACCACCTACACGGCTAAATAATGCAATTAATGAACAACCAAGAGAATAACCGGCTAGTATTTGAATTGGTTCTTCTAAATTTCCTGTAATAAGGAAGGCAAAGAAGAATATAGCTGCAAGTCCTAGTAATCCAAATCCAACAACAGATAAACCAAGTACAGCACCACCAGAGAAAGCAACTCTTAATGCTGAAGGCAAACCTTCGTCATTGGCTTTAGTTGCGGTTCTAGCATTTGCCTTTGTCGCAACGAACATTCCAATCCATCCTGCGGTTGCAGAGAATGATGCTCCAATAATAAAGCATAGTGCAGCTTTCCATCCAACTGCTTCTGCACCACTTAGTGCAGGAATGAATCCAAGAATTGTTAATAGTACAGCGATTCCTATAATAAATGGAATAATAATTTTATATTCTCTTACAAGGAAAGTCATTGCACCTTTATGAATGTGTTTATGAATCTCATCAACTTTATCATTGGTAATTTGAACTTTTGATACTTTTCTAAATAATAAGAATACGTAAAGAATTGTAATCAGTGTAGCAATTATTACCAATAATAAAACAAGTAATTGTTCTTTCATATATGCTCCTTTTCAAACTTACGCAATTATTCGCGTATCTTTATGATAACAAAAATTATCATAAAATACAAATTAATTAATTCAATTACGGCAAAAATATTTCTATTTTGTTATATCATATAATTTTTACCATTTCTTTTGTGTTTATATCCACCCCTCTTAACAAATAATATGCTATAATAAAGGTGTAAAAGGAAGTTGTATAATATGAACCATCATATTAAACTTAAAATACAACTTAATAATAAAATTTTAAGGGGCTGTTAAGAAACTTAAAAAGTTTCTAACAGCTTTTTTTGTGAAAATAGTATTATTTATAGCAAAAAAACTTAAAATATGTTGAATTTTATGAATAAAATAGAGGAGAAAAAATCTCTCCTCAAAGCATAAATGTG
>JAFXYB010000012.1 GCA_017541975.1 bacterium | reverse complement strand
TTGCTGTATGTAGCAATAACACTTCTATAACTACAACTACAACAACTACTACAACTACTAAAGAAGATATTAACAAAGTTACTAAAGAAGTATGGAACAAATATGTTACTGATTTTGGTTTCATGGAAGATGAAAACCTCAATTATACTTTAACTGTTTATGAAGATGATGATACAGATGCATCAGAAATAATAAAAAAGGACGGAAATTCAATCCACTATGAAATGATTATTTCTGAAACATCATTCCTTCGTTATCTTGATTTTTCTGAGCTTAAAACAAACAACAGATTTGTTGGTTATATGTATTTTGATAACGACGCAAACAAATGGTATAAGTCATATTCAACAGAATCAATCGATGTTGTGGCAAATATAATTAGATTTTATGCAAGACCTAAATTTGAAGATGTTACATATGAAAATGGTTTATATTCATATACTTTTAAAGATGTATATGAAGCAGATTGCACTATGACATTTAAATTTGAAAACAATGTCTTAGTTCAATACGAATCATTTGATGATGAAGAAAGCAGAATTGTAAAAGGTGTATTTTCTGATATCGGAACAACTAAAGTCACTCTTCCAGAAGCATATTTTATTGATGATATGCCTATGAATGCGATGTTGGATTATATTAAAGATTTCAGTAGAACTTTACAATCTTATAGAAAAATTACTGTTAAAAATTATGAAGTTAATGATTGTTATGCTGGTGTTCGTTTCGACTATGAAGTTATACATGAAGACGAAAACGAAAATGATGATATAGAGGCAATCATCGACGGAATTTATTCTTTAATTGTTAAACGTCAATATGAAAATCGTGTTGAATTGATTAAACAAGAAAGCCCAGTCAATGATTATGTATGGGCTGCTCAATTTAAAAATGGCAATAAAAATTATCTCATCATCAAACTTGATAAAGAAGACCCTTATGATATAACATTCTCGATCGTAAATGAAGTTGGTTTAGATATGTTTGGTTTTAAAGTATATTTAGAAGAGGCCTTTGATGAATATGATTTTAGTGTGGATAATACTTATTTCATTTCAAACAGCGAATGTATGATTGTTAAATATACTTTAAATATTCATGAAGATAGTGTTGATAATAATTATAATTTTATAAAGACTGTTTTCGATGATTATAATGGGCTAGAATGGAAATCTACAAGTTCTGATATTTTACCAATTTATTCTCATTCTGAAATATATTCTAATGAGAATATGGCTGCCAAGTTTGTAGTAGGTGATTCTGACGAAAATGGCATCCTTCATTTTGAAATATATTGTTGTGTAACATTTAATGGATCTGATCCATATAGTTTACTCTCATATGGTTATAAACCATTAATGCCTTAATGATTCATTGATATTTAATGTTGATATAACTTCTATTAAGTTATATAATTCTATTAACTTGCATATGCAAGTCTGGAGGTAAAATATGAAAGCATCTCGTATGTGTTTAAAAACTTTAAAAGAAGCTCCACAAGAAGCGGTAATCGATTCTCATATTCTTCTTCTTAGAAGTGGAATGATTAAAAAGAACGTTGCTGGTGTATATACTTATATGCCACTAGGGCTTAAAGTTTTAAAGAAAATTGAAAATATAGTTAGAGAAGAGATGGACGCTATTGGATCTGAAGAAATTCTTTGTAGCGCTCTTCAACCAAAAGAACTTTGGATTGAATCTGGTAGATGGACTAAGTATGGACCAGAGCTTATGAGACTAAAAGATAGAAACGATAGAGAATTTTGTCTTGGACCAACACATGAAGAAATCTTTACATCAATAGTAAGAGATTCAATTCGTTCATATAAAGAACTCCCAGTATCTTTATATCAAATTCAAACAAAATATAGAGACGAAATGCGTCCTAGATTTGGTTTAATAAGATCTAGAGAATTTATCATGAAAGATGCTTATACTTTCGACATTGATGAAACTGGACTTAATAAATCATATGAAGATATGTATCACGCATACGAAAGAATCTTCACAAGACTTCATCTAAACTTTACTGCAGTACTTGCAGATACTGGTAACATTGGTGGTAATGCAAGTCATCAATTCATGGCTCTTTCAAATATCGGTGAATCAACAATCATCTATAATTCAAATTATAGTGCTGACCAAGAAAAGGCTGAAGCTAAAGTTGATGTTTATAACGAAGAAAAAGATTTGAAAGATATTCAAGAAGTATCAACACCTAATGTAAAAACTATTGAAGATCTATCTAAATTCTTAAACACTTCTCCAAAACGCATTATCAAGGCTATTGTTTATAAAGATTTAATTTCTAAAGAATTAGTTCTATGCTTAATTAGGGGCGATAGAGAAATAAACAAGATTAAAGTTGCGAATAAACTCGGACTTGGTGAATTTGATTTAGATTTTGCCACAGATGCTGATTTTAGTAGCACTTCTTCTGTCTTTGGATTTATTGGACCTGTGGGACTAAAGATGAAAACTTTAGTAGATCCTGAAGTAACACATATTGTAAATGCATACTGTGGTGGCAATAAAAAAGATGTTCACCTAAAGAATGTTAACTATAAGAGAGACTTCGATGGTGAAGTAGTTGATATAAGATTAGTTGTTGCAGGAGACTTAGATATCGTAAAAGGCGAACCTCTTAAAGAAGAAAGAGGAATTGAAGTTGGTCAAGTATTCAAGCTTGGAACTAAATATTCTAAAGCAATGAACTGTGTATATGTAAACGATAAAGGTCAAGAAGTTCCAATGGTTATGGGGTGCTACGGAATTGGTATCTCAAGAGCTCTTCAAGCTATTGTTGAAGAATATCATGATGAAAATGGTATTTCATTCCCTGATGATTTAGCACCATATAAGGTTGTCATAGTTCCTGTTAAATACACCGATGAAGTGATGAAGAATCTTGCTGATAAGATGTATGATGAGCTAAAGAGTAAGGGCGTTGATGTAATACTTGATGATAGAGCATCTTCTCTCGGTGTTAAACTCCATGACTGGGATTTAGTAGGTATTCCTTATCATATCATCGTCGGTAGAGATGCAGTTAACAATCAGGTTGAATTTAAAACAAGAAGAGATGGCAATAAAGAAGTTTTAGATGTTGATGTTGTTTTAAAGAAATTCTAAAACATATAATAAAAGATGGAATCCAGTTGGATTCCATCTTTTTATGTGTTCAATTAATTATTGATTTTGAGCTTGAAGAGCTTTAGCTGCTTCGATAACTTTTTCAGCTACGTTTGCAGGAACTTCTTCATATCTTACGAATTCTCTTGTGAATACGCCATCACCTTGTGTTAATGCTTTAAGGTCGATGTTGTAAGTGATGATTTCAGCTTCTGGAATTTCACAGTCGATAATTTGATAATCACCAACTTTGTTCATACCAAGAACTCTACCTCTTCTCTTATTAACGTCACCTAGGATATCGCCAAGATATTCATCAGATACTTTAACTTGAACATGCATGATTGGTTCAAGAATAATCTTTCTAATCTTTTCACAAGCTTTCTTGAATGCATCTTTTGCAGCATTCTTGAATGCTAGTTCATTTGAATCTACTGGATGGTATTTACCATCGATTAGAGTTGCATGAACATTGATAACTGGGAATCCTGCAAGAGGACCAGTTTCAAGAGCTTCAAAGAAACCTTTTTCAATTGGTGGGAAATAGTTTTTAGGAACTGATCCACCAAAGATTTCTTCAGTGAAGTATGAATCTTCTTCACATGGTTCAAACTTCATTACTACAACACCATAGTAACCAGCACCACCAGATTGTTTTACATAACGACCTTCAGCTTCGCCATTTGATCTGATAGCTTCACGGTATACGATTTGTTGTTTTTCAGTAGTAACTTCTACTTTGAACATATTTTTCATCTTTTCAAGTAGAACATCAATATGTACTGAACCTTGACCACCGATTAATTGTTGTTTTGTTTCTTTATTTCTGATGATTTCAAATGATTGATCTTCAAGAGCTAATTTTTGAAGAGCACCTGAAAGTTTATCTTCATCTGATTTATTCTTAGGTTGCATTGCTCTATAGTAAGTTGGTTTAGGGCATTCAGGTTTAGTGAATACTACATTGTTGCCTTTTTCATTTAATGATGCGCCTGTATAGAGTGATGCGAGTTTAGCTATACATACGATATCTCCAGCATATGCAACTGTGTATGGAGATTGGTTTTTACCGCAGATAGTAAATGTTTGGTTAACTTTTTCAGTTTTACCATCAACTACGATTTCTTGGCCAACCTTTAATGAACCATTAACGATTAAAACGAATGAAATTGTACCAATGAATGCATCAACTGTAGTTTTGAATACGTAACCAGCAAATGGTTTAGTTTCATCATATTTGAGATCACTAACGTTAGATGCGAGAGGTTTAGTTTCAGCCATTGAAGGGAAGAGAGATACTACTAAGTCTAGTAATTCTTTAACACCAACATTTTGAACCGAGTTTGCAAGTACTACTGGAACAACTGATTCAGTAACGAGACCAGCTTTTAGACCAGATGCAATTTCATCAACTGATAATTCTTCACCACCGAAGAATTTTTCCATTAATTCTTCGTCTTGAGCTGCAGCTTCTTCAACAATCTTATCATATGCAGAAGAAATGATTGGTTCAAGTTCAGCAGATACTTGAGTTTCATTGCCACCAACATATGCTTTCTTGCTTAATGCATAAGCAAAACCTTTGAAATTGTTTTTGCCACCTTCTGGATACATGAAAGGAACGATTGCTTGACCGAATTTTTCTTCAAGTTCAGCAATAACTTTATCGTAATCAACGTTTTCTTTATCAACCTTAGATACTAAGATTACTGTTGGAACGTTGTGTTCTTTTAAGAATCTGTAGTAACTCTTTGCTTGAATGTCTACACCACGAGTTGCATCAACAACCATGATAGCACCAGAACATAGTGGAACTTCACTATATAAATCTTGTACGAATTCATTCATACCAGGAAGATCAATAAAGTTAATCTTTGTGCCCTTGTATTCAACAGGGATTAATGAAGAAACAATACTGTATTTGTGGTTTTGTTCTTCAACTGTAAAGTCTGATAAAGTAGTACCTTTTTCTACTTCACCTTTTTTTGTAATAACGCCAGCAACGAAAGCAATTGACTCAGCTAAAGTCGTTTTGCCTGTGCCCATACCGCCAACGATAGCGATATTTTTAATGTTTTGTTTGAAATATTCCATATATACCTCTTTAGATTTTTAATAATTCCAATGGGAATTATAACATAAAGCAACATCATAATGCAAACAAATTAAAATGTAATTTTAAACTTTATATCATAATCATAGAAAAACGAATATAATAAATGATGAAAATAAAACTGAACCGAAAGGTCCAGTTTATTTTATTTATTGAATTAATGATTTAAGTTTTCTTCCTTTTTTGACAAGCAAAATGGTTGCTCCAACAAATATAAATGTCATAGATGCAAGAACACCAATTTCAAGAAGAGAATATGATTTAACTGCATCATCAACCTTGCTGACAACATATGTATCATTATTTACATTGATTTGGAATGCTTTTATTATTTCTTCTTGCGTTTCTTGATCAACATATTTGACTTGGTAGATATAATGACCTTTTTCATTTTCGTGTCCGGTATATGTATCATTCAAAACTGTTGAAGTATAAATTCTTCCATTTGATAAAACATTAGATGCATAAAGCAAATCATCAATATCTTCTTTTGATAATGTAACACTGCTTATTGTTTCAATTACATAAGAATTGATGAAAATAACTGGTTTGATTGTATCTGATATCGTGATAGATAGTGAATGAGTAACTGGTACTTCGCTTGAATCTGTGGCTTGAACAACTACACTATATGTTCCAACCTTGCTTTCATGACCAGTATATTCATCTGTAGGGTAAGAAATGATAGGATGTGGCTCTAAATCATCGGTTATTGAGAGGTTTGAAGCTACAATTTGTGCAAGGGTTTGTTTAGCTTTATAACCAATCATTATAGTTGATGGTCCAGTGATTACTGGAGGTATGCTATCATAATATTCAACTAAAACCGTTTTAGTATCATAGTTTTTTGAATGATCAAGAACCTTTAGTGTAATAGATTCTGAAAAGATAGAACCTGGATTTGAAGAAAACGATGATACGACATCTATCGAATCTGTTAAATCACCATCATAGACATCTGTTGCAGTAAAGCTTTCTGTTAAAATGTCTTTATTAACGTGGGTAAATACTGGAATTCTTATTGAATCAGGTCCAGTAATTACTGGTTTTATTTTGTCTACAACATGAATATAGATAGTACAGAGTGTTGTGTTGTGTCCATCAGATACTGAAACACTAACTGGATATACACCTATTGTTGAAGATGATGATAAATATTCAGACGCATTTATTACTAGTGAGTCTTTTAGATTGCCTGCATAATCATCTTCAGCATCTATACAAGATTTAATGTTTGCTTCAGTAAGCGGATTTGCATAACTTACTTCAAATACATAACTGTTGTTTTGTATATCAATTAATCCAGTATATTCTTCAAAATCAATTAATTCATATTCTGTATTGCTGCCTCTATAGGCCATTATCCATGCACCATTTGTTTCATCATCCAAATCAAATGCTCCATAGTCAAATGATATTTCTTCAATGCTGAATGAAAAAGCATTTGATGGAATATTTGAAGCAGAAATTTGATACAACTGATAAGTCATGCCTTGAGACGAAACGTTATTTTCTGTGCTAGTGTTGTAACTTCCTACTAATTCAAAGTCAATGTCGTAGAAATTTACACTAAGTTTAGGGCCTCTCGCATCGGTATCTCCATAACATATTATTATTACTAATGGAGTATTATCTTTTGGAAGATAAATCTTTTTAATGGTGCTATATGATTCTTCACTCGTATCATAATCAAGGTTTGCCAAATCTAATAAATTTTCTGACCTTGAATATGATAAATCGCTGATTGTTTCATCAGCTTTTACTTCTCTCATATTATTACTAACTACAAGAAATAAAGAGAGACAAAGTACCGCAAGTATTGCGGTGATTCTTATTATTTTTTTCATTTTTATCACCTCGATAGTATAAATACTTTCGAAGTTTCAAAATGTTCAATTATTTTTTTAATAAATTATCTAATGCTTCTAAAATCTTATCTACGGTTTCATAGTCTTTAACGACTATTCCACTTGCGAGGGCATGGCCTCCACCGCCAAAACTTTGCGCTACACCATTGATTGGAATTTCTAACGATCTAACGCGACATCTTATTTCATCTTTCTTATATTCATTAATTAAAACCCAAATAGGATGTTCCTTTACATTTGCAAGTGCACCTACCATATTTGATGCTTCATCGTATTCTACATTATATTTTTCTCTAGCCTCTGGGCTTATTTTTATATATAAAACACCATTTGGAGTAGATTCCATGTGTTCATATACATATCCTTTGAATTTTAATTCATCGATGGTTACTTCATCGAGCATATTTCTAATCTTTGCACCATCAACACCCATATCATATAGCATGCCTATCTTTTTAAAAGTATCTCCTGTGACAGAATTGTATTTTAGGAATCCTGAATCAGTCATTATTCCTGTATAGATAGCTTCTAGACCTCTTAAACTAATTTTTCTATTTGGAATGTTCATAAAGAAATCAAAAATCATTTCAGCACAAGATGATTTTTCTTCTTCAACGAAATTGATATACCCAAATGGCTCATGGTTAGGATGATGGTCAATTTTTATAACATTAGTATGTCCTAATATTCTTTTATCATTAGCTCTAGTGATATTAGCATTATCAACGGATATTATTAATGCCTCATCAAATTCTTTATCTTCTATTTCGTCACATTTACCAAGATATGATAAATAACCTACATATTCATAAGATGCCTTTACATCTTTATCTTTAAAGGTATTTTTGATAATTTCTCTAAGGCCAATCGCAGAACCTATACAATCTCCATCGGCTCTTAAGTGAGTTACGATAATTATTTTATTGTTTTTCTTTATTTCTTTATATATTTGTCTATAGATATTCATGATTAACCTCTAATTATTTCATTTAGTTTATCGACAACTTCTATATAATCATAGCCAAGTGGAATTCTTGCCCCACATGCGAGTGCATGCCCACCACCGTTATAGTATTTTGCAACATCTAGTATTGGGATTGATTTACTTCTAAATTCACAAGATACGATTGAATCATCCATTTCTGTGAAATTTACGAAAGCATCTACACCTTCAATTCCTGATAGTAAATTGATGGTTCCTCTTGATGCGAAACAATCGCCTGCATTAAATCTTTCTCTTTCTTCTTTACTTATATAAATATATGCAACTCTATCTTTTATTTTAAAATTGCTTAATATATATCCTTTAAAACGCTTATCAGATTCACTTTCTTCTCTTTGCATGATATTATAATCATCTACTATATCTGCACCAGAGTCATATAATATCGCTGCCATTTTAAAGGTGTTCGATGTTGTGCCTTTATAGAGGAATCTATTAGAATCACCGGCAATACCTATAAATAGACAGTTCGCAGCCTCTTTCGTGATTGGAATTTTAGTTTCTACTAAGAATTCAGTAACAAGTTCAGAGGCACTTGAATAATCTTTTTTGATAATTGCGATATCGGCAAAATCGCCTTCGTTTTCATGATGGTCAAGAATTACAATTTTATCTGCATACTTATAATAATCATTCACAAGCATATTTTCACTTGATTGATCTACAAGAAAAACTAAAGAATCTTTATAATCAGCAACTGTAACCATATCCATGGCTTTTTTAAATATATTATGATTATTATCATCGCCATCAACTAGTATTAATTTATGAGGAAAGGCATTTTTAAGGGCATAATAAAGACCAAGCTGTGAACCATAAGCATCATAGTCTGGAGATTTATGTCTTATTATTATAATTTTATTGTGTTTTCTTATTTCTTGATAGATTTTTTTAAACATAATTAATACCACCTTATAACTATTCTTTAGGAGGAATATAATATCATAAATATTATTGTTTTGTCAAAGACAAATATTATAAAAAATAAAATAACGCATCGAAAGCGTTATTTTATTCTATATTACTTTGTATAGCCTGGTTTTCCAAGCGCAATAAACATATTTCTCTTATACGCTTCTACACCCTCTTGGTTGAATGGGTTAACACCAAGCATATAGGCAGAAATACCACATGAAACCATAAAGAAATATAATAAGAAAGCTATATTATATTCATTTAGGCTATCAATGTTTATTCTAATTTGAGGAACACCACCAGCAATATGAGCTTCTTTAGTGGCATTCATCGCAGCTTTATTTACGTAATCGATTGATTTTCCTGAAATATAATTTAGATTATCAAGATTGTCTTTATCAAATGGGATATCAATATCTTGAGATGGATTAACAACGTTTATACAAGTTTCGAAGAGGTTTCTTCTACCATCTTGAATATATTGACCGAGAGAATGAAGATCTGTAGTAAATACTACTGATGCAGGATAAATACCTTTTCCTTCTTTTCCTTCTGATTCACCAAATAATTGTTTCCACCATTCAGAAATATATGATAGGCATGGTTCAAATGATTCCATTATTTCAATATTGTAGTTCTTTCTGAGTAGTGCATTTCTTACCATTGCATAGTTTAATGCATCATTGTTTTCTTCCTTCTTGAAATAATTATATGAATCAACTGCACCCTTTAGTAATTGATCTACATCAAAACCCATTGCACAAATAGGAAGAAGTCCTACTGCAGAAAATACAGAGAATCTTCCACCCATATCTGTAGGAACAACGAACATTTCGAAGTCGTTTTCAAGACCAACTTGTCTTAAAGCGCCTTTTTCTTTATCAGTAGTAAAGAATACGTGTTCTCTTAATTCATCTTTAAAATATTTCTTTTTTAAGATGTTGTATAAGAATCTAAAAGCGATTGCAGGTTCTGTGGTAGTGCCACTTTTTGAAACAACGTTTACGCTGAAGTCCTTATCCCAAAGATAATCTCTTAGTTTAACTAGATATGATGATGAGATTGAATTACCTGCGAAGATAATTTCAAGACCATTATTTGTAAAATATGGTGTTAAAGCCTCAATAACGGCTCTTGTGCCAAGATATGAACCACCAATACCAATTACTACTAAAACTTCAGAAGTTCTTTGAATGGTTTGTGCTGCAGCTTTAATTCTTTTTAGTTCTTCTTTATCGTAATTTAAAGGATAATCATACCAGCCTAGAAAATCATTACCAGGGCCATCTTTTTTCTTTAAAGTTTCAAAAGCCTTTAAAGCATCTTCCTTAGCTTTTTTGAGTTCACTTTCGCTTAAAAACTTATAAGCATCATCAAGTTCAACATTAAACATAATTAATTCTCCTCTATACTATCATCACTTGTATCTAAATCCATTTGATCAACATTAACCACCTTCACAACTTCTGGAATTTCATCCTTAAGAAGTGCTTCAACACCATCAGATAATGTTTGATCGAGAGCGGCACATCCTATACATGCACCATAAAGTTTTACGTATACAATGCCATCCTCATATTTTACAAGTCTTAAATCGCCACCATCTCTTTGAATGAATGGTCTAATTCGATCTAAAACTTGAATTATTTCCATTTCTACGCTTTCGTCATAAGCTTTTTTATCGAAATCTTCCATAATTATTCCTCTTCTATCACTAAGTTCAGATTAAAGTTAGGATTTCTTAAGATATAGTAATTAGAGTCCAGTGAACAATATTCATTGATATAGTCAGGAATTCTTTTCGCTGTTTCTCTTGTGAAACCTTTCAAACGAAGGATTTCTTGAAAATAATCGCCGACTAAAAATTCGTATTTGCCAAGTATTTCAACATATTTCTTATTGAAATCGGAAATATTAAAGACGTTTTCATCATCTTTAATGATTTCAAATTCTCCAAAATCAGTCTCAATCATTATTTTCCTCCTTCAAGAAGTATCACGGTTTCTGCAAGACAGCCTTCACCTCTTCCTATTATACCTCTTTTTTCCATCGTTGTAGCCTTAATAGACACAAAACTTTTATCAATTTCTAGGATACTAGAAACAACATCTCTCATACTATCAATATATGGCGAAAGTTTTGGCTTTTCAAGTAGTACCATTGAATCAACATTAACGACGTGAAAACCTCTTTCTTTCATCATATCTACTGTTTTACTGAGGATTATTTTTGAATCTAAACCTTTGGAATCTTCTTCTTTGAAGAACTTTCCTAGATCACCGAGGGCTAAGGCACCCATGATTGCCTCTGCGATTGAATGTAAGAGTGCATCAGCATTAGAAACACCATCAAGGCCTAATTCAAATGGTATTTTTATGCCACCAAGTATTAAATCTCTTCCTTCTTTAAATGGGTGGAAATCGATTGAATTACCTATGCGATACATATAATAATCCCTCTAGTAGTTTAATATCGTATGATGTAGTGGCTTTGATAGAGATGTTGTCAGTAAAAACGAGTTTTACTGAATTGCCACAAGCTTTGAAGATGCCTGAATCATCTGTGAATGATAGGCCTTTCGCGTTCGCATCTTCATATGCCTTATTTAGCATAGATGTTCTAAAGCACTGTGGAGTGATTAGTGATGCAAGAGAATGTCTTGAAAAATATTCATCAACATATCCATCCACAATGTGGCATGTGGTATTGTATACCTTTGTCGCAAGAGTAGCTCCGCCCGTTTCTTCTGCGTTATTAAGAAGGTTATAAACGTCTTCTTTATAGATGAGTGGTCTAGCAGAATCATGGATAATGCAGTATTCACTTTTGATTTTTTTGAGGCCATTATAAACAGAGGCGCCTCTTGTATCTCCACCAATTGTATAATCAATTTTGTTTGATTTTAGTGTTTTGAATACATTCAAAAAATATAGTTTATCTTTTTCATTGATAACCATAATTATTTTTTTGCAGTATTCATCTTTTAAGAAATAATCGAGGCTGTAGCTAAAGAGCTCCTTATTACCATTTATCTTATATAAAACTTTATTATATCCTAGGGCCGCTCTTTGTCCTTCGCCAGCCGCTAATAAGATGCATTCATAATCTACCATAAATGACTCTCCTTTATTCGCCAAAGATAGTATAGTTTCTTCTATTTGATTCGATAGACTCTTCAAGTAATCTAATACCGAGTTTATATAGATTTAACGAATCTATTGATTTCGCTCCCATGACATTCACAACGCCAAACTTAGGTCTTACAACATCTTTAATTCCAGATACATTGATCTTGATGTTGTATAAATCTGATTGAATTGATGTTAGGCTTCTATGGAAATCTTCATATGTTTTATAATCATCAATAATCATCACAAAACGTATACCAGTAATTCTAAAGAATTTGGTGATATCTGGTTGATATAAGTTTTTGAGATATCTTATATAATCATTCATCATTAGATTACCAACTTCACGTCCATATTTTTCATTGATTGTCTTGATATTTGTGAGTTCAATAGTGATGAATGTAAATGCTTTATGTGAATCGGTAAGTTGTTTTAAGAAAGGATACATCTTTTCTTCGCTATATAGTGAATCGATATCGAAATATGATGTCTTCTTATAGCTATTTACATCGAGAGGCATAACAGTTGCGATAATGCTTCTTTTTGATTCAACACCGATAAAATGTCCTTTTTCTAAAACCCAAACATGAGAACCATTCTTATTGATACGATATTTGATTTCGTAAACCATTTGATGTTTAGATACACGTTCGATAGTTCTTATATATTCCTCACGATCAAGCTCTATGATAGATTGAGCGTGTTCTTCTAAAGAAGTATTCTGTTTACCACCAAACACCTCATGGGCATAATCACTTAAAATTACATCTTTAGTTCCATTTTCATAGAAAATGATTCCCTCATTAACAAGAGAAATGGTTGATAAGAAACGTTGTCTTAACTTTTCTCTATCATCTTTTAAATCTAAATAAGTTTTTTCAAGTTCGAAGTAATCGTATTCTGTGATATTCTTTGTGACCTTTTTTGGAATAAAGAAAAATGAGTATACACAAATGCATATTCCAATCACGATTCCATAAATCCAAGAATATGGCTTTATAGCTTCAACAAACACAAACAATAAATATAAAAGACACAAAAAAACACCTACGCTTGAGACTATTATGTTCGGTTTTTTCTTGTATATTATTGAGTTTGTAACTGAAAGTAGGAATAGAATCACTACTAAAGATATCTCTAAATACATACCGTTAGATTATAACACATTTAGTTTGATTTTTTTACGTAAGCACGTAAAAAAGAATAAACTTTTTCTTTTGGCATGCCAATTACACTAAAAAAATCACCTTCAACCTTTTCAATAAATATGCCCATATAACCCTGAATTGCATAAGCTCCAGCCTTATCATATGGTTCGCTCATCTTAGCATACTCAAGTACTTCTTCATCACTAATTTCGCTGAAAGTTACTTTGCAAGATGAATAAAAACTCTTTTTCATATTCTTATCCACAAAACAAGCACCAGTAATTACTTCGTGAGTTCTACCAGATAAACTTTTAATCATTGATATACATTCTTCTTCATTTTGTGGTTTTCCAAGAACCTTATCATCAAGAAATACTAATGTGTCAAAACCAAGAACTAAAGAATCAGGATTTTTATCGAATACATCCATAGCTTTTTTAGTAGCTAATTGTTCTACAAGTTCACCATTTGAGTTATACGATTCAACGAACTCAAAAGAATTAGATGGAACAACACGAAAATCGAATCCAAGTTCCTTCATCATTTCTATTCTTCTTTCTGATTGAGACGCAAGAATGATATCCATAGGTTATACCCCCTTAGATATTATATCTTATAATTCTCTTTTTAATTTAATTATCTTATTTATTATGATAAAATAAATAAGGAACAAAATTATGAAAACAAATCTACTTGATGAAGCTTATTTAAATAAATATGTTAAAAAAGAAGACACAATTATAGTTGCTGTATCGACAGGAATTGATTCAATGTGCCTTTTTCACTATCTTTATTCAAATAGCTATAACATCGTAGTTGCCCATGTAAATCACAAAAAGAGAGCTGAATCAGATCAAGAATACAGCTATCTTATGAATTTCTGCAAAGAAAATAATATCCCTTTTGAGGGATATGAAATAAAAGAAAATATCAAATCTAATTTTCAAGAAGAAGCTAGAAAAATTAGATATAAATTCTTTATTGATGTTGCGAAAAAATATAATTCAAAACATATTCTTCTCGCTCATCAAGCCGATGATGAAGTTGAAACTGTCCTTATGAGACTAATCAGAGGAACATCTATAAAGGGTTATTCTGGAATCCATTATGATAGTAAAATTGATGATATCAATATCATTAGGCCTCTTCTTTTTACTCCAAGATCAACTATTGAATTATATCAAAAAGAAAACAACATTACCTATTTTTTAGATAGTTCAAATAATGAGAATCATTATACAAGAAACATCTTTAGACACAACATAATCCCATCTTTAAAAGAACTCAATCCAAATATATATGAATCTGTCAAAAACTATTCAACAGATTTATACGAAATGTCTAGTTTGGTTGTCGATATGGCAAAGGACTTCATCAATAACAATAGTGAAAGAAATGAAGATGAAATCATCATTAAATCAAATGATTTTGCCAAACTAAAACCAATTGTAAAAAGGGAAGTTCTTCTTGAGTGCGTAAACTATATTTCTAAAGATACAGTTGAACTATATCATAGTAAAATACAGGCTATTCTTGATATAATCGATTTGAATATGAAAGAATCGAAGGCTATCGAAATAAAAGATGATATCATCTTCGTAAAAGAATATGAAAATATCGTTTTCACTAAGAAAAAAGCATATAAAAAAATTGATCTTTATATCGAAAAAGAAGGCGAATATGAGATAGAAGGTTATGGTAAGGTTGTTTTCTCACAAAAAAATCATCTTCTACCTTCAAAAAACTCATATATGTTGTGCTATAATAGTGAGGATGAAATTTATCCTATTCACGTTAGGAACGTGAAAATAGGTGATAAGATATCATATTCATCAATCACAAAAAAAGTCTATGATCTTTTAAAGGAATACAAGATTCCAAAAAGATTGAGAGAAAGTGTACTCGTTTTCGAAAAAGATAATGACATCTTCTTCATTCCAAATGTCATTAGGAAAGAAACCGATACAAATAAGAAGCATAAGATTTACATTACTTTTATAGGAGGTATCAAATGAAAATTGATAAAGCTTGTAAAGAAATTATTGTTTCAGAAGAGAAAATAATTGAAACCTGCAAAAAACTCGGAGCTCAAATCTCTAAAGATTATGAAGGTGAAGAGGTTACTATGGTTGGATTATTAAATGGATGCAATCCATTTTTCTCTGATTTAATAAAATATGTTGACTTAGAAGTTGTAGTAGATTACATCAAAGCTTCAAGTTATCATGGCACAACAAAATCATCTAATGATGTAAAGATCCTAAAAGACCTTGATCTTCCAGTATCTGGTAAGAATGTCATCATCGTCGATGATGTTATAGATACTGGTAATACCTTAAAGAAAATTATGGAAATTTTCAAAGTTAGAGGTGCAAAATCAGTTGAAGCTTGTGTTCTTCTCTATAAAGAAACAGGGGACGATACTAGATATCACGCTAAATACACTGGCCTTTCAATTCCAAATGCCTTTGTAATAGGATATGGCCTCGATTTCCAAGAACATTATAGAAATCTTCCATACATCGGCATTATCAGTGATGAACTAGTTAAGGAGGAAAATTAATGGCAGAAAAAGAAAACAATAATCAATCAAACAACAATAATAAAAAGCCAGAAGAAAAGAAATTTAATTGGACCAATATTGCGATAATATTAGTTGCTGCACTATTTATTGTCGGTATCATCTATTCAATAAATGGTTGTCAATCTCAATCTAAAGAAGTTTCATATAGTGAAATATATCAAGATATTGAAGAAAGTCAAGAAAAAATCTATTCAATAGAAATAACTCCTGCTTCTGATTCAAGTATGACAGAAAGCTATGTTATTAAAGTTACATTCGACCTTGAACCTGGTAAGAAATCACGTGAAAGCGAATGGGCATATATTAATAACTCTCAAGTTTATGCTGAATTCATTGAATATGTAAGAAGCATAAAAGATGCTAATCCTAATGTTGACTATACTGTCACATATAAACCTGGTTCATCATTCAGCATCATAAACCTCTTATTCTATCTTGGAATGGCTGCTGGTATCATCTTCCTAATTGTAATTGTTTCAAGGTCAATGAAACAAAGCCAAAGTTCAAATAATTCAGCAATTGATTTCACAAAATCACGTGCTAAATTAAACAAGATGACTACTACTACTTTCAAGGATGTAGCTGGTCTTGATGAAGAAAAGGAAGAATTAAAAGAAATCGTTGATTTCTTAAAAGACCCTAAGAAATATACTGAAATGGGTGCAAGAGTACCAAAAGGTGTATTACTCTATGGTAAACCTGGTACAGGTAAAACCCTACTCGCAAGAGCCGTTGCTGGTGAAGCTGGTGTTCCATTCTTCTACACAACTGGTTCTGATTTAGTTGAAATGTTCGTCGGTGTTGGTGCAAGCCGTGTTAGAGATATGTTCAAAAACGCTAAAAAGCATGCTCCATCAATTCTATTTATGGATGAAATAGATGCTATCGGTAGACAAAGAGGTACTGGTCTTGGTGGTGGTAATG
>JAFXYB010000011.1 GCA_017541975.1 bacterium | reverse complement strand
GAAGAAGAACTTCAAGAAGACGAAGAGCCTGATTTAGATAAACTCGATGACTCTGAATTCTATGAAAGTGATAGTGAAGAAGCTAAAATCTATGAATACGATAACTTCGATGATTTAATTTATTCAGAAGCTGCATCAACTAACCAAAAAATCATCGTTAGTGATCCAGTTAAAATGTATCTAAAAGAAATTGGTAGAATTAGTCTTTTAACTCCTGAAAAAGAAAAAGAAGTTGCGAAAGTTATCTATGATACTCAAAGAGAAAAGGAAGAATATTTAGAAAAGCGTAGTCAAGGTATTGTTCCTACTCAAGAGGAAGAAGCATATATGAAGAAGCGTGAAGAGGAAGGCGAACAAGCTAAAAAAATCCTCACAGAAGCTAATTTACGACTTGTCGTAAATATCGCTAAGCACTTCTCAAACCCTGATATGGAATTCGCAGACCTCATTCAAGAAGGCTCAATTGGCCTTTCTAAAGCTGTAATCAAGTTTGATTACACAAGAGGTAACAAATTCTCAACATATGCAACTGGTTGGATTAAACAAGCTATCACTCGTGCTATTGCCGATCAAGCAAGAACCATAAGAATCCCAGTTCATATGAATGAAACAATCAATAAACTAAATAAATGCGAAAGAGAACTCACTCATCAATATGGTAGAAAACCAACCTACGAAGAACTCGCTGAAAGGATGAATATCACTCTTGAAAAACTAATGATGATCAAGAGAGTTTCTCAAAAGACAAAATCTTTAGAAGATCCAGTAGGTGAAGAAGATGATTCATCATATGGCGATTTTGTACCAGATGAAGTAAATCCAAATCCAGAAGACTACACAGCCACAGAAGCATTAAAACGTGAATTAAATGCTCTTTTAAATAACCTTTCAGATAGGGAAGAAAGAGTAATTAAACTACGTTTTGGTTTAATTGATGGTAGAACTAAAACATTAGAAGAAGTTGGTAAAGAATTTGGTGTTACTCGTGAAAGAATCAGACAAATTGAAGCTAAAGCTTTAAGAAAGCTGCGTCATCCATCAAGATCTAATAAACTAAGGGATTTCATCAAATAATGATTATTTCCGATAGATTAAAATCTATCGCATCGATGGTTGATAAAGTAGATACCTTAGTAGATATTGGCACAGATCATGCATATCTACCAATATATTTAGCCTTGAATGGTATTGTTAAACGTGTCTATGCAATAGATAACAAAATTGGTCCATTAAATAATGCAACCAAAAATATCAAAAATAGTGGTTTAGAAAATATCATTATCCCACTTCTTTCAGATGGTTTAAAAGATGCAAAAGATATCAAATATGATGCAATAAACATCTCAGGAATGGGAAGCGAAACCATTATTGATATTTTATCTATAGATAACCTAGATGAAAACGCAACCTTAATACTTGAACCACAAAAGAATCCAGAACTACTAAGAAAATTCTTAATGGAAAGAAATTATGAAATAGTAGATGAACTATTTATCAAAGATAAAAATCACTACTATCCAATAATTAAGGCAAAGAAAACCAAAGAAGCTATAAACTATAGTAACCTTGAAATTCTCTTTGGCCCAATCATTTTAAAAAAGAAAGATCCACTCTTCATAGAGTTCATAAGTAAACAGATTAAAACTTTAGAAGAAAGTTTATCTAAGGCAAAAAATAAAGAGAACCTAGAATCCAAATTCAACTTATTAAAGGAGGTTTTAAAATCATGAAATTAAATATTATTATCGAAAAACTCAATGAATTATATCCTGAATCATTAAAATCATCCTACGATAACGTTGGTCTTATGGTTGGTAGTATGACTAAAGATGTTAAAAGAGTGTTACTTGCACTTGATCTCACAAGAGAAGTAATGGATGAAGCAATCAATAATAATATTGATTTAATCATTACTCATCATCCTGTTTTATTTCATCCTCTATCCATGATAGATACTGATAAAGATCCTGGTTCAATTATTAGAGATTTAATCAAATATGATATCGCAAATTATGCAATGCATACTAATTTTGATGTAGTAAAAATGAACGATTATCTATCTTCTTTAATCGGTATCGAAAACAAAGAAATCCTATCAGAAAGCGAATCGTTAGGAGTCTATGGTGATATTAAGCCAACAAAGGTAGAAGATTATATCTTAAAAGTTAAAAAAGCTTTTGGTATTGCTTCATGCGAATACTATGGTAAAGAGAATATCACTATCTCTAAAGTTGGTATAATTGGTGGGTCTGGTTCATCAAGAATAGATGCAGCTAAAGAGAAAGGTTTAGATCTATTTATTACCGGCGATGTATCTTATTCAAGAGGAATTGAAGCCAAGAGACTTGGGGTAAATGTATTAGATGTTGGACACTTTGTTGAACATCTCTTTACCGATGTTTTAAATGAAGATTTAAAGAACTTAGATAGCACTTTAGAAGTTTTAACTTCTAGTGTAGATGTAATTCCATATGTGAGGTATTAAATGCTCTCAAATAAAGAGATTCTAGAAATCATTAAAAAGGTTAGGACAATTGAAGACGACTATGAATCATATACATTAAAAGAATCAATTTTTAATGAATTTTTACCAATCATTAATTCGATTTCTAAGGAACTTAAGACATATGATTTCTATGAAGAAGATATCTTCCAAGAAGCATCTATTGAACTTTTAAAAGCTATTAACGAATTCGATTTAGAATCCAAAACAACTTTTGAAGATTACGTTAAAACTAATATTAGAAATAGGGTGAAAGAAGTAATTGATGATCAAAGGGAAGTTGAGAAAATATCCAAATATATCTCAAACACCTTAAACAAGATTATTGATACAGAAAATAAACTCTATAAAACACTTAAAAGAAAACCTAAAATTAGCGATGTTATCGATAAACTAGATATGGAAAAAGATGAATATAACGAAATGAAAGATTACGCTATTACATCATTAGAACTCGATAATAGTTACAAGGATGATAAATATCTTATTTCCGATTTAGTAGCCTTAAATAATAGTAAAAACGATGAACCAAATGATTCGGATGATGAAATGATTGAATCATTAGAATTATCGCTTAAAACATTAAGTGACAAAGAAAAAGATATTATTACTAAACACTTTGGTCTATATGGAAGGGAAAAGATGGAAATAGAAGACCTTGCACTAGAATATGGAATATCCTATGAGAAAATGAGACAAATTATTTCTCATATTGTAAGAAAAATAAAGATGGAGATGGAAGAATAATGAAGACAGATTTAGATATTCAAAAAGAGATAAAATTAAGAAAGATTACCGATGTGGCAAGTGAACTTGGTTTAAATGAAGATGATTATGATTTATATGGAAAATATAAAGCAAAATTAAATCCAAGTGCTTTTTCTAAAGGAAAAAAGAACGGAGATATAATCTTAGTTACTGCGATAACTCCAACTAAAGCTGGAGAAGGTAAAACCACAGTATCTATCGGTCTTGCAGAAGGTTTAAGAAAGATAAATAAAAGCGTATGTCTTGCCTTAAGAGAACCATCTTTAGGTCCTGTCATGGGCTTAAAGGGTGGCGCAACTGGTGGTGGCTATTCACAAGTTCTTCCTATGGATGAAATCAATTTCCATTTTACTGGTGATTTCCATGCCCTCACAAGTGCCAATAACCTCATCTCTGCATGTATAGATAATGAAATATATTTCAATTCTCCATTAAACATTGATCCAGAAAGAGTAGTCTGGAAAAGATGTTTAGATGTAAATGATAGGACATTAAGAAATATCACTATCGGTCAAGGTTCAAAAATCAATGGTGTAGAAAGAAAAGATTCTTTCTGTATCACTGTTGCATCAGAAATTATGGCAGTATTCTGCCTCGCAAATGATTGTGAAGATTTGGAAAAGAGACTTAATAATATCTTAGTTGCTTATTCTAAAGATGGAAAAGAAATCTTCTTAAAAGATTTAAATATAACTGGTGCAATTCTATTGCTTTTAAAAGAAGCATTCAAACCTAATCTTGTTCAAACATGTGAAGGTGGACCTGCCATAGTTCATGGTGGCCCATTTGCGAATATTGCCCACGGTTGTAATTCAATTATGGCCACAAAATACGCAAGAAAACTTGCTGACTTTGTAGTAACTGAAGGCGGTTTCGGTGCTGATCTTGGCTGTGAGAAATTCCTTGATATCAAATCAAGAGTCGCATCAC
This sequence comes from bacterium, assembly GCA_017541975.1. Taxonomy (GTDB): domain Bacteria; phylum Bacillota_I; class Bacilli_A; order Izemoplasmatales; family UBA1188; genus UBA1188. The sequence continues at coordinate 9,368 of JAFXYB010000011.1, read as the reverse complement.
TTGATCCTAAATGCGTAGTTTTAGTTGCGACAATTCGTGCACTTAAGATGCATGGTGGAGTAGATGTAACTAACTTAAAAGAAGAAAATGTAGAGGCAATGCTTAAGGGAATTGAAAACCTTGAAAGGCATATTGAAACTATCAAGAACTTCAATAAACCTTTTGTAGTTGCGATCAATAAGTTCTATACTGACACAGATAAAGAAATTGAAGCTCTTTCAGCGTATTTAGAAAGTAAAGGTTATCCTTATAGCCTCGCAACCATCCATACAGATGGTGGAAATGGTGGAATCAATCTTGCGAATACAGTTCTTAAAGTAATAGATGAAAATAAAGATATGAAACTTAAATATCTATACGAAAGGGGAGACTCTCTAATTACTAAAATTGAAAAAGTTTCAAAGAAAGCCTATGGTGCAACATCTGTAGAAATCAGTGAAAAAGCACAAGAAAAACTCGATTTATATGAGAAACAAGGTTATTCTAATTTACTCATTTGTATGGCAAAAACTCAGAATTCAGTTACTGACGATGCTAAAGTGCTTGGTGCACCTAAAGATTTTGCTATTCACGTAAAAGATGTAAGTCTTTCTCTTGGCGCAGGCTTCGTAGTTGTATATACCGGAAAGATTATCACTATGCCAGGTCTCCCAGAAGATCCAGTTGCTAAACATATGGGAATTTCTGATGATGGATTCCCTTATGGAATAATGTAGGAGGAGCTTATGAGCGTAAAAGATGAATTCATTAAGATATATAGAGAATATATCAAAAGAGAAGGAGCTGACGAACTTCTTGAATATTTAAAATCAACAGATTTCTTTACTGCTCCCGCATCTTCAAGATATCATAATAGTTTTGAAGGTGGTTTATGTGATCACTCAATCAATGTTTATTACAGACTTAAAAAGTTAATAGATAATGAAGACCTTTTATACAATAAATATTCTGATGAGACTATTGCTATAATTGGCTTACTTCATGATTTATGTAAAATTAATTTCTACGTAAAAGACTACCGTAAAGTTAATGAAGGTGGTGTTTGGATTACAAAACCATATTATAAAATCGATGAAGTATATCCATATGGTCATGGTGAAAAGAGTGTTTATATCATCAATAAATATATGAAACTCACAGATACTGAGGCTCTCGCAATTAACTGGCATATGGGCCCATATGATCAAAGAGTGAAGGGACAATCTCCACAAACATTAGAGGCTGCACTACAATCAGATGACATTGTATTTTTGACATATATTGCTGATTCAATGGCAACATATTTAGACGAAAAAGAAGGAAACTATGAAAATTAGTTCAAAAGATAATCCGCTTGTAAAATACTTGGTTAGATTATATCAAAATAAGAAAGAAAGAGACGAATCTAACAAGTTCATAGTTGAAGGTTATAACCTAGTAGAAGAAGCTAAGAAAAATGGTTTTCTTGATAAGGTTTTTTCAATACGTGAAGAAGTGGATTATCCTGATGCAATAATTGTTACATCTGACATAATAAAAAAGATTACTGATACAGTAACTCCAGAAGGAATAATCGCTATTTGTAATAAAAAAACTTCCCTAAATTTAGGGAATAATGTTCTATATCTTGATAGACTTCAAGATCCAGGAAATATCGGTACACTTCTTAGAAGCGCTGTTTCATTTGGCTATGATACAGTAATACTTGATGAGTGCACTGATCTATATAATCCCAAGGTTATAAGAGCCAGTCAAGGTGCAATATTCTATCTTAATTTTATCGATTTAAATCCTATTAAGTTAAGAGAAAAAGGGTATAAAATCATCGGTACAGAAATGTTTGGCGAAAGCCTAAATACTTTTATTAAAGACTTCGATAAACACGTCTTAATTCTTGGCAATGAAGGTCATGGTGTAAGAAAAGAATACCTATCATCATCCGATATAAATTTGACAATTCCGATGAAAAATATTGAATCATTAAATGTCGGTGTAGCTGGCAGCATTCTTATGTATGAATTATCAAAAAAATAAAACGAGCAAAACGCTCGTTTTATTTTACTCCCTATTCTTCTTCAATAGCTTGAACAGGACAGTTTTCTTGACAAACACCGCAGTCAATGCATTGATCTGGATCAATTTTGTAAATATCACCTTCACTGATGCATCCTACTGGGCAATTAGCTTGACAAGTTCCGCATGCGATGCATGAATCATTAATTTTTCTTGGCATAATTAGCCTCCTAGGATTACTCTTATATTAATTCAAAAATAAAATAAAGTAAAGTAAAATATAATATTTAAAGAATTAAAGCTTGTCATCTTAATATTTACAATATAATTAAAATATTGTAAAATTTAATCAGAAGTATTATCTTTCAATAGAAATTTTAAGGAGAATAAATACTTAATTTAAATAACTACGAATCTCAACAATTTTCAGTTTCTGTAGATGCAAGTTTTGAAACTTGTATTCAAATACTTTATTAGGGAATATTTTAAAAATTATTACCTATATCTTTGATCAAGATAATAATTCTCATATAAATATGGGACATTTAGTTGATTTTAATGATAATAATAGGCATGATGTTCAGGAATATTACACAGCCTTATCATACTTCTTAAATAATAACTCTTAGAAACTCATTATGAAACACACAAGAATAATATTATTAATTCTATCTTTATTATTAATACTTATAGGTTGTACAAGTGATGATACTACTAGTACAACTTCTTTAACTACATCTAAAGATAATATAACAACTACAATTGTAGATAACAACAGTAGTAGCACAACGTCTAGTAAAGAAATAACTACAACCAAAGAAGATGTTGTAACAACGACTGAAAAAATAACCACAACTCAAGAAGAAATAACCAATACAACTGAAAAGAATATAACCACAGAGCATGTTCACAACTATTCAACTGATTGGATAATAGTGCAGCCAACTGATACTACAAATGGATATAGATATAAAAAATGTGGTGATTGTGATGATATCTATATTGATCCAGATTATGCAATCGATTCACTATCTTATATTGATGGTCTTGTATTTGAATTATCAGAAGATGAATCATATTATATTGTATCTGGAAAAGAAAATTATTCATATGATATCGTAATTATTCCAGAATCTTACAATAACAAACCTGTAAAAAAGATAAAGGAATATGCTTTTAAAGAGAATAAAAAAATAAACAAACTATTTATTTCTGAAGGATTAGAAACAATTGGCGATCATTCATTTCAATTAGCGAGCGAATTAGAATACGTATCTATACCTAATTCTATCAAATCAGTAGGATATTTTGCATTTGGTGCAATAAATGAAAATAGTTTTAATTTATATGATTCAATTAGGTATTTAGGTAATGAGAATAATAAATACCTAGTTATGTGCGATATAGCCGATAAAAATAAAGAGACTTATTTGATTCCAGATAGTACTAAAATTATAAGTACATATTTTAAAGGCTGTACTAATTTGAAAAATATAAAAATCCCAGAAAGTGTTGAATACATTTTGTGGGGATACACATATGCTCCGTTAGATTCTGGATATTCTGTTACAGATGAATATGGTTTATTTGCTAGATGTTCTAATCTTGAATACGTAGAATTTAATGCAAATATTGATTATGTTCCTAGTTATTGTTTTGCCTGTTGTTCTTCTTTAAAACAAATCTTTTTCAAAAATAAAATAAAAACAATACAAAATGGTGCTTTTTATAAATGTTGCATAGAATGCTCTTTATCTTTCAAAGGATTAGAAATAATTAAAGACTATGCATTCTATCGTAGCAGTTTATCGCTAGATACAATGCCTAATACACTAAAGAAAATTGGAAATTATGCTTTTTCTGCTAATGATAAAATAACTGAATTATATATACCAGAATCTGTTCTTGAAATTGGAAATCATGCCTTTTCATATATTAAATATTTAGAAACAGTTTATTTGCCACCATCAATAAAAAAAATACCATCTTTTTCCTTTGAATATTGTCAAAACCTTAATAATATTGTATTTGGAGATGAGATAGAAACAATAGATGCGTGTGCATTTTCTTCTTGTTCATCACTAGCCAATATAGTGCTGCCATTTTCATTAGAAATCATAGGTACTAATGCATTCTCAGACTGTAAAAACTTATCTAACATTGTTATACAAAGAAAACTTCAGTCAATAGGTGAGCGTGCATTTCATAATTGTCCTTTAAATAATATAGTACTTGATGAAGAAAATAAATATTTTAAATTAATTAATGGATTTTTATGTGATAAAAATAATACTTTGCTTTTTTGCCAATACAAAGATGATTCAATAATCGTTCCTAATGGCATAGAAACAATAGGTAAATATGCTTTTTATCAAAGCAAAGTAAAAAATGTTGATTTACCAGATACATTAACAAAAATAGAAAATAATGCATTCGATCAAAGTTTAATAGAAACAATTGTTATACCTAATAGTGTTATAACTATTGAGGATAGAGCATTTTATAGATGTGAAAATTTAACGTCAATAATTTTACCTAATGGTCTACAAGAAATTGGAGTTTTAACTTTCTGTTCTTGTACTTCATTAGAAACAATTTTACTTCCAAATAGCGTATCAAAAATTTGTCGTTCAGCTTTTAATAATTGTACATCTCTAAAAACAATTTCCCTCCATGACAATATATGTGAAATTGAATCAAATGCTTTTGCTAAATGCAGTTCACTCATTTCTGTCACAATTCCTAAAAACATTAACGTTATTGAAGAAGGTGTATTTGGTGAATGCAGTTCTTTAGAAACTATAGTAGTGAATAGTGAATTAAAGAAAATAAAAAAATATGCCTTTGATAATACAAAAATATCTAATTTTAATATATTTAATGAGGTTGAGATAATAGAAGATTATGCTTTCAGGAATTGTTTGGTATTAAAGGATATTAAAATAGGGAAACAATTAATTGAATTTGGGATTGGCGTTTTTAATGGTTGCAAAAACATTGAGTCAATAATTGTTGAAGATGATAACCCATATTATGATTCAAGAAATAATTGTAATGCAATTATAGAAACTTCAACAAATAAACTTGTAGCAGCTTGTAAAAATACAAAAATCCCTAACGGAATAGAAACAATAGGGGAAAACGCTTTTAGAAATATAACGGTTGATGAAACGATTATAATTCCAAATACAGTTACTAAAATAGAAGCATATGCTTTTGCTGAACTAGCAATATCAGATATTATTATTCCAAAAAGTATTGAAGAAATAAGCAAATATTCTTTCTATAGAATTAAAACAAAAGCTAACTCTGTGTATCTATATGGAAATCAAGAAGATTTTGCCATACTTTTAGATTACTTTTCATTTGGATTAAACAAATACTTTTATTCAGAGGAAAAACCAAATAAATCAGGTAATTATTGGCATTATGTTGATGGAGTTCCTGTAATTTGGGCATAATAAATTTTTATTCTTGAATTACATCCTTAAATATAGTATTATATTTATTAGAAAAATAAAGGAGACGTAAATTATGCCTTGGTGGGGAGTATTATTAATTGGAATTGGTGCATTACTAGCTGGTGGACTTGCAGGATTTTTTATTGCAGTTAGATATTTTAAAAAGTATCAAGAAGAAAATCCACCTATCAGTGAAAATCAAATTAGAGAAATGATGAGACAGATGGGAAGAACTCCATCTGAAAAACAAGTTCGTCAAATAATGCAATCAATGAAGAACACTAAATAATAATAATATATAAAATAATTATTAGAAAAAAACCTCAATTTATATAGAGGTTTTTTTCTTTTTTGTGTATAATAAAAATGTTATGTATTTAAATGAAAGGATTTTCATCTATGGCAACAGATAAATATGATGCCTCGAGTATACAAATACTAGAAGGTTTAGAAGCAGTCAGAAAACGTCCTGGTATGTATATTGGTTCAACTGATTCAAGAGGATTACACCATTTGGTATGGGAAGTCTTAGATAATGCAGTTGACGAAGCTTTAAGTGGTTACTGTAAAAATATTACAATCACAATAAAAGAAGATAACTCTATTCTTATAACTGACGATGGTAGAGGTTTCCCAGTTGGTAAGCATAAAAGTGGTGATGATGCTCTAAATGTTATATTCACTGTTTTACACGCTGGTGGAAAATTCTCTGAAAATGGCGCCTATAAGACATCTGGAGGCCTTCATGGTGTTGGTGCATCAGTTGTAAATGCTCTATCAGAATGGGTTGATGTTAAAGCATATAAGAATGGAAAAATATATCATCAAAAGTTCTCAAATGGTGGTAAAAAATATAATAAGGAATTAGAAATTCTTGGCGATACAAAGAAACATGGTTCTGAAGTATGGTTTAAACCTGATCATACTATTTTTTCAACTACCCTTTTTAACTATCAAACAATTAGAGAAAGAGTTCAAGAATGTGCATTCTTAATCAAAGGATTAACTCTCACTCTAACTGACGAAAGAAACAAACAAAAAGAAACATTCTCATACGATAATGGTATTTTAGAATACGTAGAATTATTATCAGAAGGTAAAACAAACATCATTGAAAAGCCAATCTATTTTGAACAAGAATTATCAAAAATAAATGTGGAATTTTCAATTCAGTATTTAAAAGATTCTTATGGAGATAACATCCATTCGTTTGTAAATAACGTAAGAACTAAGGATGCTGGTACCCATGAAGTTGGCTTCAAAACCGCTCTTACTAAAACTTTCAATGATTTTGCCTATAAGTTAGGAATTCTAAAAGAAAAAGATGCTCCATTTGAAGGGGCTGACGTTAGAGATGGACTTGTCGCAGTTCTATCTTTAAAGGTACCAGAATCTATTCTTGAATTTGAAGGGCAAACAAAAGAAAAACTCGGTACTCCTCTTGCAAAATCAGTTGTAGAAGATGTCGTATCTGATAAACTCCTATATTTCTTCACAGAAAACCAACCAATTATTCAAAGCCTTCTTCAAAGAGCTTATCAAGCAAGAATGGCAAGAGAAGCTGCAAGAAAAGCAAGAGATTCTGTAAGACTAATTAAGAGTAAAACAAAAGTTGAACAAAACCTATCAGGAAAGCTTTCTCCTGCATCATCAAAGAATAGTAAGATAAATGAGCTATTCATCGTCGAAGGTGATTCAGCCGGCGGTTCAGCTAAACAAGGTCGTGATAGACGTTTCCAAGCTATCCTTCCTCTACGCGGTAAAGTTTTAAATACAGAAAAAGCTTCTATAGAAGATATTCTAAAGAATGAAGAACTTAATACAATGATTTATACAATCGGTGCATCTTTTGGCAAAGATTTCAATATCAAGAAATCAAATTATGACAAAGTCATAATAATGACCGATGCCGATGTCGATGGTGCTCATATTCAGTGCCTTCTTTTAACATTCTTCTTTAGATATATGACTGACCTAGTCACAAATGGAAAAGTATATATCGCTAAACCTCCACTATATAAAATTGAAACTTCAACTCCAAAAGGTAAAAAGGTTCAATATGTCTATTCTGATGAAGAAAAAGAAGAGATCACTAAAAACCTCAAAAAATACAATATTCAAAGATATAAGGGCTTGGGTGAAATGAATGCTGATCAGCTTTGGGAAACTACAATGGATCCTAAGACTAGAACTCTAATTCAAATCAAAGTTGAAGACTTTGCTGAAGCTGATTCTTCAGTAAGAATCTTAATGGGTGATGATGTAGACCCAAGAAAACGTTGGATTGACAACAACGTTTCTTTCAACGAAATCGATGATTTTGAAGTAAGAAAGGAGGAAGAATAATCTATGGCAAAAAGATCTAAAGAAATAGAAGTATTTGTCGAGAATAAAATCCAAACTGAATACTTAGAATCAATTATGGGTGATAGATTTGGAAGTTATGCTAAATATATCATTCAAGATAGGGCAATCCCAGATGTAAGAGATGGTTTAAAGCCAGTTCAAAGAAGAATCCTTTACGCTATGAAAGTGGTTGGAATGGTATATGGTGAACCATATAAGAAGAGTGCAAGAATAGTCGGTGAAGTTATCGGTAAATACCATCCTCATGGTGACCAATCAGTCTATGATGCCCTTGTTAGAATGAGTCAAGATTTCAAATCGAATCTTCCACTTATCGATATGCATGGTAATAATGGCTCAATCGATGGTGACCCTGCCGCTGCGATGCGTTATACAGAAGCTCGTCTTTCTCTCGCATCAATGTATCTTTTAAAAGATATCGAAAAGAAAACTATCACTTTTGTACCAAACTACGATGATAGTGAAATAGAACCAGTTGTTTTACCAGCGAAATTCCCTAACTTACTCGTAAATGGTGCTGATGGTATATCTGCTGGTTATGCCACAAATATCCCACCTCACAACTTAAATGAGACAGTAAACCTCACAATTGAAAGAATCAAGAATCCATCAATGTCTATAGATGAAGCGATGGAAATACTAAGAGGCCCTGATTTCCCTACTGGTGGCATTATTCATAACACCAAAGAATTAAGAGATGCCTTTGAAACAGGAAGAGGTAAAGTAGTTGTAAGATGTAAATCAAGGGTAGAAGGTCACAACATCATCATAAGTGAGATTCCATATGGTGTTAATAAAGCTAACCTTGTTAAAAAGATTGACTCTATTGCATCTTCAAAGAAAATCGATGGAATAATTGAAGTTAGAGATGAATCAGATAAAGAAGGTCTTCGTATCGTTATTGAAACAAAGAACGAATCAAATCCTACAGTAATACTAAATTATCTACTCAAAAATACTGAACTTCAAATCAATTTTTCATATAACTTAGTTGCGATTGTCGATAGAAGCCCAATGACTTTAGGTATCTTAGATGTCATTGATGCTTATATCAACCATACAAAAGAAGTTATCAGAAATAGATCATATTATGAAATAGATAAAGCTAAAAAGCGTCTTCATATCGTTGAAGGCTTAATTAAGCTTGTCTCTATCAGTGATGAAGTTATAAGCGTAATCAAACAGTCAAATGGTAAAGCTGATAGTAAGAACAACATCATGAAAGAATTTGGCTTCACAGAACTCCAAGCTGAGGCTATCGTTACTTTACAACTTTATCGTTTATCTAAATATGATGTAGAAGAACTCATAAAAGAAAAGGCAGATTTAGAGAAGGAAATTCAAAAACTAGAACATATCCTCTCTAATGAAAACGCTCTTAAAAAGACTATCATTAATGAACTTGAAGAGATAAACGAAAAGATAGTCACACCAAGAAAGACTGAAATAACTGAAGAAGATCACATTGTTACAGTTAAGGAAGAAGAATTGATCATCCCAGAAGATGTGAGAGTAATCATATCTAAAGATGGTTATATCAAGAGACTT
>JAFXYB010000010.1 GCA_017541975.1 bacterium | reverse complement strand
GTGAAGAAGGTGCATTAAACGGTCCTTCATTAATGCCTGGTGGTACAAAAGAAGCTTGGGCACATATTAAAGACATCTATACAAAGATTGCTGCAAAAATAGATACTGGAGAAGCATGTTGTTCATATATTGGCGAAGATGGCGCAGGTCACTATGTAAAGATGGTTCATAACGGAATAGAATATGGTGATATGGAACTCATCTGCGAATCATATGACCTTATGAGAAAGATTCTCGGTCTTTCTAGTGAAGAACTATCACAAATCTTCGCAAACTGGAACAAGGGAAAACTTGATAGCTATCTAATTGAAATAACATCAAATATTCTTAAATATAAAGATGAAAATGGTGAAATCGTCGTTGAAAAGATTCTAGATTCAGCTGGCCAAAAAGGAACTGGTAAATGGGCATCTATAAGTGCGCTTGATGAAGGAACACCTTTAACCATTGTTACAGAAGCGGTTTATCAAAGATGTTTATCAGCTCATAAAGATGAAAGAGTTAGCGCATCTAAACACTTTAATAAGACAAAGATTACATATGCTGGTACAAAAGAAGAATTAATAAACGATCTAGAAAAAGCACTATATGTATCAAAGATTTTATCATATGCTCAAGGATTTAGCCTATTAAAAGAAGCGGCTAACACATATAAATGGAATCTTGATTATGGCGCAATCGCTCTAACTTGGAGAGGTGGTTGCATCATTAGAAGTAGATTCTTGGGTAAAATTAATGATGCATATAAGAATAATCCTAAATTAGAAAACCTTCTTCTTGATAGATATTTCAAATCTGAAATTGAAGATGGCATAGATTCATTAAGAAGAATAGTCGCAACCGCAGTATTAAATGGTATTCCAGTTCCATCAATGTCGGCCGCTCTTGCTTATTTTGATGGTTATAAATCTGAAAATCTACCTCAAAATTTATTACAAGCACAAAGAGACTATTTTGGTGCACATACATACGAGAGGGTAGACAAAACAAGAGGAACACATTATCATACTAATTGGACCGGTCATGGTGGAAAAACCACAGCCGGAACTTACAACGCATAAAAAGGAGGATGAGTTATATGAATATACCAAATCTTGAAGATAAAGTTGTAGTTATTACAGGCGGAGCGGGAGTTTTATGTTCTGTCCTTGCTAAAGCACTCGCAAAAGCTAAAGCAAAAGTTGCCATAGTTGATTTAAATATTGAAGTTGGTAAGGAGTTAGCTTTAGAAATTAGAGAGAATGGCTATGAAGCAGAAGCCTTCCAATGCAATGTTTTAGATAAAGAATCAGTTGAAGCTTGTCACCAAAACATCCTAAATAAATACGGAAAATGTGATATTTTAATCAATGGCGCTGGTGGAAACAACAAAAAAGCTCAAACAACTGATGAATTCTTTGATCCATCTCATATAGGATTAAAAGATACATTAGATTTCTTTGAACTTCCACTTGATGGTTTTAACTTCGTATTTGGATTAAATTTCACAGGCACCCTTCTTCCAACACAAGTATTTGCACAAGATATGATAGATAGAAGTGGATGCAATATTTTAAACATCAGTTCAATGAATGCATTTACTCCACTCACTAAGATTCCAGCATATAGTGCTGCAAAAGCTGCAATCTCTAATTTTACTAAATGGTTAGCAGTTCACTTTTCAAAAGTTGGTATTAGAGTAAACGCCATTGCTCCAGGGTTCTTCTCAACCCTCCAAAACAAATCTCTACTTTGGAATCCTGATGGAACACCTACAGAAAGAACTAAGAAGATATTAAATAATACACCAATGGGAAGATTTGGTGAGGCAGAAGAGATAGTTGGTGCAACTTACTTTTTATTAGACAATGAAGCTGCATCATTTATCACTGGTGTTGTTTTACCAATTGATGGAGGATTCTCTTCATATTCAGGAGTATAAATGGAATTATTTTTAAATAATGGTAAAGGTGTCATTAAGGACGAAGAAATAAAATCATCTCTTATAAAGTTATTAGATGATAAAAAACCAAAGAAAGTATTGATTCTTCCTCCTGATTATACAAGATTACATTCGAATGCTGGGTTCATTACGAATGTTCTTTACCATGAATGCGTTAAAAGAGGAATAGAAGTTGATATCATGCCTGCCCTTGGCACCCATGAAGCAATCACTCTTGAACAAAAGAATGAAATGTTTAAAGATATTCCTTTTGAAAAATTCATCTATCATAACTGGAGAGATGATGTAGTAAAAATCGGTGAAGTTCCTGCATCTTATATAAAAGAAATCACAGATGGTCTTTGGGAAAAACCTGTAGATGTTGAGGTAAACAAGATTATCCTTGATGAATCATATGATTTAATTCTTTCAATCGGTCAAGTTGTTCCACATGAAGTTGTCGGTATGGCAAATCATGCTAAGAATTTATTTGTTGGATGTGGCGGAAAATCTATGATTAATTCTTCACACATTATAGGCGCAGTTTATGGAATGGAAAGAATGATGGGAAAAGATTTTACACCAGTTAGAAAAATCTTTGATTATTCTTTTAATAAATTCCTTAAAGATAAACCAATCACATTCATTCTGACTGTCACAACTAATGAAAATGGAAAGATAAATACCCATGGATTATTTATTTCAGAAAATAGAAGTGGTTTTGAAGAGGCAGTAAAACTATCGTCAGAACTCAATTTCACCTATGTTGATAAACCAATCAAAAAATGTGTTATATATTTAGACGAAAAAGAATTTAGAAGCACTTGGCTTGGCAATAAAGCAATCTATAGGACAAGAAAGGCTATAGCCGATAATGGAGAATTAATAATACTCGCTCCAGGTATCACAAAATTTGGTGAAGATAAGGGAGTAGACCAACTAATCCGTAAATATGGATATGTCGGTAGACTTAATGTATTAAAACTTTTAAATGAAAATGATGATTTAAAAGATAACACTGGGGTTGCTGCCCATTTAATCCACGGGTCAAGCGATGATAGATTTAAAATCTATTATGCGGTAAAGAATATTTCTCAAGAAGAAATAAGAAATGTTAACTTTATTCCACTCGACTTTGATGAAACCATCAAGAAATATGATCCAACTAAATTAAAAGAAGGCATCAACATCGTTGATGGTGAAGAAGTTTACTATATATCAAACCCTGCACTAGGTCTTTGGATGCCAAAGGCAAAATAATTCAAGCATTATCACAACACTTAAATAAAATAATAATATTCTCTTATTTGGAGACAGCATTTAAAAAAATATTAAAATCTCTCATTTTTGGAATTAGAAAAAATGAAGAAAATTATCTTGATATAATCTTTTGATTATATAAAAATATTTAAGGTATTTAAATGCAACCAAAAAGGAGAATATTTTTTATGAAGAAATTCCAAGTTATCGCCGATTCAACATCAGATCTCGAGAAAAAATTTAGAGATGAATATGAAATTGACTATTTCAAAATGAACTTTTCTATCTCTGATACTGAATATAGTGCAGATCTTGATTGGACTGAACTAAGTCCACTTGAGTATTACACTATGATGAGAAATGGAAAGCGTTCTATCACTAGTTTTTCAACTACTGAAGTATTTATAAATAAAATGAAGGAATATTTAGATAAAGGACTAGATATTCTCTACATAGCTTGTTCAACTAAATTATCTGGAACAAGAGGTAGCGCAGAAAAAATCGCAAACGAATTATTAAAAGATTATCCAGAAAGAAGAGTGGTTTGCTATGACTCACTCAGAAGTAATTATTCTCAGGGCTTAATGGCAATTGATGCTGCTAAACTTGCTCTTGAAGGAAAGTCAATGGATGAGGTTGTTGAATATCTCGATAAAAATGTTCTCAAATATCAAGTTCATGCAATAGTTGGTTCTCTTGAATGGTTAAAGAAAGCTGGAAGAGTAAAAGCATCTAAAGCATTTTTTGGAACTTTAATGCAGGTTAAACCAGTCATCTGTTCAGATGCACATGGTAATAACTATGCATATGAAAAAGTATTTGGAAGAAAGAAATCAATCGAACGTTTATTAGATATCGTTGTTGAAAGATTTGAAGATCCAGAGAATCATATGATATGTATTGAACATGCTGATTGCCAAGAAGAAGCAGAATATGTTGCAAAACAAATTGAAGAAAGATGTCATCCTAAGGCAATCAATATTTCAAGTGTAGGGCCAATTATCGGTGCAACCGTTGGTCCTGATACAATTACTGTTTCTTTCTTCGGAAAAGAAGTGACAATCTTCGACCAAGAATAATATAGATTTTATTCAATAATGGGCAACTATGTTGCCTTTTATTGAAAATGAAGGTATTTAATGGTATAATAGCAAATGTTATTATGCGCTGGTGAAACTATGAAAGAATTCAACGTAGAAAAGTTTAAAATTAGGTTAATGGATAAAAACAATCCAGAAGAAATAAAAAAAGTTCAGAAGTTACGTTATGATTACTTGCTGAAGTTTTATAACGAAAGCTTGCCTGAAGAGGGAATCGATGACGATGGTTATGATGAGTTTAGCGACTCAATTTTAGTCATTGATATAGAAAAAGATATTATTGCTGGAACATATAGAGTTGCCACAAAAGAAACAATTAAAGGTCATAAGTTTTTAACTGAAGATGAATATGATATTCATGAACTTATAGAGAGCGATGAAAACTTCTTAGAACTCGGAAGAGCTGTAGTTCACGTAGACTATCGTAATGGATTTGTAATTCAGTTATTACTTCTTGCAATCTATCATTATGCAACAGAACATAATTTAAAATATTATCTCGGTCTATGCAGTTTTCATGGCACAGATCCATCAATCTATAACCACGCATTCTCTTTACTCGCAAGAGATTATAGTTTTACAAAATATAATATCAAGGCGTGTAGTAATTCCTTTGACCTTCATTTCGTAAAAGAAGATGAAATAGATCCAATGATTGCCAAATCGCAACTCCCTCCACTGCTTAGAATGTATTTAAAACTTGGGCATAGAGTTTGCGATGGTGGATCTATAGATTATAAATTTAATAGTTGTGACGTACTAATCGTATTAGATTCTGACAACATAAATATAAAATATTTCAATAGGATGATGAATATCAACGCCAAATAAAAATGAACGAAAAAGTACAAGAGAACCAAAACAAAAGTTCCATTATCTATAAAATTTTATTTGTGTCTATTATCGCTACAGTTGTAGTGCTTTTGTTTTTTCTCTTTAAAGATATCATCATTGAAATAATCAAATATACAAAAGCTGACGACCAAGAAGCTATTAAAACTCTAATGAGAGAGAAAGGGTGGTTCGGCTATCTCACGGTAATAATTGTTGAAGCGTTGGAAATGGTCGTAATATGTATCCCAGCTGAATTCATTCAAATACCAGCAGGAATCAGTTTTCATCCATTAATATCAATTCTCTTATGTGATCTTGGTGTATGTCTTGGGGCATCAATAATCTATTTCATAGTACATGTCCTCAAATTAAACAACGATTATCTCAAAAACAAACAAAAAAGAATCAATTCAATTGCTTCAAAGAAGAATGATCAAAATACACAAATACTGATGTATTTCTTATTTGTAACACCAATTATTCCGTTTGGTGCAATTTGTTATTTCGCATCAAATAAAAAAATATCTTATGGTAGATATATTTTCACTTGTGCTACCGGTGTTTTACCATCGATTGTTACATCAATTTTTATGGGCGCAGGAGTAAAACTTTTTATCACTAATGATCTTCCAATTTGGGCACTCATATTAATTATATTTGGTCTTGGCGCAATACTCTTTATAGGCATGTTCTTGATCGCAAAGAGATATATCTTTAAAGGAAAGAAGATTAAAAACACTCCTAATAGTCTTTGGTCATATATAATTCTTTTCTGTTTCGGTTTATATACAAACCTTCATTCGAAGGTTGAATATATTGAAGATGAAAAATATGATGAATTACTTGAGATGAAATCACCAATACTATTCCTATCAAATCATATGTCTTCACATGATATCTATGCTGGATTTAAATATTTATATCCAATTAGACCAGCTCTAATATCAAATAGATATTACACAAGAAGTTGGTTTACAAGATGGGGAATCAAGATACTGGGATTTATTCCAAAAGGATTGTTCAATCCAGATGTTGAAGCATTAAGAAAGATTTTTAAATATAAAAATGATGAAATCTCCATCTATATGTTCCCTGAGGGAAGATTATCAATAGATGGTACTACCTATCCTCTCACAAACGGAACCGCAGCTCTTGCTAAGAAGTTAGATATTCCAGTTGTTATATTAAAGATGCAAGGCACTTATCTAGCAAGTTCTAAATGGCGTACTGCAAAGGGCAGGAAGAAAGTAACTATCGGAGTTGAAAGAATAATCAAAAAAGAAGAGTTAGAAAACTTAAGTATTTCTGAACTCGATAATATCCTCACAGAATCACTAAAGCATAACGAGTTTGATTATGCACTCACAAGAAAATATAAAGATAACAATAAGGCGGAAGGTCTTGAAGGAGTTCTCTATAAATGTCCACACTGTCTTGAAAACTATAAATTAAAGGGCGAAAAGAACACACTCAGTTGTAAATGTGGATTTAGTCTAACTCTTGATGAATACTTCAGATTTAATGAAAATGAATATGGTCTACACAACATTCACGATTATTATGAATGGATGAAGGCAGAAGAAAGAAAATTCATTGATTCATTAGATGATGATATAGTTATTGAACAAGAAGTTGATGTAAAGAAAATTAACTTCATCGATAAGAAAAAAGATATTTTAGGTGAAGGTGTATGTAGGATGACAAAAGATACCTTCTCATTCACTGGAACTATTGGTGAAGAGAGCCTATCATTTACTCACACTCATAAATCACTTCAAGCTTTAGCTTTCTCAGTTAATGATGAATATGAGTGTTATCACGAAAACGAACTATATTATTTCTACCCAAAAGATAATAAACTCTCTTGTACAAGAGTCGCTCTTCTTTATGATATATTACAAGAAGAATACCAAAAACAAATAAACAATAAAGAATAAGTGAGCATTGCTCACTTTTCTTAAAAAATGGTGGTTTTATGTGTTGTAGATGTTATGTGGAATATTTAAAAGATAAAGAATTAAAGAAGATATACGACCTTGTTTCTGATAAGGAAGGAATAAAGACAGAAGGTGAACTTTATCCTGGAGATAATGTGGTCATTGTTGCAAAAGGAAAAAACATGAATATAAGTGCCTTCAAAATGAAATGGGGATATACATTCAACGAAATGCTCGTTTTTAATGCAAGAAGTGAATCATTATTTGAAAAAGAAGCATTTGTTGATGGCATTAAAAATAGAAGATGCGTTATACCAGTAAATTGTTATTTTGAGTGGAAAAAAGACAATAAAGTGAAATATGTTTTTAAAGATAAAGATTCTACTATTCTATATCTTCTTGGCATCTATAGATTTGAAAAAGGTGCACCAGTGTTTACAATTCTCACCAAAGATGCATCATCTAGTCTTTCAAGCATTCATGATAGAATGCCTGTGATGGTTAAAAGCAATGAAGTTAGAAAATGGTTAACTATGTCTAGTGATGTTTCTTCAATAATTAAGAATTCAGTAGAAGATTTATATTTCGAACCATATAAAGAATAAAATTTTATATTCTTATAGTATGAAATTCATAATTGATGTATAATGTTAAAAATTAATCTGTAGGAGGAGAAAAATAATGTTTGTTAAGCAAGTTTCTATTTTTGTAGACAACAAGAAGGGTTCCATTGCTGAAGTTATTTCAATTCTTGGTGAATCAAACATTAATATTAAGGCTCTTTCAGTGGCAGATGCTGCTGACTTTGGTATCTTAAGACTTATTGTTGATGAACCAGAGAAGGCGTATTACGTAATCAAAGAAAAAGGTTATAATGTAAAGATTGCCGAAACTCTCGGTATTGAAATAAAAGATGAGGCAAATGAACTCGGAAAGGTACTCAATTATATCAAGGAGAACGATATAGAAGTTACCTATATATATTCAGTTGTTGGATATATGTCTAGTCATTCTGTAATCATTTTAAAAACACCAAATCTCGAGAAGACAGAAGAACTACTAGTATCATTTGGTGTGAAGATCGTAGATCCTAGTAGTCTTTACAAAGAATAGTTCTAGGAGATAATCATTATGTTAGAAATATTTATAAAACTCTTATTCGTAGTGATATTCTTCGCTATGACATTCTATATTGGCTTTTATTCTAGAAAAAAAGCTCAAACCTCAAACGACTTTGCCCTAGGCGGAAGAAATGTTGGCCCATGGCTTTCAGCTTTTGCCTATGGCACATCATATTTTTCTGCGGTAATATTTATTGGATATGCTGGCTCATTCGGCTGGCTATTTGGTGTATCTGCACTTTGGATTGGTCTTGGCAACGCTTTTATCGGGTCACTACTTTGTTGGAAAGTGCTTGGTAGAAAGACAAGACTTATGACACAAAAACTAGAGTCAGCAACTATGCCTGATTTTTTTGGAAAAAGATATAAATCAGATACATTAAAGATAATCGCATCTATTATAGTATTCGTATTCTTAATTCCATATACAGCCGCGCTTTATAATGGGCTTTCTTCACTTTTTAGTACTTGTTTTTCGGACGCAATCCCTATTTGGGTATGGGTATTAATAATCTCAGTTGCGACTGGTGCTTATACAATTGTTGGGGGACTATTCTCATCAGCACTTAACTCGTTTTTTCAAGGCATTATTATGCTTGTGGGAATAATACTGGTTGTAATTGCTGCGTTAAATGTCAATGGCGGCCTAATGTCGTCACTAGAAAAACTTGGTACCACAGGCTTTGATAATAATGGTGGCTGGCAATTTGCATCAATATTTGGTCCAGACCCAATCCACCTACTCTTTGTGGTATTATTAACTTCACTGGGTTGTTGGGGTCTACCTCAGATGATTGGTAAGTTCTATTCTATTAAAAACGAAGATCAAATCAAAAAAGGTAATGTTATTTCAACTATATTTGCAATCATAGTTGCCGGAGGATGTTATTTCCTAGGTGGCTTTTCAAGAATATTTGCCAGTGAAAAAACTGGAGATATTATTCCAAAAATGGTATCTGAATTGAACTTGGTTGTTGTGGCAACTGTAATAGTGCTTGTTCTTGCTGCATCAATGTCCACTTTATCTGGTCTTGTTCTTGCGAGTTCATCGACAATGACATTTGATTTAATTGATAGAAAGAAAGATAAATCTGAAAAAACTAAACTTTGGTCACTTAGAATCTTAACATTATGTTCAATCGTTATTGCAGCCTTACTTGCAATATTCCAAGTATATGGTCCAAAAGAACTTACTAAAGATATTGCTGGACTTATGGGAATATCTTGGGGTGCAATTTCAGGAGCGTTTATTGGCCCATTCCTTTATGGTCTTTATTCTAAAAAAGCTACAAAGGCTTCAGTATATGTTAGTTTTATTATGAGTATGATCATATCTATAACTGGTTTAATCTTAAGTTTTACTGGCAAATCATTTAAGATTGAATCAAATGGTATTCTTTGGTTTGATTTTGCTGATTCAATCTATATGGGTGTTTTAGCTATGGTGTTATCACTTATTGTTGTGCCAGTAGTATCGCTCTTCACAAAGCCAGTGGATAAAGAATTTGTTGAGGAAATCTTTAAACCATATACTCATAAAGTTCTTGTTCCAGAAAACAGCATATTAGTTGATAAAGAAGCTTATAAAGAAGAAATTCAAAAGGCAAGTTTCGATAAAGAATAAAAATGAAATTAAAGACAAAAAACCTCTATGTTAGAGACTATATGGAAAGTGATTTATATAATTTATTCTTTTGCATGTCGAAAGAAGATGTATGTAGATATCTATCCTTTAAGCCATATAAGTCCATAGAAGAAGCTCAGAAAGAACTTAATATTAGATTAAAGGAATCCAAATATTATGCGATTACTCTTTTAAACAAGAAATATATTGGTGAAATATATCTATCAAAAGACGATGATGCTTATGAGATAAGATTCTTACTAGACGATTTATATTGGAAGAATGGATATATGACGGAAGCTATTGTCGCTGTAACCAATTACTTTATTGAAAATAAAGGTGCATATAAATTTATCGCTTACGTGAATAAAAACAATATTGCCGCTTGTAATGTCTTAGAAAGAGTTGGTTTTGTGAAAATTAAAGAGACAAATGATATTGTCTATGAGCTTTAAATATTGAATAAAGGATTAAACAATTATATAATGTAAGTAGATAAGGAGGCTTTTATGGAAAACCTAAAAAAATATAAATGGCTATATCTATGGATTGCTGCTGCAGGATTAATCGCTTTTGGCCTTTTGGTCCTTCTTTTGAAAGAATTTGGACAAAGCGTTGTAATATTTATTAGTGGACTATTATTAATTGCATTCGTACTAATTAGATTCATTCCACTTATTAAAACCACAAGAAACAAATGGGCAATCACCATTAACGCTATTGAAATGTTTATCGATCTAGTTGTCGGAGTACTATTAATAGTTTTCACAATAAAAGAAGATACTTCCGCAACTGATTTTAATAAAATATATCCATTCATTTTGGGTGGTGTATTATATCTTAGAGGTTTAGTATATCTTCTAGAATTATCTTTCTTTGAAGGCAAGAAGGAAGCAGTAAAATTTATTGTACATCTAGCAGTTTTAACAGCTGGTGTTGTAATAATGGCTAGATATGATTCATTTACCACAGAATCATTTAGATGGATATTTGGTCTTGCATTCTGTCTTTCTGGCGGTATAGCTGGAATAGATGGCGGAAATAACTATAGGAAATATAGAGAAAAGTATTCTTCAGAAAAGAAAGAAAAGAAAAAAGAAGTAGAAGACAATGTAGTTGATTTTCCATCTCAAGATAAAACTCCTAGTTATATTCCACCAAAAGAAGATGGGGTTAATCAAGATTCTGATTATGTATGTTAAATAAGTGAAAAGATGTGTTTCGGCACATCTTTTTTACTATGAAATTAAATTAGTTTAATTTTGTGCTTTACTTTAAAATATTTTTTGTTAAAATCTATATGGTGCGGAGGTAAACTCATGGATTATGATGTAATTGTAGTTGGTGCAGGACCAAATGGATATTTTTGCGCTTATGAACTAATTGAAAAGAACCCAAATTTAAAAGTATTATTAATTGATAGGGGACCAGACATTACTAAAAGAAGATGTCCAGTTTTAGAACATAAAATTGATAAATGCCCTGTAAGTGCTAAAGGATATAGAGAATGCTTCCCTGCTTGTTCAATCACAAGTGGTTTTGGTGGAGCAGGAGCTTATTCAGATGGCAAATTCAATATCACTACTGAATTTGGTGGTTGGCTACAAGAATACATCGATTCTGATGAATTATTAAAAATAATCAATTATGTTGATGATATCAACTTAAAATTTGGTGCAACTCCAGTTATCACCGATCCAACAACTCCAAAGATTAAAGAAATCGAACTTAAAGCTATCTCCGTAGGATTAAAGTTACTTAGAAGTAAGATTAGGCATCTTGGTACTGAAGAAAATCTAAAGATTTTAACTCGTATATATGAATATCTAAAAACTAAAATCACAATGATATTCAGAAAAAGAGTTGATGACATCATAATAGAAGATGGCGAAGTTAAGGGTGTTAAACTTGATGATGGTACTATCAAGACTTCTAAATATGTAGTTTTAGGTGTTGGTAGAGAAGGATCTAAATGGTTAAACGATATGCTTGAAAAGCATAACGTTGAAATGTCTTCTACACAAGTGGATATCGGTGTTAGAGTTGAATGCTCAAATCTCGTAATGGAAGAAATTAACAGTAATCTCTATGAAGGTAAATTTATCTATAAAGCAAAGAATGGTTTAACAGTAAGAACATTCTGTAGTAATCCATCAGGACACGTAGTTGTTGAAAACTATGAAGGTGTAATGAATGTAAATGGACATTCATATAGTGATCCAAAACTATCTTCAAGCAACACTAACTTTGCACTATTAGTATCACACCATTTTGATGAACCATTCAAAAAGCCAAATGAATATGCATTAAAGGTATCAAGCCTTGCAAATCAACTCGCTTGTGGTTCAGTACTTGTTCAACGTTATGGTGATATACTAATGAGAAGACGTACAACCGTTAAGAGACTTGGTGAAAGCTTTGTAAGACCAACATTAAAAGAAGCTGTGCCTGGTGACTTAGCACTATGTCTTCCATATAAAGACTTAGAAGCTATTATTGAGATGATTCAAGTTCTCGATAATATCACTCCTGGTATCGCGATAGAACATACACTTCTTTATGGAGTAGAAGCTAAATATTATAGTGCTCATCCAGATATCTATAATACTTTAGAAGTAAAAAATATTAAGAATCTATATGTTGGTGGCGATGGCGCTGGTCTTACAAGAGGCCTTGCCCAAGCTGGAGCATGTGGTGTTTATATCGCAAGAAATATTGTAGATAAAGAAAATAACTAATATAATAAAACAAGCATCAATTGAATTGGTGCTTGTTTTATATATCTAGTGATAATTGATTTGATTCTTTAACTGGTTCATATGATTTCCTATGGATTTCACATGGACCATATTTTTTTAGGGCATCTTTATGAGACTTAGTCGCATACCCCTTATTATCTTTAAAGTGATACTCTGGATATTTTTTATCGAGTTCTACTAGATAGTGGTCTCTTTCAACTTTGGCTAGGATTGATGCGGCTGCGATAGATGCAGAAAGCGCATCGCCATGGGCAAGAGGAAGGTATTCTATATCTTTTATACTATATAATTTCATATAATCTGTGAGGATATAGTCTGGTTTAATGGATAGGCCCTTTATCGCTTCTTCCATACCGAGTCTAGATGCTTCAAGAATATTTATTCTATCTATTGTCTCATTATCAATCGTAACTATTTTGTAGGCGAGTGCTTTTTCTTTAATTTCTTGGTATAATTCTTCCCTTTTCTTTTCTGTAAGTTGTTTAGAGTCGTTTAGGCCTTCAATTTTATTATTTGGATCTAATATAACTGCAGCACAGTATACAGCTCCAACTAGAGAACCCCTTCCAGCTTCATCAGTACCAGCTATGTATTTATATCCCCTCTTTAGGAGATCATTTTCATATGAATATAGATTAATTGTCTCTTTCAAAAGTCATTGCTCCTATCTTTCCACTTCTAAGCTCTCTTAAGAAGATATCATATGTTTTATCAAGATCTATTTCACCACCTCTTATAATAGCCCCACGTTTTTTACCGATTTCTAAGAAGATTTCTTCATCAGATTTATCTAATGAATCTAGTTTATATCTTTCTTTTAAGAGATTTGGATATAATTCTTTTATCTTTTCAAGACCGAAAGATGCGATAGTTGGAAGCGGAAGTATTTCATCCTTGATTGAACCTATTAAAGCTATTAGTTTAGCTTGGTTTTCTGATTCAAATTTTGGCCAGAGGGTTCCTGGATTATCTAATAGAAGAAGTTTATCATTGGCACGAAGATATTGCATATTTTTAGTAACACCTGGTCTATCTCCAGTTTCAAGAGCTTTTCTTTTCGCAAGATTATTTAGAAGAGTTGATTTTCCTACATTTGGAATACCCATAACCATTGCACGAATAGGATATATACTTTTACCCTGTTCTTTGGATTTGATTATCTTTTCTTTTAATACTATTTCAACCGCATTACTGATTGTGTTTATGTTCTTTGTACCATTTAATGAATCGAGTGCAATTGTATAGTTTTCTTTGTTTAATTGTTTTAGATATTTTTCAGTTTCTTTTGGATCAGCTAAATCACATTTATTTAATACTAAAAGAAGAGGTTTATTTCCAATAACCTCTCTAATTGATCTGTTTAGTGATGATAGAGGCGCTCTTGAATCTAAAACCTCTATCACAACATCTACCAAACTAATCTTTTCTTTAATTATTCGATAGGTCTTGGCCATGTGGCCAGGAAACCAGTGAATAGCTTTTTCCATTTTTAACTTAAATAATAATCGTGTGTTATTTTTTCTTCAATATTTGCCGTAAATCTCGATAGCGAGAATATTACTTTGCCACAAATATCTTTAGAAGTGAAAATGCCATATACCCTTGAATCGCTTGATACATTTCTATTATCACCAAGGACATAATATTCCCCTTCTTGTAGGGTTCTTTCACTTATATGCTGACAAGTGCCTTGATAATATGATGATACTTCTATTACTTCACCATTTACAATAACTCTTCCTGTGATTGATACAGAGATAGTATCTCCTGGTTCAGCAACCACCCTTTTAACTAATAAGTCGTTATCATTGTCATCTTCGTTTCCATCGGGTTTAGTTATGATGATGATATCGCCTTTATGTGCTTTTTTCGTATGAACAGTAACTAATAATTCTTTGTCATTTAGTGTGTTTAACATCGATTCGCCAGAAACTCTTACTGGCGAGATGAAAAATACGTCGATTATTAGGAAGAAGAGGATAAAGATAGGTATTACGTTCACAATATCCATATTCTCACTTGCCTTATCCATTTTAGCTTGATTAGGTTTTTTTCTAAGAAGGATTAAACCTCTAAAGAGTGCGAAAAAGAATGAGAAGAGGATAATGGAAAGAAGAATAATCATGATAGTGCCAAGTACTAGTGATGCACCTAATATATCACGATGAAAGAACCCGAGTTTATTTCCGTTATCAATGATTGCGAAAATAACACATAATGCTAAACTAATTATGCCAATTAAAATATTAACTTTTAGTGGCCTTACTTTTTTCTTTTTATCTTCCATGTTTAATCCTATCTAGTACAACTTCGAGTTCTTCTTTAGTTAAGAGGATTTCTCTAGCTTTTGTACCTTCGTTTTTACCAACGATATTATAATATTCAAGAGTTGTAACTATTTCGCTACCTCTATTAAATCCTATACCAAATCTCTTGCAGATTTGATTTGTTGAACATCTCTGTTCATCAACTACGAATCTTGCGATATCGTAGAATAAATCATCTGTGACAGAACCAGGTTTATTTTCTCCTCTCTTTTCAACTTCTTCAGCAGTGAAGAAGAAGTCTTGTGGACATTGACGTGATACGTATTGTGTGATTCTTTGAATTTCAGAGTCATCAATATAAGCTGCTTGATAACGGGCACTTAAACTATTAAATTGGAAAATCATATCACCATTACCAAGGAGGCTTTCTGCACCACCTTCATCGAGGATGACAAATGAGTCAGTTTGCGATGTAACTTTGAAGGCAAATCTACCTGGAGCATTTGATTTAACAGTAGTTGGGAATATCTTAGCTACTGGTTTTTGTGTTGATAAGAATACGTAAATACCTGCAGCACGACATAATTGAATTAATTTTGTGAGTAGGTTAACTGCCTCGTTACCGCCACCCATTAGGAAGTCGCCACATTCATCAATTACTGCGATGATGAATGGCATATTTCTAAGATGCTTGTTTTCTTTACAGAGTTTCTTATAGAAGAAGATGTTTGAACATCCTACAGTTCTAAACACTGAGAAACGTCTATCCATTTCTTGATTCAACCATTTAAGTGAGGCAATACCACCTTTAACATCAGATACGATTGGGGCAAGAAGATGTGGAATCTTAGAATATGCTTGAAGGTCAACTTGTTTAGGGTCAATAAAGAAGAATCTTAATTCATCTGGTGAGTTCTTAAAAAGTAGTGACGTGATAATTGCGTTTAAGAATACGCTTTTACCAGAACCAGATGCACCCGCAACTAGGGCATGTGGTAGTTTATTTATTGAAATAAATCTACAATTACCTTCAACATCCAAACCAACTGGAACTTTTAATGGATCATCTGCACTTTCTAAGAATTCTTGTCTATCTAATAATTCTCTAATGAGAACTGTCTTTCTCTTCTTGTTTGGAACTTCAATACCAACGTAAGGTTTTCCTGGAATTGGGTTTTCAATACGAATTGATGTTGATTCAAGAGCTCTTTGAAGATCGGTTTGAATTGAATTAATTCTTGAACCAGAAACACCAGGACCAAGCATTATGGCATATCTTGTGAAGGTTGGGCCAAGTGTATATTCAACAACTTGTCCATCAATTCTAAATCCTTTAAGAGATGCGTTGATTTTTTCAATATTACCATTAATCCAACTTGAGTCAATCGCTTCATCCTTCTTAGGTTGTTCGAGAATAGAAAGAGGAGGAAGTTTATAACTAGCATAACTTGGAGATTTATGACCAGAATTAATGATTGCGAGTTCAGCAAATGTGAAGCCACTATCACCGGCCATTGCATTTTCATCAAACGCATCTTCATCTTCTTGAATTCCTAAATCTAGTTCTTCTTGAACTGGCTTATTTGGTTCCTCAGTAGGTGTTTCTTTATCTATTTCTTCCTCAGTATCTTCTTCGAAAGAAGATTCAAAAGATTCTCTCTTTGTATCTTCTTTTTCATATGGAGAATTGAATAAATCGTTTATAAGAGTTGGGTCTGGTTCCTTAGTATCTTCTTCATCATATGTAAAGATAGAAGGAGCTTCTTCATTTTCATCATTATCTTCGATAGGTTCAAAAGAAATTTCTTCATCTTTTTCGATAATAGGCTCAACAACAACACGAGTAGAAGAAGGAACTTCTTCAGTAACGCTTACAGTTTCTTCTTTGCTTTCTTCGACTGCTGGAGCTTTTTCTTCCTCTTTAACAGGATTCACAGGTTTTTTAGATGCAACTTTAGGAAATTCACTATATTCATTATCGCGATTTAATGGTGTTTCTCTGAATGCATCATATGCACTGATGTCAGTAGAAGAATTTCTAAAGACCAAATCATCTTTATTATTGTTTCCATGCATAGGTGATGCAAAACGAGAATGTTGTGATTGTTCATCTAAGTCTTCGCTCATTGAAATATGAGGAATTACAAAAGGAACATCATCTTGTGTTCTTTTCGTAACAACATAATTTTTCTTTTTCTTTTTTCCTAATCCAAAAAGTGCCATATTTTATACCTCATCATTGAAGATCTCTTCAATGTCTTCATTAATATTTTTTTGTGTTTTTTCATCAGCATTAGAGTTTTTAAAAAGATTCTTTGAATATACTTTATTAAATTCCCTACCAGCGATTGATAATTCAGATTTACAGATTTTCTTGAGTGCGATATTCACAGAACCTTGAACAAACACTCTTCTAAACCAGTAAACTGGATTGATTGTATTTGTGATTGCCTTGGTTTCTTGGAAGACTTCAGCGCCCTTACTAGTAGCTTTACCAAGCTTACTATTTTTAATTTTGCTTCCCTTTTCGATCCTTGAAACGATTGTTGAGATTTTAGAGTTTTTAAAGTGATTTATTATTGGCTTATCGAATACCTTAACGATTTGATCTGTAATATAGTGAATTAGTTCAGCTGCTTCAGTGATTGTGAGTTCGTATTCAGGATATTTTGATTCTGGATAGTAGTAGGAAGATATCTCGTGTAAGAGTTCCATTGTTAAACTAGAACATGCCTTGAAATAATCTACATCATCCTCTTCAACAGCTTTTATAAAATCTTTTTGTTTATTTTTGATAAGTTCGCGAACTTTTTCTTCGGATAATTCATCCATTGTTGGGACATAAACTTTCTTTTCTTCCTTTTTGCTTCTAGAGATAAAAATTAGAAAAAGCGAAAAAAGGATAGTCATTCCAGCAACTAACCCAAGAACAAACGCAACTATAGTTTGCCAGTTTATGATATTTTCCTCAGCAAATATTATCATTTTAAACCTCTTTTCTTTTCCATTATTCTACCATATAATGGAAAAATACACAATGCAAGTTGAATAAGAGATATTGTAAAATTATGGTATAATAAGTTGGTAGGTAAAAGATATGGAAAAATACTTGATTTCTGTTGACTTAGATGGAACAATTATTCCAAGATTATACGATGTAAGTCCTTATACTATTAAAGTATTTAACGAAGTTAGAAAGCTTGGAAACGAAATAATCATAACTACTGGAAGACCATTTAGAAGTAGTTTTTTTGTGTATTATAAAATGCACCTTGAAACACCTCTAATTAACTATAATGGCCAATTAATCACAAACCCTAGAGATAAAAACTATGAACCAACATCGACAAAGATGAAAAGAGAAGATATTCTAAAAGTTTATAATCATGAAAGAGATAAATTCACTTTGTTTTTTGTGGAGGAATACGATAAGATCTTCACAAACATGAATGATGAATCGTTCTATGAACTCATGCACCACAATCTCCTCTCTACAATTTATGAAGGGGATTTAAACGAAACATTAAAGGATGATGCCCACGGATCTTTGTTTCTTGCGAAAGAAGGAATGGGCCAAGAAATAGTTGATTATGTTAATGCTAATTTCAAAGACATTGGCGCAAGACTATGGGCTTGGGGCAATTATAAAGAGATCGTGGAACTACATTCAACAAGGATTACTAAGGCAGATGCCCTAAGAAAAGTTCAAAATGAGCTTGGATTTGATAAAGAGCATACAATTGTAATAGGTGATTCAATTAATGACCTTGAACTATTCTCTGAAGGAAAGATTACAGTCACACCATCAAATGGAGATGAAAGAATCAAGAAAGTTGCATCAATTGTGTTAGAAGAGGACTGCGAACATGATGCAGTAGCGAAGTTTTTAGCTAAATTTTTCAATCTAGATTTATAAAAATATGGAAATAACATTAGAAGAATTCTTGAAACTTAATATTAAAGATGAAGTATTCATAATAGAAACGGATACTGTTTTTGGGCTTGGAACACTTGTTAATAGTGAATCTGGAGCTAAGAAAATCTGTGAGATAAAAGGAAGAGATTCATCAAAACATTTTTCACTATTAGTTTCTAATTTAAATCAAGTAGAAGAACTAACAAGAAACTTTGAATCAACAATCGATTTGTGCAACAAATATTGGCCAGGTGCCCTCACAATTATCTTTAAAAAGAGCGATAAAGTACCATATTATGTATCAAGTGATGATACGGTGGGCCTTAGAATGCCAGATAATGATAAAACATTAAGAGCACTTGAAAAATTTGGTCCAATGATCATGACAAGCCTAAATAAGAGTGGCGAACCCGCTATTACAAAATACAGCGATTGTCTAAAATATATTGATAAAGTAGACTACATTATTAAAGGAAAGGACCTTAATGGTGTACCATCAACCGTCTATGATGCAGTTAATGATAAGGTGTTAAGAGAAGGTAGTGTAAAATTATTGTAATATTTTACACAAAACCTTCTTTTTTATTGTATAATAATTTCAAATGGGGGTTAGTTATGAGAGTAGCTATTGGATCAGATCACGGTGGATTTGAATTAAAAGAATACTTAAAGAGCGAACTTAAAAACGATTTTGATTTTATAGACGAAGGATGTTTTTCTAAGGATTCTGTTGATTATCCTTTATATGCAGAGAAAGTTGCAAAGGAAATTCAAAATAAAAATGCCGACTATGGAATCGTAATTTGCACAAACGGAATAGGAATGTCTATCGCCGCAAACAAATTTAAAGGTATTAGATGTGCACTTTGTCTAAATGAATCGATGGCATTTAAAGCTAAAACTCATAATAACGCCAATGTATTATCACTTGGAGCTGAAAACCAAGGAAGAACTGAAGCATTACAAATTGTAAAAACCTTCTTAAGCACAAAATTTTCCAACGAAGAAAGACATGCGAGAAGAGTAAATATAATAAATAATTTTGAAGGAGAGTGAATATGGTAACTATTTTAAAACACCCATTACTACAAAGTAAGATGGCTATTCTTAGAGATAAGAATACAGGAACAAAAGATTTCAAGGAAGTCGTAGATGAAATTGGAATGCTTGTAACTTATGAGATTACAAGAAACTTAGAAACAAAGACAGTTAAAATTGAAACA
Organism: bacterium; assembly: GCA_017541975.1. Lineage (GTDB taxonomy): Bacteria > Bacillota_I > Bacilli_A > Izemoplasmatales > UBA1188 > UBA1188. The sequence continues at coordinate 22,719 of JAFXYB010000010.1, read as the reverse complement.
CCACTTGAAGTAACAAACTGTGAAGTTGTTGCATCAGATGTATTAATCGTTCCAATCCTAAGAGCAGGTCTTGGTATGGTTGATGGCATTAGAAGAGTTATTCCTAATGCAAAAATAGGACATATTGGTTTATATAGAAACGAAAAAACTTTAATCCCTGTAGAATATTACTTCAAATTACCACCTATTACAGAAAATACAACTTGCCTTTTAGTTGATCCAATGCTTGCAACTGGCAACAGCTGTAATAAAGGTATTGAATTACTAAGAAAAGCAGGAATTAAAAAAATAACTTATGTAGGACTTGTAGGTTGCCCACAAGGTATTAAAGCTGTTCAAGATATGAATCCAGATGTAGATATTTATCTTGTTGATTGCGACAGAGAATTAAATGACCATGGATACATTCTCCCAGGACTTGGTGACTGTGGTGACAGACTCTTCGGAACAAAATAATAATAAAAAAAATGAATCAGAAATCACTGCTCAAAAAGGGTATGTGGTTTTTACTCAATTTATATTCGAAGTATTGCTTTTTATTGGTGGTGCAATCCTTTTAGGACTATACCTCGATAAACTACTTAATACAAAATGTTTATTTTTATTAATCTTTATAATGATATTTGGTTTTGTGCCTATTTATAATCTTGTGAAGAGAATGAATATAAACAATAAATAGAGGCTATAAATGAAAGAAAAGAGGGAATTAACGTTATTTGATAAAGCGATGATAGGTGTCATACCTTTTACTTTATTATTGGCAATAATTCTCCTTTTTGTTACTAAAAATGAAAATGCCGAAATAAAATCACTTTTAACTGGTGCTTTTGCATCATTAATTCTTAATTTCTGGCATATAAGACTAACTTATAATATTTCAAAGAATAATGCAGACAAACTAAAACTCTTTACAACATTAAGTTACATACTAAGATATGTGGTATATGCATTAATCATTGCCCTTGGAACTATATTTGGTGGTTTCAATCCACTATATATAATCTTCGGAATATTAGAATATCCACTAATCATGATTATAGTTTCACTGACATCTTTAAAAGGAGAATAAAATGTTGAATAACATTTTTGCAGAAGAAGGTATACTAAACTTCTATTTCGGTACCGATTTTTCTGCCAGCATGAAAACATCTATAATAATTTTCGTTCTCTTAGCGATTCTTTTTATTAGCCTTGGAATTGCTTTTTCAAAGATGGATCCAGATAAAGATGAAGTTCCAACAAAAGGACTAAAATTCCTAGCTGTTCTTCTAGTGGATACTATCAATAACTTTGTTGAAAACAATATCAGCAAGAAAGATAGAAATCTTTATGCGCCATATTTTATTGGTATTGCATCATTCATTACCCTCGCAAATATTGCATCGCTTTTTGGGCTTAATCCACCATTCGCAAATCTTGGTGTTGCATTAATGCTCTCAGTTATTGCCTTTGTGATGTTCCAGTTTACAGGACTTAAATTCCAAGGACTCAAAGAAAGAGTTAAGGGATTTATGGGGCCAGTACCTGCAGCATCTTTCCTAGTATTTCCAATCTCAATTATTGGAGAAATCACAACCCCATTCTCAATGGGTATGCGTATGTTCGGAAATATCTTTAGTGGATTAGTTTTAGGAGGCCTTGTCTTTACAGTAACTGATATGCTTGGGGCAATGATTGGTACGGTGGTTGGTAGTATTGTTGGATCAACCCTCGCAGTAATTGTAGTCACGGGTATACTGCACCCGATATTTGATGTATTCTTTGGATTATTACAAATGTATGTATATATAATGCTCACAACAATGTTTATAAAACAAAATATGTAAAAAATGGAGGTTTAATATAAATATGTTAAGTTTATTCACAACAGTATTTACATTCTTAGCTCAAGCTGCAGCTGAAACAACTGAAGTAGTTTCAATTTACAATCATGAATTTGCACGTGGTCTTGCTTATCTTGGTGCTGGTATTGCAATTTTAACTGGTTTAAGCCAAGGTTTTGGTCAAGGCTATGCTGCTGGTAAAGCATGTGAAGCTATCGCTCGTCAACCAGAAGCATCTGGTAAGATTACATCTACCATGATCATAGGTCAAGCAATCGCAGAAACTACAGGTCTATACGCTCTACTAGTCGCAATTTTATTAATGTTCGCAACTGGTGCATAAGAATAAACTTTAAAGGAGGCCTATATGATTGATTTATTCTATTCATCTATAGGTGAAAAGCTTACTGAGATAATCAGAGATGCCTTTGGAGTTAATTTATTAGAGCTCATTATCAACCTAGTTGCCACAATAATTCTTATTCTTATAGTAAGGTTTTTCTTTTGGAATAAGGTTACTGCTTTTTTAGATAAGAAGAAAGAAAATCTAAAAAACGCTTATAAAGAAACCGAAGATATCAAAGAAGAAGCCGAACAAATCAAGAAAGATGCCGAGAATACTCTTGATGAATCAAGAGAAAAGGCAAGAGAAATTGTTAGAAGCGCAGAAGAAACTGCCGTTAAGGAAAGAGAAAGAATTATTGAAAGCGCAAAGCGTGATGCCAGCGAGATAATTGAAAACTCTAAGGAAGAAGCTTTAAGAGAAAAAGAAGAAATAATTAAAGAAGCTAAAGGCGAAGTCGTTGATCTCGCTTCTTTGATTGCGTCTAAAATGATTGATGAAAATATCGATCAAGATAAATACAACGATTCTATTCTTGAAAAGTTAGAGGAAAAAGATGAATAACGCTACTGAATACGCAAAAGCTCTTTATGAATTAATGAATTCAGTTAGTACAAAAGAAGAGTTTTTAAAAGATTTAAATGAAACGTTAAAAGTATTTAGTGGTGATACATTAAAGTTTTTCTTATATCCCGAAATAGAAAAAGAAAAAAAGAAAGATGTTATTAAAGCATCTTTTAAAGAAGGACTATTAAGAGATTTTCTCTTCGTTTTAATAGATAATGATAGAATATCTCTTCTTGAAGAGATTAAGGATGAATTCGAATCTATGCTTGATGAAGAGAAAAAACTTAAACAAGTAATAGTCTATTCAAAAGAAAAGCTAGACGATAATTATCTTAAAAAATTAAAAGATATTCTAGAAAAGAAGTTGTCTAAGAAATTGATACTTGAAAATGTAATTGATGAGTCAATTATAAGCGGTATTAAGATTTCTTATGATTCAAAAGAAATAGATTTAACTCTTAATGCTAAATTTAAAGATTTAGTAGACAAATTAAAGGAGTAACTCATATGAGCATTAACGCAAATGAAATTAGTTCATTAATCAAAGCCCAAATTAAATCATATTCAGAAACTCTTGAGACAAGAGAAGTTGGTAAAGTTACCCAAGTTGGTGATGGTATTGCGCTCGTCTATGGTCTTGAAAATGCAATGGCAGGAGAACTCTTAGAATTTGATAATAAGGTTTATGGTATGGCTTTAAACCTTGAAAAAGATGCAGTTGGTGCCATTCTATTAAACGATGTTAGAAGCGTTAAAGAAGGTGACACCGTAAAAACTACAAAAAAGATTTTAGAAGTTCCTGTTGGTGAAGAATTAATAGGACGTGTTATCACTCCTCTTGGCATGCCACTTGATGGCAAACCATTAAATGCCACAAAGACAAGACCAATTGAAAGAAAGGCAACTGGCGTAATTGAAAGAGAAAGCGTTAATACACCACTTCAAACTGGTATTAAGATCATCGATTCACTTATTCCAATTGGTAGAGGTCAAAGAGAGCTCATCATTGGTGATAGACAGACAGGAAAAACCACAATCGCAGTCGATACAATAATCAACCAAAAGAATAAAGGAGTTTATTGTATATATGTTGCGATTGGGCAAAAAGAATCAACTGTCGCAAGTGTTGTCGATACACTTAAACGATATGGCGCAATGGAATATACTGTGGTTGTTGCGGCAAACGCAAGTGACCCATCACCACTGCAATATATTGCTCCATATAGTGGTGCTGCTATCGGTGAAGAGTTTATGTTTAATGGTAAAGATGCTTTAGTTATCTATGATGATTTATCTAAACATGCTGTTGCATATCGTGAACTTTCACTCCTTTTAAGGAGACCTCCAGGAAGGGAAGCATACCCAGGAGATATCTTCTATCTCCATTCAAGATTACTTGAAAGAGCTGCAAAGCTTTCAAAGGAACTTGGTGGTGGTTCTTTAACTGCGCTTCCAATCATCGAAACTCAAGCTGGTGATTTTAGTGCATATATCCCAACAAACGTTATATCAATTACTGATGGACAAATATATTTGAACACAAATCTATTCCATAGTGGTATTAGACCTGCGGTTCAACCAGGCCTATCTGTATCAAGGGTTGGTGGTGCTGCTCAGATTAAGGCAATCAAGAAGACTTGTGGAACACTTCGTCTTGATCTTGCATCTTACCAAGAACTTGAAGCTTTCACACAATTCGGAAGTGATCTTGATGATGTGACAGCTAAGAAGCTTGAAAGAGGAAGAAAATCACTTCAAATCTTAGTTCAGCCTGCACATATTACATATCCAGTTGAACTTGAAACATTATCAATCTATGCCCTAACTCAAGGGTTTCTTGATGATATAAAAGTTGAAAAGGTACTAGATTTTGAAAGGGGTCTTCACTCATTCTTTTTAAATGATGAAGAAGGAAAGAAGATTCTAGATGAAATTGTAAATACTAAGGAACTTCCAGATAAAGAATCAATCAACAGTGTAATATCTAGATTTAAAGAAACATATATTTAAGAGGCTAATATTTTGGCAGAGAAGAAGCAAATCAAGGAACGTATTCAAGCTACTAATAAAACATATCAAATCACAAGTGCGATGAATATGGTTTCAACATCAAAACTTAGAAGAAGTGAAAAGAACCTAAAAACCTTTAGGCCTATTTCTGATGAAATCATTAAGATAATGTCATCACTTCTTGCATCAAGCGAGGAATTATCCCATAAAGCATTGATGGAATCAAAAGGCAAACCATGCTACATAATAATCGCATCAGATAGAGGTTTAATCGGTAGTTACAACAACGCTCTATTTAAGTTCTTTGATGAATACATAAAATCACACCACAGTTCTAATGATGAATTTATGGTTGCGACAATAGGTTTTAAAGCTTTTATGTATGCCAAAAAAAGAAAATTTAATTTAATCAATAAAGAAAGTACAAATATTCGTGATGATATTCTCTTCACAGACTTTGAGGAAGTATCACAAAATGTATTAAGTATGTATATGGGTGGCGAAATAGGTAAAACCACTGTATTCTATACTACATATGTTAATACTTTAAAAAATACCATCACAAGAGATCACCTCTTACCAATTCACATTAGAGAAAGAGATAAAGAAAACATCTACAAGACAGATTTCTCTTATGAACCAGGAAAAGAAAAAGTTCTTGATTCGATGGTAAATATGTATATTAATTATTCACTATATAGAATTCTTCTTGAGGCAAAGACAAGTGAACATGCCGCAAGAATGAATGCGATGAAAAATGCTAAAGATAATGCAAAAGAAATAGAAGAAAGACTAACACTTCTTTATAACCATGCAAGACAAAATCAAATTACTACTGAACTCATTGATATCATCAATGGTTCAAACGCAGTAGAATAGGAGGCATCTCATGAACAAAGGTAAAGTAATACAAGTATTATCATCTGTTGTGGATGTTGAATTCAAGAATTCACTTCCAGCAATCAATAATGCTTTAACAATCAAAGTAGATAAAGAGAATAACGATGGTATTGGAATAAATCTAACTCTTGAAGTATCGCTTCATCTTGGAAATTCTATTGTTAGATGTATTGCGATGGGTTCTACAGACGGCCTTAGAAGAGGTATGGAAGTAGTAGATACTGGAAGTCCTATTTCTGTTCCAGTTGGTGAAGAAACTCTCGGTAGAGTATTCAACGTACTCGGTGAAGTCGTAGATGGAAAAGAAGAGATTCCAAAAACAGTTAAGAGAATGCCAATACATAAACCTGCCCCAGAATTAAAAGATATCAATGCAAAAGTTGAAATTTTTGAAACAGGTATCAAAGTAATTGACTTACTAGAACCATATATCAAAGGTGGTAAGATTGGATTATTTGGTGGTGCTGGTGTCGGTAAAACCGTTTTAATTCAAGAATTAATCCACAATGTTGCGACAAACCACGGAGGTATATCAGTATTTTCTGGTGTTGGTGAAAGAACCAGAGAAGGTAATGACCTCTATACTGAAATGATTGAATCGGGAGTAATCTCAAAAACTACAATGGTTTTTGGTCAAATGAACGAATCTCCTGGTGCCAGAATGAGAGTCGGTTTAAGTGCTCTTACTATGGCTGAACATTTCAGAGATGAAGAACATCAAGATGTATTATTATTTATTGATAATATATTCCGTTTTACTCAAGCCGGTAGTGAAGTATCAGCACTTCTTGGAAGAATGCCAAGTGCCGTTGGTTATCAACCAACACTTGCATCTGATATGGGCGCCCTCCAAGAAAGAATTGCATCAACAAAAGATGGTTCAATAACATCAATTCAAGCAGTATACGTTCCTGCAGACGACTACACAGATCCAGCCCCTGCAACTGCATTTACTCACCTAGATGCAACCACAAATCTTTCAAGAAAGATTGCAGAAGAAGGAATATATCCTGCGGTTGATCCACTTGATTCAACATCACGTGCCCTAAACGTAGATATCGTTGGTGAGGAACATTATAACGTTGCGAGAAACGTGCAAATGATTCTTCAAAGATATAATGAACTATTAGATATCATTGCCATTCTAGGTATGGATGAATTATCTGATGAAGATAAACAAGTTGTTAAACGCGCAAGACGTATTAAGAATTTTCTCTCTCAATCATTCTTTGTTGCTGAAAAATTTACTGGCAGTAAAGGCCAATATGTAAAAGTTGAAGATACTATTAGAAGTTTCAAAGAAATATTAAGCGGAAAATACGATGAATATCCTGAAGATGCTTTCAGATATGTTGGTACAATTGAGGATATGATTGAAAAGGCAAAAGAACTAGGATATAAAGCTTAGATATGATAAAGATCACATTATATACTCCAAAAGGAATTGAATATGAAGGAGAATCAAATTCTCTTGTGATTATGGACCAAAGCACTGGTTCTTTTGGTGTTTTAGAGAACCATATTCCTGTTATCTCCACAATTTCAAGAGGATATATAATGGTAAAAGAAAATGAAAAAGAATTATATTTAGCAGTAGAAGGTGCCGTGTTCAAGTTTGAAAACAACACAGCATCCATAGTTTCTGAAACATTAGCTAAAGGTAATTCTAAAGAAGAAGCTATCAATGCTTTAATAGAATCAAATAGAATTAGAAAAGAACAAAACAAAGAAAGAAACGTTGAACTAGCACTTGCTGAAAACGAACTTAAAAAACAAATTAAGAAAACTGGTGCCGGTCATCTATAAAATATGGATGTTTGCCCAAGATTATATGAAATCGTTTACATTAATTATTTTCAAAAAATGTGTTGACATTAAAAAATATTAATTATAAAATGTTGCAACACGTTGAAAAGAAATAGTAATATATGGTAGAGTTTTTAGCGAGTTGTGATTGGTGAAAGACAATAAACAAAACATATATGAACGCGTCTTGGAGTGGCTTCCTGAATACATAGGGACAGACGGATCTCCCCGATAAAGGAGTTCAAGTCGTTTGACTTGGTAAGGTTACTATCCGTGAGGTGGTAACGAACTGAGGTGGTATCGCGCTAACTTACGCCCTCAGGTAATTTTTGGATTACCTAGGGGCGTTTTTATTTTATTCTTAACCCTTAGGAGAGGAGGAAAAATATGAAAAAAATTATCAGTTTAATCATTATTTTACTTGCCACAGTATGTTTATTTGCTTGTGGTAAAAAAGAAACTCTCGTTGTTTATACTGAGAGTGGTTTTGCTCCTTTCGAGTATGTTAGTCAAGGTGAAATCGTTGGTGTCGATGTTGATATCATGAATAAGGTAGGAGAGAAACTAAACAAGAAGATTGTTTTTGAAAATGTATCTTTTGATGTAATAGTTGATACTGTGTCTGAGGGAAAACTCACTAATGTTGGTGCTGCCGGTCTTTCAGTTACTGAAGCAAGAAAACAAAAAGTAGATTTTTCAAAAGTATATTATCAAGCAAATCTTTATGTAATTTATAATACAACTACTGGAATTAACTCAAAAACTATGACAGATGGTAACACAGGCGTATATTGGTCAAGCCTAACAACTACTAAGGGTATTGGTGTTCAAGGTGGAACTACCGCTGATCTCTTCCTTGGTGATGAACTTGGTGAAGGCGGTTCTCTTGAAGGTGTTAAGAAAACAGATTACGATAAATTATCAGTTGCGATTAATGATATTGGATTAAATATCGATTATGTAATCATTGATGAACTTCCAGCAAAAGAACTTGTTAAAGGCAAATCTAATCTTGCATGTTTACCACTTTATTATGAAGGTGGAGAAGGAGAAGATGATGAACTTGCATTCGATGAATATGCTATTTGTGTAACAAAGGGCCAAACTGAAATATTAAACGCTATCAACGAAGTATTAACTGAACTCCTAAAAGAAGATACAAATGGCGTTAATGGAGTTCAAAAACTCGTAAACAAACATTTAGGAATAGAATAGTTTATGTTTTTCCAAAATCTTATCGAGATAATTACGACAGAAGAGTATAGAAACTACATATTTGAGGGTTTCCTAAATACACTAGGAATCACTTTTATTGCTGTCACAATTGGTCTTGTACTCGGATTTTTGGTGGCCATTATCAAGGTATTTGCAAGAGCAGACAAAGCTCTTGCAATACCCAATGCAATATGTAATATTTATACGACTGTCTTTAGAGGTACACCAGTAGCCCTTCAACTATTTATCTTTGTGTTTGCGCTCTTTGCAATCCCAGGATTTAAAGTATATGCTGTAATTCTTTGTTTTGGAGTTAATAGTGGCGCATATGTCTCTGAAAGTATTCGTGCTGGTATAATGAGTGTTGATGGTGGACAGATGGAGGCCGGAATAAGCCTCGGTTTATCAGAGATTAAAACGATGAAAAAGATAATCCTACCACAAGCAATAAAAAATGTAATTCCTGCAATTGGTAATGAAGTAATAGCTCTACTTAAAGAAACAGCTATTATATCGATGGTTGGTAGTACAGTCGGTACTCTCACATTTGATTTAAATCAAGCATCATCCACAATTTCCTATGCAATATCAGATTTCTTTACTCCATCAATTATTGCTGCACTATTTTATTTAATCGTTGTGTATTTATTTACATTTCTAATTAAAATATTTGAAAAGGAGCTACATAAGAGTGACAAACATAATTGATATTAAGAATGTACATAAATATTTTAAACAGAACGAAGTTTTAAAGGGTGTAAATCTCTCAATAAAAAAAGGAGAGAAGATTGTAATAATTGGGGCATCTGGATCAGGAAAATCTACACTCCTTAGATGCATCAATAGATTAGAAGAACCAACATATGGAGAAATATATTTTAATGATAAATTAATAAGTGAGATTGATCCATATGAACACGATGAAATTATCAAAAAATCTAAGACATATAGCAAATTATCATCAAAAGGCATAGATGAAAAAGAAATACTAGACAACATAAAAGAAAACCATTTATTAAAACCGATTAAAGAAGGAAAAGAATATAAGAATTCTATTAAAAAATACATAAACGATAATTATCTAAATATCACTATCGCAAGAAGTAAAATCGGGATGGTATTTCAACATTTCAATCTATTTAATAATCTAACGGTCTTAGAAAACTTAGTTTTAGCGCCAGTTGAATTAAAATTAATGAATAAAGAAGATGCAACTAAAAAGGCATTAGAGCTACTAAAGAGGATTGGACTATTAGATAAAAAGGATGAGTATCCATCTAAACTTTCAGGTGGCCAACAACAGCGTATCGCAATTATTAGAAGTCTATGTATGAGTCCAGATGTTATGCTTTTTGATGAGCCAACATCTGCGCTTGATCCTGAAATGGTTGGTGAAGTTCTATCCTTAATGGAAGAACTAACACAATCTGGTCTTACAATGATTATAGTAACTCATGAGATGGCATTTGCAAGAAAGGTTGCTTCAAAGGTTGTCTACATAGATGAAGGAATAATAAAAGAATTAGGAACTCCAAGCGAAGTATTTGATAACCCTAAAAACGAAAGATTAAAAGATTTCTTATCGAAAGTAATATAATAGGAGAATTCATTAATGAATTCTTTTATTTTTGTTATATAATAAAAAAGAGGTATAATTATGAGCAAAATATTTATTTACTTTAGTGAAACAGGAAATGGAGATTTGATCGCAAATTCACTCCCAGAAGATGTGCAAAAAAGAAAAGTTATCATGAAAAAGAAATTACCAAAAAGCTTCTTTTTTAGGATTTTAACTGGTGGATTTTTGGCTGGTATGAATATCAAAAGTAAACTCAAAGATTTTGATAACGATATAACTGGATACGATGAAGTCATTATTGGTTCACCAATTTGGAATGGAAAATTATCTTCACCAATCAATACCGTTCTTTCAAAACTCGATTTAACTAACAAGAAAGTATCTTTTATTCTTTATAGTGGAAGTGGAGAAGCCAAAAAAGCAATTTCAACTATTTCTAAGAAGTATAAAGATAGCAAAATCATAATCTTAAAAGAACCTAAGAAATATGAAGAAGAGCTACAAAAATTAAAAGAAATATTGTGAATACAATAAATAAAAAATAACCTCAAAAAGAAAATACTTGTATTTTCATATAATATTTGTTAAAATAACAAAGGCCAAAAATACACACACTGCTGAGTAGAAGGCTCGAGCCCACAATTGGGTGCCTGGAAGCGTTGAGGCAGTGGAGGCAAAAAATCAGAAAATAAGGAGAAAAAACAAAAAATGGCAGTTATTTCAATGAAGGCTTTATTAGAAGCCGGCGTACAATTTGGTCATCAGACCAACAGATGGAACCCTAAGATGGCTCCATACATCTTCACAGAAAGAGCAGGAACTCATATTATCGATTTACAAAAGACAAGTGATTGCATCGATCAAGCTTATGCAGTATTCAAAGAAATCGGTAAAGATGGTGGAAAGGTTCTTTTCGTAGGAACAAAGAAACAAGCTCAAGAAGTTATTAAAGAAGAAGCTCTTCGTTGTGGACATTTTTACGTTAATGTAAGATGGCTCGGCGGAACTCTCACAAACTTCAAGACAATCAAGAAATCAATTAAGAAATACCAAGATTACAAGAAGATGGAAGCTGATGGTATTTTCGATCAACTTGGTAAGAAAGAAGTTAATGACATCAAGAAGAAAATGGCAAGACTTGAAAAGTTCTTAGGCGGTATTCTTGAAATGCAAGATCAACCACAAGCTATTTTCATCGTAGATCCAAGAGAAGAAAGAACAGCTATTCTCGAAGCAAAGAGATTACATATCCCAGTATTTGGAATCGTTGATACAAACTGTGATCCAGACGACGTTGATTACGTTATCCCTGCAAACGATGATGCTATCCGTTCATTAAAGCTCATCATCGCTAAGATGGCTGATGCATTAATTGAAGGCGCTGGTGGCGTTGTTGAAAATGAACAAGTAGAAGAAACTCAAGAAGAAGTTAACCAAGTTATCACTGAAATGGTTAATGTTCCTTAAGAAGCTAAAAAAGACAAAAAGGTTAGAAATTCTAAACCAGCTCAAGAAGAAGTAAAGACTCAAGAAGAAGTAAAGGCTCAAGAAGAAACTCAAGAAGAAGTAACTGAAGAAGCTGAAACTGTTGATTATGAAAAAATGACAGTTGCTGAATTAAGAGAACTCTGCAAAGAAAAAGGTATCTCAGGCTTTTCAACAATGAAGAAAGCTGAATTAGTAGAAGCTTTAAGAAAATAATTTTGGAGGAACTTTTATGAATATTGATACTAAGTTATTAAAAGATTTAAGAGAAAGAACTGGCGCCGGAATTATGGACTGCAAGAAAGCTCTTGAAGAAAATAATTCAGACATCGAAGCTGCTGCAAAGTGGTTAAGAGAAAAAGGTATCGCTAAAGCTGTTAAGAAAGCATCAAGAATTTCTGCAGAAGGCGTATTCAATGTATTAGTTAATGGCAATGACGCATTAGTTTACGAAGTAAACTGTGAAACTGATTTCGTTGCTAAAAATGAAAAATTCAACAATTTCGTAAATGAACTTGGTAAAGTTTTAGTAGCATCTGGTGCTAAGCCCACTGATTGCGCTATGGAAGCTAAAAACGAAAAAGGTGAAACTGTAAAAGAAATGCTTCTCGGTTTCATTGCAGTTATTGGTGAAAATATCACTTTAAGAAACGTTCAAGTTATTACTAAAGCTGATAATCAAGAATTTGGTGTTTATAAACACAATGGTGGTAAGATTGCCGTTGTAACAGTAGTAGAAGGTGCTGATAGTGACCTCGCTAAGAAAGTTGCAATGCATGTTTGTGCAAATGATCCACGTTATTTAGATAGAAACAGTGTTGATCCTGAATATTTAGCTAACGAAAGAGAAATCTTAACTAAAGAAGCTAAAGAAGAAAACCCTAATAAACCAGCTGAAATCATCGCAAGAATGATTGAAGGTCGTATCCAAAAAGGCTTAAAGGAAATCTGCTTAATGGATCAAGCATTTTTAATGGACCCAAATATCACTGTTGAACAATATTTAAAGAATAACGGTGCTAAACTCGTTTCTTATTCAAGAAATGTTGTTGGTGCTGGTATCGAAAAGAAACAAAACAACTTCGTTGATGAAGTTTATTCTCAAATGAATAACTAATATGAAATGGAACACTTTTCGTGTTCCTTTTCTATACTTAAAGAGGTTTTTATGAAAAGAGTAGTTTTAAAATTAAGTGGAGAGGCTTTAGGTGGCAAAAAAGGCGAAGGAATTGATCCTATTGTTATCAACTCTCTTGCAGAAGAAATAAAAATTGCCCATGATTTAAATACTTATAATATTGGTATCGTTGTCGGAGGTGGCAACTTCTTTAGAGGAAGAGATGCCGAAAAGATTGGTATTGAAAGAGTTGAATGCGATTATATGGGTATGACTGGTACAATTTTAAATGCAATCGCTTTAAAGAATGCTTTAATGAAGATAGGATGCCCTGCAAAAGTACTAAGTTGTTTAGAAATGCCACAAGTTTTAGATACATATACTGCAAGTGAAGCAAATAGCATTTTAGAAGAAAATAATGTTTGTATTTTTGCTGGTGGAACAGGAAAACCATTCTTTTCAACTGACACAGCTACGCTTCTAAGAGCCGTTGATATTAAGGCAAATCTTGTTTTAATGGCAAAAAACGGAGTCGACGGTGTTTACGATAAAGACCCAAATATTGATAAAAATGCTAAAAAGTATGATATACTAACTCATAGAGATATCCTTAAAGAAAAATTACAGGTAATGGACTTAACTGCGGCATCTATCGCAGATGAGCACAATATTGATATTCTTGTTTTTGATATCAATTTACCTGGTGCTATAAAAAGCGCTCTTGAAGGAAACAAAATTGGAACATTAATTAAAAAGGAGAAATGATATGATTGATTCTGATACTTTAATGCTTGATTGCGAAGAGAGAATGGAGAATGTTCTCAAATCATTCAAAAATATTTTAAATAATGCAAGAACTGGTAGAGCTAATCCAAAGATGTTTGATGGTCTAACAATTTCATATTATGGTGTTGATACACTTGTTAATCAAATTTCATCAATAAGTGTACCTGAAGGAAATCAGATTTATATTAAGCCATATGACAAATCTACCCTTCCACTAATTGAAAAAGCTATTTTTGCTGCAAATATGGGTGTTACTCCACAAAATGATGGCAACGGTATAAGGATTATTCTTCCACCAATGACTGAAGAAAATAGAATTAAAGTCGTTAAGGATGTAAGAAAATCAAGCGAAGATGCAAAGGTTCAAGTAAGATCTATTCGTCAGGACATCAATGGCGCTCTAAAACAAAACGAAAAAGACAAAGAAATCAGCGAAGATATGCTCGATGCATATTTAAAGGATGTTCAAGATCTAACTGACAAGTACATTAAAGAAATTGATGTGCAATTAGATATTAAGGTTAAAGATATAATGACAATATAAAGAAGTGTGTTTTACACACTTTTTTGTTTGAGACAAAAGAAATGTGAAAAAGATTGAAAATCTTTTTATGTTAAATAATATTTTTATATAACTTTATAAAAGTTATGTTATAATAAAAAATGGTGTGATAAATAAAATCAGGAGGAATAAAATTTTATGTCAAAACAATACGTTTTCCACTTCAAAGAAGCTTATGGAAAAGGTAAAGAATTACTCGGTGGTAAAGGTGCTGGCCTTGCTGAAATGACTCATATTGGAGTTCCAATTCCACAAGGATTCACTATTACAACTGAAGCTTGTACTCTTTATTATGATGAAGGCAAGAAATTACCACAATATTTAATTGATGAAATCTATGCTGCAATCAAGAGAGTAGAAAAAGAATCAGGTAAGAATTTTGGTGGTAACAAGAACCCTCTCTTAGTATCTGTACGTTCTGGTGCAAGAGTATCTATGCCAGGTATGATGGATACTATCCTTAATTTAGGTTTAAACGATCAAACTGTTGAAGTTCTTGCAAAAGAAACTGCAAATGAAAGATTTGCATACGACTCTTATCGTCGTTTCATCTTAATGTTCACAAACATCGCTAAGGGGCATCCAAGAACTGAAATGGATAAGATGCTTGAAGAACTTAAAGAATCAAGAGGCTATAAACTTGATACTGAAGTTACTGCAGATGAATTAAAAGATTTAGTAAAGAAATATAAAGCTTACTATAAGAAAACATTCGGTGAAGATTTCCCATCTGATCCATATGTTCAATTAATTGAAGCTGTTACAGCAGTATTCCGTTCATGGGATAACCCTAGAGCAAACGTTTATCGTATGATGAACAATATCCCATATTCTTGGGGAACAGCTGTTAACGTACAATCAATGGCATTCGGTAATAAAGGCGAAACTTCTGGTACTGGTGTAGCATTCAGCCGTGACCCAGCTACTGGTGAAAATAAAGTTTCTGCTGAATATCTTCCTAATGCTCAAGGTGAAGACGTTGTTGCTGGTATCAGAACTCCTCTTCATATTGATGAACTTCAAAGAAGAATGCCTGATGTTTACAAACAATTCATGGATACTATCAAAACTATGGAAAACCATTACAAAGATATGCAAGATATGGAATTCACAGTTGAAGATGGTAAATTGTTCTTCTTACAAACTCGTAATGGTAAGAGAACTCCTGCCGCTGCACTCAAGATTGCTTGTGATTTAGTAGATGAAGGTTTAATTGATGAAGAAGAAGCTGTTTTAAGAATCGATGCTATGTCATTCGACAAACTCTTATTACCAGGCTTTGACAAAGATGAACTTGCTAAAGCTACTCCAATTGCTAAAGGTTTAGCAGCTGGTCCTGGTGCTGGTACTGGTAAACTTGCTTTCACAGCTGAAGAAGCTGAATCTAGACATAATGCTGGTGAAAAAGTTGTTTTAGTAAGAGCTGAAACTTCTCCAGAAGATATCGTTGGTATGGTTGCTGCTGAAGCTATTCTTACTATGCGTGGTGGTATGACTTCACACGCTGCAGTAGTTGCTCGTGGTATGGGTAAGTGCTGTGTATGCGGATGTGCTGCTGCTGTTATTGATGAAGAAAAGAGAACTGTTACTATTGATGGAAAAGTATATACTGATAAAGATACATTCTCTATTGATGGTTCAACAGGTAATATCTATCTTGGCTCAATCAAGACTGTTCAACCAGATTTAACTGCTGGTTACTTTGGAAGATTAATGAGCTGGGTAGATGCTAATAGAAAATTAAAAGTTAGAACTAACGCTGATACACCAAGAGATGCTAAACAAGCTAAAGAATTCGGTGCTCAAGGTATCGGTCTTTGCCGTACAGAACATATGTTCTTCGAAAAAGATAGAATCTTCTCTATGAGAAAGATGATTCTTGCTGATACAGTTGAACAAAGAGAAGCTGCTCTTGCTGAACTTGAACCTATGCAACAAAAAGACTTCGAAGGTCTTTATGAAATTATGGGTGAAGACAATGTTAACGTTCGTCTCTTAGACCCACCTCTACATGAATTCTTACCACAAGAAGAAAACCTAATTGAAGAGCTCGCAAATGCAATTGGCAAATCTGTTGATGAGGTTAAAGATAGAATTGCTGAATTACATGAAGCTAACCCTATGATGGGACACAGAGGATGCCGTTTAGCTGTAACATATCCAGAAATCTGCAAGATGCAAACAACAGCAATCATCAAAGCTGCTATCAATGTAAGCAAGAAGACTGGTCATATGGTTTCTCCTGAAATCATGGTTCCACTAGTACTTGAAGTTAAGGAATTAAAGTTCGTTAAGAACATCATTTGTGAAACAGCTGATGCATTAATCAAAGAAGCTGGTATTGATATGAAGTATCATGTTGGCACAATGATTGAAATCCCACGTGCTGCATTACTTGCTGATGAAATTGCTAAAGAAGCTGAATTCTTCTCATTTGGAACAAACGACTTAACACAAATGACATTTGGTTTCTCTAGAGATGATGCAGGAAAGTTCTTACCATCATATTATGAAACAAAGATTTTCGAAGAAGATCCATTCAAGACACTCGACCAAAATGGTGTTGGTAAACTTGTAAATATGGCTGTTAAACTTGGCCGTTCAACAAGAAGCGATTTACATGTTGGTGTATGTGGCGAAACTGGTGGCGATCCTAAGTCAATCGAATTCTATCACAATGCTGGTCTAGATTATGTTTCTTGCTCACCATTCAGAGTTCCAGTTGCTAGACTTGCTGCTGCACAAGCTGCAATTAAGGCAAAAAGAAACAAATAATCGATAAATAATATAAGGATTAAGTGTGAACTTAATCCTTTTTATTTTGAAAATATCTTGTATATGTATTACAATTTGATATTAATTGTTTTATAATTAAGAAAACAGGAGGCATTATGAGTAAAAACGAAGTTCAAGAAAAGAAACTGACTCTAGAAGAATATGAAAAGAAGTATTCAAAGAGACAAAACACAAAACTTATTAGGTCATTCTCATTTATTGTAATCTCAGCAATTGGAATTGTTATATTCTGTGCGCTATTGTTTGTTATATTGAAGGTTTTTGATAAGAATGAAATATTAGGTTATATATCTTGCGTAATTGGTGCTATTATATTTATTTTCCTATATGTTGTTCCAGTGGTAAAGATCAGCAAAACAAAAGCATTTGTTACTAACGTGAATGCATATAATGCTAAAGAAGCTCAAAAATATAACAAAGCACTAAGAGAAGAAATCGCAGATGGTATGATTACTTTTTCTCAGGAAACTGATGGAATCGGATGGTATAATAGCGAAGTAATCGGAAAACTTGCTATTGCTAGACATACAAAAAACGATTTAGAGCTTAAAAAGACACTGACTGAAATATATGACAAGGATGTTAAAAATACTGCAAAGAGCATCATAAGCAATCATGCTATTCAAGTTGGCTTGGTAACTGCACTATCACAATCTGGTGTTGTTGATGCACTTTTTGTAAGCGTATATGAATTAAATTTGATTAAGCAAATAGTTTTTTTATACGGATTTAGACCAAGTGATGCACAGATGGCCAAAATATATACAACTGTGTTCAATAACACGCTCATTGCATATGGAATCCAAAGCGGTATTGATGGACTAACTACTGCTGCAGTAAAATCAATAGGTGGTGTAGTAAAGAGCGTGCCAATTCTTGGTGAATTAATATCCACCGCAATAAGTTCGGTAACTCAAGGAATTATTAATGCATCATTAACTGTTATGGTTGGATATCAAACAAGAAAATACTTGATTAAGGAATACCAGTTGCAAGATGTTCTTGATGAGATTGAAATCAATGATGAAGAACAAAATGCATTGATTGAGGAAGTAAAATCAGAGATTATTAAAGATACAAAAAATCTTAAAAAACAAGCAGCATAATATATAAATTATTATATTTAAGGTCACCTTTTGGGTGACCTTTCTTGTAGTTTTTTATTGTTTAATGTATAATATACTAGGTGATTTTATGGAAAGAAGAGTACCAGCACACATTGCTATTATCCTCGATGGAAATGGTAGATGGGCAAAAGCAAGAGGAAAAATTAGAATAGAAGGTCATACTGTTGGTTATAAGAAAATAGAACCAATTTCTTTGTATGCACAAAGTTTGGGTGTAAAAGTGCTAAGCTTATATTGCTTTTCTACAGAAAATTGGAATAGACCAAATCTTGAGGTTAAGTTCTTGATGAATATTCCTATTGAAATGGAGAAGAACATTCAAAGATATATTAAAAACAACATTGTTGTGAAAGTTTCTGGAAGAAAAGAAAAGATGCCTAAAGCAACACTGCAATCATTTGAACATATAGTTGACGCTACTAAGAATAATACAGGTATGGTTTTAAATATCTGTTTTGATTATGGTTCCTTGTACGATATTAGTGAAGCAATTAAAAAAATTAAAGAAGATGATGCTGTTATTGATGAAAATACCATCTATAAATATCTTTCAACAAGCGAATTTCCAAAAGTTGATCTCTTAATTAGACCTGGTGGTGAAAAAAGACTATCTAATTATTTATTGCTTGAATCAGCATATGCTGAACTATATTTTTTAGATAAATATTGGCCTGATTTTTCAGAAGATGATTTGGACAAAGCAATCGATGAATACAACCATAGAAATAGAAGATATGGAGGTATCAAGGAATAATGAAAGATTTAAAGAAAAGAACTATTACAGCAATTATTCTGATTGCCATAATGATACCAGTAGTTTATTTTGGCGGTACTGCTTTAGAGATAGTCACTATGGCTCTTTGTGGGCTTGCAGCTTATGAACTTGAACATATGTTTAAAGGCGAAGATGGATGGCACTTTTATGGAATAACCAATATAGTTTTATCTATTGGTTCATTTTTTGCATTCTACTATGCATTTATGAAGAACCTTCCAATTATTGTTTTGCTATTCGTTATTTTTGTGTTTATAATTCAGGGATTCTTGATGATTTTCACAAAAGAAACTGATAGCCATTCACTTGGCAATGGCCTAATTACAATTTTTTATCCTTCAATTGGATTTTCAACTCTTGCCTTTATAAGAAATATCGAAGTTGAGAGTCTATGGCATAATGGCTTTTTTATTCTATTATATGCTGTTGTTATCTGCATGATGACTGACATGTTTGCATATTTCTTTGGTTGCAAATTTGGTAAGTATAAATTATGTGAAAGAATAAGCCCTAATAAATCTTGGGAAGGCTCTATTGCTGGAACTGTATTTGCTGTTGTTTTTGGAACTGTATTTGCTTATTTTACAGGTGTTAGTGAGTTTTTATTTAATATTGATAGTGTTGCATTATTAATTGTTTTAACTGCTGTTTTAACACTTGTTCTTTCTGTCGTTGATGAGATTGGCGATTTATTTGCCTCTAAATTAAAAAGAACTTATGGAATAAAAGATTATTCTCAAATTTTTCCAGGACATGGTGGTGTTCTTGACAGGTTTGATTCCTATATCTTTGTTTCTACAGCATTGGCTTTTATAATCCTTATTATTAGTTTATTTTAGCATATGAAAAACATTGTTATTCTTGGATCCACTGGATCAATTGGCACTCAAACATTAGATATAATTAGAAAAGAGAAAGACTATAACGTCGTTGGTCTTTCTTGTTTTAACAACGTAGATTTATTGGAAAAACAAATAGAAGAATTTAGGCCAAAATATGTTTGCTTGGCTGACTCACACGTGTGCGCGCGCGACACGCACATTATTAATAAGTATAAAGAGAGCGTTAATTTTTTTTACGGCATAGAAGGTTTAGAATCTCTTGCAAGCATAGAAGAAGCCGACGTAGTGTTAAACAGTCTTGTTGGATCTGTTGGTTTAAAACCAACTTTAGAAGCAATCAAGCACAATAAAAAAGTGCTCTTGGCTAATAAAGAAACACTTGTAATTGGCGGGATGCTTGTTAAGGAAGCGTTAAAAAAATATAATGGAACACTTTATCCAATTGATTCAGAGCATTCTTCATTATGGGAACTTATCGATGAGTATGGAAAAGAAAATATTGATTATATTACAATAACTGCTTCTGGTGGTCCATTTAGAGATGTAGAGAAAGATAAATTGAAAGATGTAACAATAGAAGAAGCTTTAAATAATCCTAATTGGAAAATGGGAAAGAAAATAACTATTGATTCGGCAACGATGATGAACAAAGGCTTTGAAGTTATTGAAGCTTATTATTTGTTTGGGTTTGAACTAGATAAAATTAAAACAATTATCAATTTAGAATCACTAGTTCATTCTATGATTACATTAAAAGATGGAACAACAATTAAAGGAATAGACAAAGTGACAATGGAAAACCCAATCAGGAGAGCTTTGTATTACCCCGAAATAAGATATGAAAAAGAGACTCACAACGAAAGTGAATTTCACTTTAGAGAAATAGATAATGAAAAATATCCTTGTTTAGAATTAGCATATAGAGCATTAAAATATGGTGGAGTCAATCCAGCAATTCTAAATGCTGCAAATGAAGCAAGTACGTATTTATTTTTAAACTCTAAAATTAAATTTACGGATATTTATAGAATTAATTGTGATGTTTTAGAGAAATTTAAAAGCGATAAAGAGCCTTTGCTTGAAAATATTCTCTACTATGATAAGATAATTAAAGAATACGTATTACGTAGTTATTAGGTGATAATATGATAGTATTGTATATTTTGTTGTTTATATTAATATTAGGCATAGTTGTTTGTTTCCATGAATTTGGTCATTACTTCTTTGCAAAAAGAGCTGGTATTTTAGTTACTGAGTTCGCTTTTGGTATGGGCCCTAAATTATTATCAAAGAAGAAAGGCGAAACATATTGGTCGATTAGAGCATTCCCAATTGGTGGATTCTGTGCCATGAGCGGAGAAGATCGCGAAGAGCCAATTTTGAAAAAGGGAGACGAATGTAAATTAATATTTAATGAAAATGGTAAAGTTTCTGCTATTATTTTAAAAACAGACAACCCTAAATACGCAGATTTACCAATTGTTAAGATAGAAGACATTGATTTATTTGGTGAAAACATGTCGCCTCTATACATAAATGAATACGAGGTTAATAGAGATGCTGTAATGGTTTTCAACGACAAGGAACAGGTTCAAATTGCTCCAGAAGAAAGAAATTTCTTTACTAAAAGCGTGTGGAAGAGATTTTTAGTATGCGTTGGTGGACCTTTTAACAACATTATTCTTGGATTATTTGTTTTTCTTATTCTAGCTTTCATAGAAGGCGTTCCAAATACCAACTCAACAGTTATTGGTGAAGTTACAAAAGAATCACCAGCCGATATTGGGGGAATAAAAACTGGTGACAAAGTAATTAAAGTTGGAGAATATGAAATTGGTAATTTTGGTGATATACATGATGCAATTTACAACACAAATTCAAGAAAGCTTAATATAGAGATTGAAAGAAATGGAGTTGTTGATAATTATTCTGTTGTAGCACAATACTATTTTCAAAATATTGGAATCATTTCAAAACAAGAAGTAGAAGATGAAAATAAGCTTATTATTATATGCGAATCTGATGCAGCCCTTGGTGGAACTAATAAAACAAAAGCTTACCAAGATGGCGGTTTAAGAAATGGTGATGAACTAACTTATATCAAATATAACGATGGTGAATATGAACAACTAACAAGTTGGGATCAATTTTTAAAGATAGCCGATGAAATGGACGGTGGCTATGTTCAATTCAAATATAATAGGATAGTTGATGGAGTATTAAACGAAAATCTTGAATCAAATAAAATACAAGTATATTCAGACGAGTTGTTAGAATCTCAAGGTTATCCAAGTGTAGTAAAACAACTTGGTATCTCATCAACAACCCATATTGATTTTTTCCCTTGTATAGGAAATGGCTTTAAGTATTTATGGAAGAGCGCAACAATAATCTTCTCAACCTTAAAACTTCTATTTACAAGCAAAGAAATTGGTGTGAATGATATGGGTGGTTTTATAACAATCCTAAATCAAACCGCAAATTATGCTTCCGGTGGATTTGCAAATCTTCTATATTGGGTTGGCCTATTATCTATAAATTTAGGAATTGTTAATCTACTACCAATACCAGCCCTAGATGGCGGAAGAATACTATTTTTAATTATAGAAGGAATTACAGGAAAGAAATTACCATCAAAAGTTGAAAATATTATAATAAATGTTGTATTTTGGTTACTTTTAGGATTTATTGGTTACATTTTATTGCAAGATATTATTAGACTAATAATCCAATTTAGATAGATTTTATACCATTAAAAATAAATAAGAAAATTTTTTGAAAAAAAATAAAAATTAGGTGTTGACTTATTTATTCAATAATGGTAAACTAATAAAGCGCGTGAGTAAAAATCGGCGCATAGATTGATCTTTGAAAACTAAACATGAAGCGTTATTAAACAAAATTTTCAAATTTTTAAGTCAAATTGATCTTAATATAAAATTTATATATTTTATGGAGAGTTCGATCCTGGCTCAGGATAAACGCT
>JAFXYB010000009.1 GCA_017541975.1 bacterium | reverse complement strand
GATTACAGCTTCAGTTACTTTTTCACCTAAATATGCTTCAGCTGTTTTCTTCATTGATTGAAGGATCATAGCTGAGATTTCTTGAGGTGTATAATCCTTATTCATTGATTTAATATTTACAGTTTGGCTTGTACCCATTAGACGTTTAATTGATCTAACTGTATCTGGGTTTGTGATGGCTTGTCTCTTAGCAACATCACCTACTTGGATTTCTCCATTTTTGAATGCAACAACACTTGGTGTTGTTCTACCACCTTCTGGATTGGTGATGACTTTAGCTTCACCAGCTTCCATAACGGCTACACATGAGTTAGTTGTACCGAGGTCGATTCCGATAATTTTTGACATAATTTATATTCTCCTTTATTTATTATTCTTCTTTGTTTTCAGGAGCATTCTCCTGATATAGATTGATGATTACATTGGCAGGTCTTAAGACTCTATCTTTATACATGTAACCTTTCATGAAAACTCTTAGTACTTCTTGTTCTTTTTTGGTCCTATCTTCCATATGGCTTATTGAAACCATTTCATTTGGATTGAATTCTTTACCGAGAGCTTCAATTTCTTTTACGCCTTCTTTTTCAAGAATGCTGTAAATTTGATTTCTTGTTAACTTAAATCCATTTAGATAAGCAGTCATTTCTTTGCTTTCAGCATCTTTTTCAAGTGCTAGATCAAATGAATCTAAGATTTGAATGAGGTCTTTACAGAGATTGAATGTTGAATATTTATAGAATCTATCCATTTCATCATCCATTCTCTTTTTGTAGTTCTTTGTTTCAGCTAAACTTAATAAATACTTATTATTTAAATCTGTATTATCGTTTAGTAGTTTTTCATTTTCTTCACTTAGAACTTTGATTTCTGATTCGAGTCTTGTAATTTCTTTGTGTTCTTTTTTAGACTCTTTATCTTTTTTCTTTTGTTCTACTGGTTCATCTTCGAAAATATCAACTTTTTCTTTTTCCATTTTTATTTCCTACTTTTTTAATTTTTTAGATAAATCTTTAGCAATGTATTCTAGCAGTGGTATTACACGCTTGTAATCCATTCTGGTTGGACCAACAAGTGCGAGATTGCCTTTTTCACCTCTTTCATTTTCATATGGAACGGAGATGATTGTCGCATTATCGACACTTTCAAGACCGGTTTCACTACCGATTTTAATCGATACTGAATCAGCTGGAGTGTCTTTAATGATTTTTATTAATTCTTTTTGTTCTAGGATGTCGATAAGCTTTTTAAGCTTATTTTGATCTTGAAACTCAGGCTGAACTAACATATTTGAAGAACCTGATACGTAGTAATTTGTTTCAGCGAACTTCATGAAAGCATCTAGGAAGTTGTTGATGATTGAATCACGATAAGCAAGGAATTCTTGAACTAGGTGGTTATCCATGATGTAGTTTAATTTAGTAAATACTTCACTTAGGGCTGTACCTTTTAATACATCATTTAGAATATCCATTACTTTCATGATCTCTTCAATGCTAACTTCTTCTTCATTGAATGACACATTCTTTGTTTCTACATGGCCTGTATCGGTCACAACTATCATTAAGAATTCTAAGTCATGAAGATTGATTAGTTCAATTTTAGATACTGTTTGATTAGAACTATCAGGCCCAAGTACTACTGTTGTGTAATTTGTGATTTCCGATATTAATGAACAAGCCTTCTTAATGGCATCTTCTCTAGCAACTATCTTGTTTTGGAAGATGTTGTCTACGAGTTCATATGCTTTCTTTTCAAATTCTGTGTCATCAGTTTGAAGAAGCTCTTCTACATAATAACGATATCCTTTTTCAAGGGGAACCCTACCACTAGATGAGTGCGTTTTATCGAGATAACCTTCTTTTTCAAGATGGGCCATTTCGTTTCTTACGGTTGCACTAGATACATTTAGTCGCTCGCAGATTGATTTAGAACCGACAGGTTCGGCAGTTCTAACATATTCTTCAACGATGATTTTTAATATCTCTTTTTGTCTTTTGTTGAGCATAGAATCCTCCTTTTAAAGGTTTTTAGCACTCACATATCTTGATTGCCAATAATATTATAACACGGTTTTTAGCACTGTCAACTAAAGATTGCTAAAAAATGTTATATTTAATATAAAACCCTGAAAAAGTGACTTTTCAGGGCTAAATTTTATCTTAATTGTGTGGGTTTTGTGATTATTTATTATTTCTTTCAATAAATTCTTTTTGTCTTTCTGATATACCTATTTCAATTTCCATATGCTTTTTATCGCTAGGTCTTAGAAATTCTATATAGTGTGAATGAAGCATCATCTCTTCACCTTCCCTATATTCTGGGTCATATAAATCATCGCCAACAAGAGGGTGATCGATACTTGAGAAGGTTACTCTTATTTGATGGGTTCTTCCTGTTAGTAGTTCAATATCGAGTAGGCTATAATTCCCAAATTCCTTTATAACTTTATATTTTGTGATTGCTTCTTTGCCATCGTTTCTTACACATCTTCTAACTGTCATTTCAGATTCTTTAGCAATTTTATTTACAATTGTATCTTCTTTTTTATCTAATATGCCTTTTACTATCGCATAATATCTTCTTTTTAAAGTATCTTTTAATGATAGATTTAAAAAAGATGCTGCAAGTCTGTTGAAGGCAACTACCATAAGCCCAGTCGTGTTTCTATCAAGTCTATTAACAATATGAATCTTCGAATTGATATTATTACTTAGTAAGTAATACTGAAGGGCATTTAAAAGAGTATCTTCATGAAGATTTATGGTTGACATAACGGATAAGCCATACTGTTTATCAATTACCATCATATCATCATCTTTATAGGCAAATTTGATTGGAATATTAACTGGAGTCATGTCCGATTCTTGATCATCAAAAATTAGGGTGATAAAATCACCCTCATCAAGCATCTTTGAAAGATAGATGATCTTTTCATCTTTCTTGATATTGCCTTTAGCCTTTAAAGATTTGATTATTTTCCTTGATATACCATTCTCTTCTAAAAGTTCTAAAACGGTCATATCACGAGGAGCTCTATATTTAATTCTTTTCATTTCAAGATGTGGTCTTTACCTTTTAATGATTCTGGTTCAAAGATAGATAAATCATTGAAGTTTTGTTGACGAAGAGCTTCATAGATGATGATAGCGCAGGCATTAGATACGTTAAGCGCTCTTACATCTTCCATCATTGGAATTCTTATTGCGGTATCTATGTGTTCTTTTAAGATTTCAAGTGGAATGCCTGTAGATTCTTTGCCAAGAATGAAATAATAGTTCTTATTCTTATCACTGTAGTCTAAATCAGTGTGTTTCTTTAAACCATATCTTGTAAGGAAGATATAGATACCATTTTGATTCTTTTCCATGAATTCATTAAATGAATTATAGATATAGAAAGTGAAATTATGGGTATAGTTAACACTTGAACGCTTGATTTCTTTATCATCTAGGGAAAAACCAAAAGGCTTTATCAGATGTAAAGTCGAATTGGTCGCAACTGCAGTACGCATTATATTTCCAGTGTTTTGTGGTATTTCTGGTTCAAATAATACAATATGATTCATATATTATTTCTTCTTTTGGTTTTTGAGCTTTTGAAGAATTAGTTTCTTCTTTTCTTCCTGAACTTTCTTGTTGAAGTTCTTTTTATAGTTTGGTTTTACTTCTTTAGATATTGTACGTTTATGTCTTAGTGATTTCTCAGCTTCTTGGTTGATTTTCGATTTGTAGAAATCCATTCTACTTCTAGCATTTCTGATTTTAGATTCAACTATTTGGCCATCTTTGATTTCTACATATTCAGTTTTAAGACCTTTTTCTTCAAGTTTATCGAGGTATGAGTCATCATCGAGGTCATATAATGATATTGACATACCATCACTGAACATTCTGCCAGTTCTTCCGGTTCTGTGCACATAAAATTCTGCATCTTTTGGTAGTTCATAGTTGATAATATGTGATATTCCAGGTATATCAAGCCCTCTTGAAGTTAAATCAGTTGAAACAATATAGGTGTATTTAAGAGCTCTGATATCTTTCATGATTCTCTTTCTCTTTGATGGTTCCATATCTCCGTAGAGATATGTAACTCTCTTATCATCTTTTAGACCATTATAGAGTTCTATTACCGCATCCTTAGTATTACAGTAGATGATTGAAAGATATGGGTTGATAGCTCCCATAATATTTTTGATGATGCCAACTTTATCTCTATACTTAGTTTTAACGAAAAGATGAGTGATATTTAGTGGTGTTAAATCTTTTTTATTTATTTCAATAAATACTGGATTTGATAGATATTTTTTAAGGAAAGGTTGGATTGATTCTGGAATAGTTGCGCTATATACTTCAATATTTGTGTCATCCTTAACAGTATCAAGCATATTATCGATTAGAGGAATAAATCCTTGATCCATTGTCATATCAGCTTCATCTATGATAAAGGTATTTACCTTGTAAATATTTAATAGACCGAGATCAATAGATAGTTGTTTGAGTCTACCTGGAGTACCTATTGCGATTTGAGGATTGCCACTTCTTTCAAGTCTTGAGATGGTTTTATTGATATCGTCGCCACCAACATATAGTCTTGTATCAATTCCTTCTAGTTCGGCAAGAGGTTTAGCCATACCATAGATTTGTCTTGCGAGTTCTCTAGTTGGTGATGAAATCACCACTTGAAGATCTTTATTGTCTTTATCAATAGAAAGAAAGATTGGAAAAAGAAAGGAATGAGTTTTACCTGTTCCAGTTACACTTTGAACTACGAGGTTCTTACCTTTTAGAGCTTCATTTAGCACTTTTTCTTGAACTTCAGTTAGTTCACTAAATCCATATAGTTTTAAATATTCATTAATTTTCTCATTTCTATCCATAGGACTACCTTTTTCCTCTAAAATATTATATAATATTTAAGAGATTTTATAAAGGAAAAAAGTCCCATGAGAGTTAATGTACTAAAATCGAGTGGTTTTTGCGGTGGAGTCACAAGAGCTTTATATCTTTTAGATAAGACTATCAAAGAGAATAAAGATAGAACCATCTATCTTCTTGGTGATATCGTTCATAACGATACCGTAAATGAAAAATATAAAAAACTCGGTGTAAAAGTAATTTCTAAAGATGAACTTGATAGTCTTAAAGATGGCGAGATTGTTTTATCGAGCGCCCATGGAATAAGCGATAAGATGAGGGAAAAATTATCGCGTTTTAATCATATCGATACAACATGTCCATTTGTAAGAAAGAACCAAAATAGAATCAAATCTGATCCACAAAAAGAAATTATCTTTATCGGCAAAAAGAAACATGCAGAAACTATCGCGATGACTGAGGATAATGAAAACATTTGGATAATTGAAAGTGAAGATGAACTAAACTTCTTCAATTCATTCAATGAGGGTTCTGTCTACAATCAAACAACATTTAATTCTATCAAACTCAATAAAATCTATGAAGAATTAGGAAAAAGAGCGCAAAAATACGATATCTACAATACGATGTGCGAAACTATGAAGAATCTTCAGGATTCACTTAAAACAGTTGATCCAAGATATAATGTGTGTGTTATTGTCGGAGACAAAAAATCATCTAATGCCAATAGCCTCGTGGAAATGAGCCCATATATTAGAACACATTTCATCGAAAATGAAATGGAAGTTGACAAAATTGGTTTATGTAAACTAGATAGTGTATTAATTGTCGGGAGTGCTTCTACTCCAAAAGATCTATTAGAAAGAGTTAAAAATAAAATAAAGGAGAAGTTCCCCGAAAATTAATCTTTATTTTTAAAAGGTTTTATACTATAATAAATAAGGAATTTATTATTAGGAGCGTATTATTATGCCAGTATCAAGAAAAAGAAAAGTTGCACCTAAAGACGAATCACAACAAAAACATTATAATGTTAGTGGAACTAAAGCAGGAAAGATTATCGTTCTTATACTTGCGATAGCTATGGTTTTAAGTTTAGTAATAGTTGCGATAATTGGTATCGTTAATAACTTATCATAATTTAAGTGAACAACGTTCACTTTTATTTTTTTTAAAAAAAACTACCTTTTCCATAGGTAGTTTTTTTATAAAATTATCAATCGTTTAGAAGTAGATCAGCTTCAAATAAAATATATACTTTTATTTTTCCCAAACTATTGGAACATTTTCAACATAATGCCAAAACCTTCCTTCTATTTCTGGTTTTTCTTCTGAATAAAAATATATTTCGCTTTCTAAAGCTACCGGGAGATTAGAATAATAGTTTTCATATATCACATTCTTTTCATCCCACTCATTTTTTGTGCATAGACTAAACACTTTACAATTTTTAGAATCACTCCTTAGATTATAAGTTAATCTTTCTATTGTTTTAGGTAAAATTATTAATTTGAGATTATCACAGTACCCAAATGTTTCCTCTATCATTGTTACGCCATCAGGGATAATTATTTCTTCTATTTCATTAAGGCCAGGAAAAGACCACATATCTATTACTTTAAAACCTGAAACTGGAATAGTGTTGTTTATAATTGTGCTTTTACAAACAGCAATTAGTCTATCTAATTCGTTCGATGAACTATTACATGTAATTATTGCATTATGATTGTTCGCAGAAAGAAAATAGTTGTTTTGTTCATCGATTGTTATTGTAGTTAGGTTGTTGCAAAATGAAAAAACACCATTTCCGATAGTTGTAACTGATTTAGTTATAAATATTGATTTAATACTCGTATTACTAAAACAATTATCGCCTAACTCTTGTAAACCATCATTTAATGTAACAATTTCTAAATTTTTGCAATAAGAGAAAGATTCCTTGCCAATTTTTTTAACTGAATTTGGCAAAGTTATGCTTTTTATCTTTGATTCATAAAATGCATAGTTTCCTATTTCTTCAAGATTACAATCAGTGGCAAAATTTAAAGTTTCTATATTTATATATGCAAATGCATATAATCCTATTTTTTTAATACCTGATGAAATTATTGAATTCTTGCATCCTGATATAAGCGTGCCAGATGTAGTATCAATTATTGCATTACAATTGTTTCTAGAATCATACTTAGGATTATCTTCATCAACAATTATTCTTTCTATATTTAAACACCCATAGAGTATATTAGTATAGCTATCAGATTTAGATACGATATTTGTCATATTTTTAGGTATTATTATTTCCTTCAAGTTTATACAGTTCATAAATGTTCTATATCCCATTGTTTCTAAACTATCAGGGAGGTCAATATCTTCTAAACTTTCACAATCTGCAAACGACATTATTCCTATTTCAATAAGATTGTCACTTAGTGTGATAGTTTTTAATTGAGTACAGAATCGAAATGCTTGGCTGTCTATTTTTTTAACGGAATTAGGTATTACTATAGACTCAAGACTCAAACATGATTCGAACATATTCGAAGAAATTAATTCAATATTAGCTTCAATAATAACGCTTTTAAGATTCTTGCAAGAGAAAAAAGCTCCTTTCCCAATGCTTTCAATATTTGAAGGTATTGTAATAGAAGTTAAACTAGAACAATAGAATGCATATTGGCCTATTTTTTCAACACTCTCTGGAATAATAGTTGAACTGCATCCGTAAATTAACGTATTTGTGCTTGTATTTACTATCGCATTGCAGTTATCTCTAGAATCAAATATAGAGTTTTCTTTATCTACAACTACTGTTTTGGGGTTGCATCCGCAAAAAGATGAAAAGGCACCAACGGTTTGAATCATTGATACATTTTTTGGAATAAAAATATTTTCCATTTTTGCACAATTATTAAAAGCGCTAATTCCTATTTCCTCTAAACTTTCAGGTAGCACAATATTTGTTAGATTTATACAGTCATCGAATACATTACTTTCAATCGCTTTTAATTTGTTTGGAAGAGTAATTGTTCCTAGATTTATACAAGATTTGAAAGTTGCATACTGGATTGTTTCTAAGCTGTCTGGCAATGATATATTGCTAAGGCTAACGCAATCTTCGAACACTCCTCCTCCAAGAGATTCTAAACTAGTTGGTAAAATTACGTTATCAAGATTAGCACATGAAACAAATACATAGTCTCCTATGTGTTTTAAGTTATTTGGAAGAGTTATTTCTGATATAGCACATGATCCAAAAGCATTATCCCCTATTGATATTAATGTATCTGGTAAGTCAATATTTGAAAGGCTTGTACATTCGCAAAATGAAAATGCATCTATCATTTCTATGTTGTTTTGAATAATAACGTTTGTTATTGTGCTGTTTCTTACAAAAGCGCTTCTTCCTATTTTTACAACTTTTTTGCCTTGCCATTCGCCAGGAATGATAACTTCTTTAGATAATCCATTGTAAGATTCCACAAAGCTTTTTGTATTATCGTCTTCCAAATCATGAAAAACCAAACCTACTGTTGACTTATTGTATACCGCTTTATACTCAACTAAATATTCTTCACTTGTTATCATCTTCCAATATGAAAACTCATATTGGATTGAATCAGTGCATTCTCTTTCTGGAATAGGTGCTAAACTATCATACTCTATTATGTTTGGTGATACTGTTTCATAAAACAATGATCCATTATAATCATAAAATTTAATAGTAGTAGCTTTTCTTTCCCACAAATAATTGATTGTAATATTATTTGCAGGCATAACACCAGGAACATTTATATCGTATCCAGAGAATACATACCCATCTTTTTCTATATTTGTAGGTAATTCTATCCTTGAATTATATTCTTTATTTAATGCGATATCCTCATCGCCATTATTGAGTTTGATCGTAAGCAAATATTTGTTAATCTCGTATTTTGCAACTAAGGTTGTATCGGAAGTAATTTCATCTGTACTAAAGTTCCATTTAGTATTATTATTAAACCATCCAATAAATGTATAACCTTCTTTTGTCGGAATAGATGGTTCCCTTACTTTATTTTCTTCTTCTATTGTTTGTCTCTCTATTATTTCTCCACCAACTTCAAATTGAACTGAATAAGAAAATATTTCGTTGCCACTTGTATCTATTGTGTTTGAACTAATATAAGTTGTATTATCAATGCTAAAACACCCTTGAAGGGCCAGTATGAGTGAAAATAATAGAATAATTAATGATGCAACTCTATTCATTTTTTAACCTACCTATTGAATAAATATTCTAAGGTCATCATAAAAATCTATAGCTGTTTGATTTTCGTCTTCATATAGAGAATATGTATTGCTTAAGTCAAAATGACTAACACCACTATTAGAATCAAAGACATGGTAATAGCAATTGTCACCTAAAATATTATAAAGCTCAGAAACATGATAACTTCCATTAACAAGCATATCATTATCTGAATATATTAGTATTGTATCTAGAGGATTTAATGCTGCATAATAGTTTGGACTTATTTGGTTAAAATCAGTTGTTTCGCACAATAATGCAGTAACATTTCGCTTTTCAACCGTATTATTAGGTAAATTGTTAAAAATAATTGGACCAGCTTCAGATATTACGCCTGCTATATTATGGTGAATTAAACTTGTGTTGCTTTTATATGCATACAACATTGCAAGATGACCACCAGAACTATATCCCATTAAATAAATTTTTGAAATATTAATATGGTTTGCAAAAGTATATTTAATCGAAGTAATCAAGCTATCTATATCTTCTAACATATCATGATGATTTAAAGCCACATTACCAGTCGTAATCTGTGGATCATTATAATTATTTCCAGCAAATATAAGCAATCTATACTCTGCACTAATAACTATTGCTCCACATGATTTTAAAAAATCAACATTATGCTGATAATTGTTTCTTTGGCAATAATATGGCGCTCCGTTTTCATCATAGCCTGTTTCCCAACTTCCACCATGAAGCGTTATTACTACTGGCAAACTATTTGGTGCCTTATCTGGAAAGAAAACATCGTATTTATGTGCAGGATTAACAATAGTTCCATAATCACAATTTCTATGACATAGTCCAAGCGTCAATATTATTGGAACATCATCATGTATCGTAATAGGCAAATAGTAATCATTAAGTGTAATTAAGTTATTAGTAGCAGAATACTCGATGGTATTTCCTTCTCTTATCAAATCGAAATCTCCAGAAACATTAAGTAAAGTCATTACTGGATTTTTAAACGTTGCATTAATAACTAAACCTGCGTAGTTAAAATATTCATTATTATATTCTAACTTGTTTGGTCTATGGCTAATTCTAGCAGTATCTATTGTGCCTGTAAGTTCTAAATCTAGAAAAAAGCTCACACCTTGAAAATAGTCTGTAATTTGTTCATTAATAGGGATTATTAATAAATGAACACAAGAGGGGTCAAAAGAAGATAGTTGATTTCCTGCTTGAACAATGCCAGAATACATTACTTCTATAAAATCGTAGTCGGTTCCATTGATATAATTAGTATTTATTTGTGACATACCGGTTATGTTTTGATTTGAGTCTATTGTAGCAACGTACACTTCATAGTTGGATGGATGATCACAATATATTTCAGCACAACTATTATTTAAACCATTTTGAATACTAGAAAACAAAATATTTTTGCTGTTTGCCCAAGTTCCAATATTGATTATTGCATCAACAAAATAGACATATCCTAAATAATCTCCAAGAAGAAAAAGTCCATTAATAATTGTGGGATTATTGTTGCTATCAAAATAATAACCTTGCTGAGAATAACAATTGCTTGTTAAGACATCTGTTTTTCTTAAAGTCCTAGTGATCATTAATATTGCCTCCAAATATAATAATTGTTCTAATACTCAATATAATTATATAACTGATATTGTGAATTTACAATATTTCAAACGATATTAGGAACTCTTTATTGCCAGAACCACCTAAGATTGGTGATTCAATTACTTCTTCTGGCTTTAGATTAAATGATTCAATATAAAGCTTTATATTAGAGATTACCATCTTATGAAGTTTAGGGTCTTTTACTACACCATTTTTGATGAAGGTTTTGCCAAGTTCAAATTGTGGTTTAATTAAAGCTACCACAGTAACATTCTTGAATTCTTTAATGACTCTTTCAAGGATAGTTTCTAACTTTACGAAAGATACATCTATTACAATTAAATCTATGTTATCTTTCATAGATAAATCCATCGATAGGAAATTAGTTTTTTCCATAGAATGAACTTTAGGATTATTCTTTAATGATTCATGGAGTTGGTTGGTACCAGTATCAACGGCATATACTTCTTTTGCCCCATTTTGAATTAAATAGTCTGTGAAACCACCAGTTGATGCGCCAATATCAAGACATACCTTATTTTTAACATCAATATTATAGTGGATTACTGCCCTTTCGAGTTTTAAGCCACCTTTAGATACATACTTTAGTTCGTTTTCTTTGATTACTGTAACTGAATCATTTTCTTTTATGTCATAAGACGCTTTTAAAATGGGAACGTTATTTACTAGTACGTTCCCTTTTTCAAGTTCATATTTAGCTTTGTTTCTGGATTCATAAAAACCGTTTTCTACTAAATACTGATCTAATCTCATAATAATTCTAATATTCTTTGTTTAATTGATTCAATGTCCATTCTATATTCTTTTCTCAGTTCTTCTTTTGTGCCGATTCCAATGAAATCGAGAGGGTATGAGAAGGAAGCGATTTGTTTAGTGATATTCTTTCTATTAAAGAAAGAGAGGATTGATGCAGTTAGCGATGTCTCTCCTGGAGCTTCTTCATAGATGAATAGAGGAGTATTGGTTTTAGAAAGTTCAACTAAGCATTCTTCATCAAGTGGAGATATAGTCTTTGCGTTAATGATTTCTATATCCATATTCTTTAGTGCATCTTTTAAATAATTAACTGAAGATGAATAAGTGATGAGTTGCGCTTTTGGATTAATAATGTCATTTACTTTATCCCATGATGGGTTAAAGCTTGGGTTTTCTGGAATATCAGTTTTATCCACTAATTCATTTGGAAGATGGATACAAACTGGTCCAGTGAGTTTTATGAAAGAATAATCCAACATTTCGTATAATTCTTTCGCATCTTTTGGTGCTAAGACTGTCAAATTTGGAATAGTTCTAAGATATGATATATCATATAGGCCTTGGTGAGTTTTACCATTATCACTGATGAGTCCTGCCTTATCTACTAGAACTACTACATGGGCATTTTGCATGGCGATATCTTGGAATAATTGGTCATATGATCTTTGTAGGAATGATGAATAAATAGGAAGGCAGACATAGTAACCTGATAGAGCGAGCGCAGAAGAAAGAGATGTTGCAAACTGTTCAGCAATACCGGTGTCGATATAATCCTTACCCATATGGTCTCTTAAAGATACCATATTCGAAGAATATGTCATCGCAGGCATTACGACTTTAAAATCTCTTGGATGTTCATCATAAAACTTAGTGAGATATTTACTTAAAGCTTCTGAGAAGTATTCTTTATTTTCTGGAGCTTGTGTCTTTTTACCTGTCGATTTATCAAATGGTGATGTTGAATGCCATGCACCAATTGTATCGGTTTCTGCAGGAGTATAGCCTTTTCCTTTTTTAGTAACTACGTGGATTATGACTGGCCTATTTTGTCTTTCTGCATAAGAAAAATATTTGAATAATTCTTTAAAGTTATGGCCATCAATTGGGCCATAATATTTAAAGCCCATATCGTCAAAAATAGATGGACGATAGAAAACACTCTTGATGGTGTTTTTGATTGATTTTAGTGGATAATTTCTTCTATTTTTATCGGCGAGTTTGATGTATCCTCTTGTGGATCTAAGTTTATCTAAAGAGTGCTTAATGAATCCAACATTTTTAGATATCGAATAATTATTATCATTTAGAATAATTATTGCGTTTTTATTTAATGTTGCGAGGAAGTTTAATGCCTCAAAAGCTTCACCACCAGTTAAGGCACCATCACCGATAATTGAGATTGCCTTAATATTTCCAAGAAGGAAACCTGCTTGTGCGGCAAGAGATGTTGATGAATGAGCTACTTCCCAAATATCTTCTTCTGATTCACTTCTTGATTGGAAGCCGGCAAGACCATCTTTCTTTCTTAGTTTATCAAAATCTTTAGCTCTTCCTGTGAGGATTTTATGGGTATATGATTGATGGCCGACATCAAAAATGAACTTTTCGCCATTATGAAAATAACGATGTAGGGCAATCGTAAGTTCTACTATACCGAGGTTGCTGCTTAAATGGCCACCTCTTTTTGATACGGCATCAATAATAAAGTTCCTGATTTCTTCTGAGAGTTCTTCTAGTTCTTTGATAGAGAGGTCTTGAAGAAATGAAGGATCTTTAATTTCCTTTAAATCCATCAATTATTCTTCCTTTACAGTGAGTTTACTTTCAGCGTTTTTAAGTAGGTCGTATGCATGTTTTGATAGTTCAATACCTTCTGTATATTTTGCTACAGAATCATCGAGGGATAAGTTACCTGATTCTAGTTCTTTTACTATTTTTTCTAATGCTTCCATTGTCTCTTCAAATGTTTTGTCCATTTTATTTCTCCTTCGATTCTACTATTGAAGTGATTATACCTTCTTTAAGCTTTGTTTCTATTTTATCACCTATTTGAACTGAATCTATCGATTTAATTGATTCGTTGTTGTGATAAGTGATGGAATAACCCTTATCTAATACAGATAGAGGATTTAATAATGCGAGTTTTTCATTTAATAATACATGTGAATGTTTTAATTTATTCAATAAATTATTGTATGAATTATTGAGTAATAAGATGTTTTTATCCAATGATTCTTTTTCTTTTTGAAGTTTTGTTTTGGGTGATAATAAATCTAGTCTATCCTTAAGATTATCTAATAGTTGCTTCTTATCGTTTAATAATCTAGTTGGGTTTTTAAATACATTTAAGGATAAGATGTTAGATAATCTTTGATTTAAAATCTTTAAATCATTATAGAAAGTCTTATTTAGTCTTAAGGTTAAGGCATCAAGTTCATTCTTTAAATCGATGCTGTCTCTTACTACAATTAAGGCGGCATCAGATGGGGTAGCTGCCCTTAAGTCGGCTGTGAAATCTGCGATTGTAAAATCTGTTTCATGACCAATAGCGCTTATTATTGGCTTTTTTGAATTATGGATGGCAATTGCCACTTCCTCTTCGTTAAATGGCCATAAATCTTCGATTGAACCACCACCTCTTGCGAGGATGATGACATCTATTTCTGGATTATCATTTGCTTTTTTGATGTTTTCGATAATGCTATATTTAGCATCTTCGCCTTGTACTTTAGTTGGATAGAGGGTGAGATTACTAAATCTACTGCGTTTTAGAATGATGGTTTTTAAATCTTCGATTACTGCACCGGTTTTAGATGTTAGAAGGGCAATATTCTTTGGAAACTTAGGAAGTGGTTTTTTAGTTTCTTTTTCGAAGAAACCCATATCCTCAAGTTTCTTTTTTAAGGCTTCATACCTTTGATAGAGATCACCAATTCCTTTTTCCTTCATTGAATAGGCATAAAGTTGGTATTTACCACCTTGTTCATAGACTTGAACTGAGCCTCTAATATAGACTTTATCGCCATCTTTAGGGCTAAATGTGATGGTTGACGCAGCACTTTTAAACATTACTACTGGAATCTGTGCATTTTCATCTTTTAAGGTGAAATATAGGTGTCCACTAGTGTTTCTTTTAAAATTAGAAATTTCTCCTTCTACTAAGACAGATTGCAAAAAGAGATTGTCATCAAACATCTCTTTTATTTTATGTGTTAACGTTGTAACAGAGAAACCTTTAATTTCTAGTTCTTCTGGCATAAATCCTTTGCCTTATCTAGTATTTTATTGTTAAATGCGACTTGTTTGCCATCTATATTAGAATATATTTTTGTGATTTCTAAAGCTTCGTTTATTGCAACTTGATATGGAGTATTTAGATATTTCATTTCATAAACAGAGTATTTTAAAATAGCCTTATCTACAAGGTTTAATCTTTTTAGAGTCCAACCAGTCATTGAAGAATTTAATATTTCTTCAATTTCATCGGTGTGTTCAACTAAGGACTCGATGGTTTTGAATACTTCATCATCGATTAATTCTTTCTCGTATTCGCCACCAACTTCTAGTAAATATAGGAATTTAATTGCTTCTATGCGGAATTCTCTTTTTGTTTCAAACATATCTTTATACTTCCAAAGATATTATATCATAATTATTTACTCTTTGACTCTTCAAGTAAGTCATTAAGCATATTATAATGCTTATCTGAGACATATTTGAAGATTTTTCTCTCTTCATTATATGGAATGAAGAATTCTTCTTCCATATCGTAATCGTAACCACCTTCATCTTCGCTTGCGAATAAAATATCATAAGCAAGCTTACTTAAAGGGCAATATCCGATATAGTCAGAGTTTTGAGCTTGGTTTTCTTCTTCAGAAAAGAAATCTAAGAAGGCAAATGCTAAATCTTTATTCTTTGATGCGCTTGTTACAACCATACCATCAACCCAAATATTGGTTTTTGGAGGAGCATAATAATAGAAGTTTATTTCATCATCATCGATTTCACATTGATAATATTCATCGAGATAATCTCCTGAATAGACAAGAGCCATATCGAGCATACCTTGATGAACCATTTCTTTGAGG
This sequence comes from bacterium, assembly GCA_017541975.1. Taxonomy (GTDB): domain Bacteria; phylum Bacillota_I; class Bacilli_A; order Izemoplasmatales; family UBA1188; genus UBA1188. Next base: position 16,673 of record JAFXYB010000009.1, on the reverse strand, counting down.
TTATCATCACCCCAGGCACGATAAGTAACGCTTCTAATTAAATCTGATGCCATTCTTAAGTCTTCTTCTTTATCTGAATTTATATCGAGGCCTAATACCATTAATGCCATTGCGATTGAATCTCTTGGAGCATTATACATGCCCTTATTGTATTCATTATTGGTATAGATGGCTTCTAAGGTATCGAATGAAGTGATATATTCTTCAAGACCTTCAACTTCTGTATTGTAGAGTATTCCCATTGTACCCCAGAAATATGGGATAAAGTAATTTATATATGTTGAACATTGATCTTCTAGGAATACTTTTGCGTTTGGAAGGAGATCGTCGTAATTATAGTTTTCAAATTCATAAGCATCAAAGAGATCGATGATTAATCCTTCTTTTTGCATTCTATCGATCATATAATCTGATACAACGCAAATATCATAAGATTCATTTTTAAGTTTTTGATAGATTTCTTCGTTGGAATTTACTTCTGTATAAATAACTTTACAGTCATATTCTTCTTCAAAATCATCAATGAGTGTTTGGTCGATATAATCACCGACATTTAAAACATATAATTTCTTTTCGCTTGTGCAGCTAACAAGGAAAACGACAAATAATAAAACAAATAATAAAGATAAATATTTTTTCATTATACGGCCTCCTTGAATTTTCTCGCTTTTCTTGATTGAAGATAATTGTTTGAAAGGACGATAGCTGATGCGATTAAGAAAATAATTACATTATAGGCATAGACACCTTTTGGAATAAATCCTCTTCTCATTGCACTGTCAATCCATGTTGAAACATTATAGAATTCTGTTCCAGATACAAACATAGTGATGACAAAGTCATCAATTGACATTGTGAAGGCAAACATTGCGCCCGATACAATACCGGTAGTAATTGATGGAATGATAGCTTTAAAAACTGCACCGAGTCTTGTGCAACCGAGATCTCTTGCGGCTTCATATGTGTTAGGGTCTATTTGATTTAATCTTGGTAGAACCGATAATACTACATATGGAATTGAGAAGAAAATATGAGCTAAAAGAACTGTGAACCAGCCTCTTTCAAGTCCGAATAATGTTTGGAATAAAACGAATATTAAGAGTAGTAAGAAACCTGTGACAATATCAGGATTTACTACTGGCATATTGTTTAATACCATGAGAGTAGTTCTTCTTTTCTTATTTAAGGCATGAATGCCAATTGAGAACATTGTGCCTAAGAAGGTTGAGATAATAGTTGAAAGAATTGTGATAAAGAAAGTATTTAAGATTGCAGCTTTTAGGCTATCTGTATTAGCGATATATTTAGTCGCAATGTTTAAACTTTCATAGTTTGTAGTGAAAAGTGATTGATACCACTTGAATGTAAAACCTTCTCCTACTTCTGATAGCGAATAAGTTGAAGTAAAGGACATCATGAAGATTAAAATAATTGGAGCGTAGATTATTACAAAAGCGAGGACAACGAAGATTATTGAAATATAATCCATTACAGTTTTCTTTTTCATTAGATTAATGTCTCTCCTTCCTTGTCTACTTTAAGTACTAGGATGAATCCTACTACTGTAAAGACAATAGTAATAATAGAGAATACACTACCAATATTATAGCCACCAGTACCATGGAATCTCGCATGTATTAAGTTTCCAAGGAGCAATACTGTATTGTAACTTATCGCATCGCTTACTTCAAAAGATGTAAGAGATGGGAGGAATGTCATAATAACACCGGAAACGATACCACCGAGTGATAATGGAAGGGTAACCTTTAAGAAAGATTGTAGTTTTGAACAGCCAAGATCATAAGATGCTTCAATGATTCTATAATCTAGTTTTTCAAGTACTGTAAAGATTGGAAGAATCATAAATGGCATATACATTGAAACCATAGCAATTATGATGTTCAAGAGGTAATATTCATTATAGTTGGTACCGAGAATTTCAAATATTGTTCTCCAAGATACTATTCTTAAAACTTGGTTACACCAAAGTGGAAGTGATAAGAATATCATGATAAGAGCGCGGTATTTTGGTTTGATCTTTGTCATAAAAAAGGCAACAGGATAACCAATTAATAAACATATTACAGTTACTATAAAAGAAACATAGAAACTTCTTAAGACACAAGGCCAAAATACATTTACTGCATAAGATGAATTGAATACATAATCCCAATTAGAGAGTGTAAAATGTACTTCTGAGTTTGCTGAAAAATCATAGGTAGTTATTGCAAGGAATACAAGTACTCCCATAGGCACTACTAAGAATAATGCCATCCATACAATATATGGAATAACAAATGATGTAGTGCTTTTTAGTTTTTTAGTTCTACCTACGTTTTTATTTAAAACTTGAGCAGAACTATCATTCATTTTCTACATCCTCCTCAACATTTACAATTACTTTTTCTCTCTTTACCCAAATACCAGTAGTTTCACCTACACGGTGTACTTTAGATGTTGAAGATACAATTGTTTTATCACCAGTTTTGATATATACGTCATAGTACATATCTCTTTTCTTAATATCTTGAATAATACCTTCAAAATCTGATTCGTCGATATCATCTAATAAAACATCTTGAGTTAGTATTCTAACTACTACTTCAGTACCCTCTTCAAGTTCTGAATCAGTTTCAAGAATTATATCATCAGATATTCTAACCATTTGATCGGCTTCCATAACACCGCTATAGACATTAACACCAGGTTTTTTCATTACTGTAATGTTTTCTGGATCTACTATTAAACCAACTTCAAGTCCTAAAGGGTAATCTTTAGTAGTATGAACTGTAAGTTCTGTACCTTTTATATCGATAATATTGATTTCATGAATAGAGCCTTGGAAAGTTTTAGAATCAATAACACCAGTTAGTTTTGATTTATCTTTATCAACGATTAAGAAGTCTTCAGGTCTAATAACGATATCAACTTCTTCGTTCTTAGAAAATCCTTTATATGTGCATGGGAATTGAACACCTTCAAACATGCAAACATTGTCTTTAATCATTTGACCATCTACGATATTTGATTCACCAATAAAGTTAGCGACGAATCTTGTTTCAGGTTCGTTATAAATCATTTCTGGTGAACCTATTTGAAGAACTCTGCCTTCGTTCATGATAACGACTGTATCTGACATTGTAAGAGCTTCTTCTTGGTCGTGAGTTACATAGATGAATGTGATACCAAGACTTCTTTGCATATCTTTTAGTTCATATCTAAGATCTTGTCTTAGTTTTCTATCAAGAGCAGCTAGAGGTTCATCTAAGAGTAATAGTTTTGGTTTAAGTACGATGGCACGAGCCATAGCTACTCTTTGCTGCTGACCACCAGAGAGACGATCAATCTTTCTTGCTGCAAAATCTTCAAGATGTACTTGTTTTAATGCATCCATTACAAGTTTCTCAATTTCATCTTTTGGTAGTTTCTTTATTTTCAAACCAAAAGCAACATTATCGAAAACGTTGAGATGAGGAAATAGTGCATATCTTTGGAAAACGGTATTGATTGGTCTTTCGTTTGGTTCAACACCATTTAATAATTTACCATCAAAATATATTTCACCAGATGATGGAGAATCAAAACCACCAATCATCCTAAGGAGGGTCGTCTTACCGCATCCGGATGGTCCAAGAAGCGTGACAAATTCATTTTCCATAATTTGTAAATTGAAGTCATGAAGAACTTCCATTTCGTCAAAGCTTTTGCAAATGTTTTTAAGATCAACTAATACTTTTGCCATATAAGAATAACCCCCAATAATTTTTATGTTTATTTTTTGTAAACAAAACAATTAAAAAAATAAAAGTTTTGATGTATGTTTAGAGATAGTAAACACAGTGTTTATTATTTTAAACAAGCATTATAATATAATAAATGATGTATAAAATCAAGCATTATTTTTAAAGTTTTATTTTATAAAATAATTAATAAAAAATACCTCATCTCATGACATTCGCATTTAGACGAGGTATTTTGTTATCTATTAGTTAAAATCTTAACTTTTTTTCTTGAGTATCCACAGGTAAGAGGGAACTTAAGTTTTACATATTCGCCATCAACATCCCAGTCTTCATAATCGCAATCAAGTTTAAATAAAGGTGATTGGAAAGATATTACTTTATTTTTCTTGATAGCTTGTTGTAGGCCGAAGGCAAATAGATATATCACATTTAATAATCCGCGTAGTTTACCATTTTTAACAATGACAATATAGTATAATCCATCGTCTTGTTCTTTTTCTGGATTTATTTTAAATGAACCTACTTCTCTTGAATTAGAAATTATCATAAGTGGTGTATGATAAACAACACCATCTACGACAATTCTATGTGGTCTTACTGTTCTTTTTAATGATTGTAGAGCGTATTTTAAATAGGCAAGTCTACCAAATCTCTTCTTTTGATCGGCTGGTGTGATATGCGAAACATCGGTGAAAGCACCGAAATCTGCGACATAAATAAATTTATGATCACCGATTGAGCCGATATTGTATTCGTGTGGTGTAGCGTTTAGTAAATCGAATATGCCTTCCTTAATGTTGTTTGAAATATTGACATTATAACCCATATCATTTGTTGAGCCACCAGGAAGGTATCCGAAAATAGGTAGACTAGGTAGATCTAGTGGGATAGCGTTAATGGTCATATTGAAGGTACCATCGCCACCAGAAAATAGAATATAATCATAATCTTTACATGCATTCTTGATAGTTTCTTGGAAATTCTCTTTAGAAGTTGATTTAACAATATCTACAGAACCAAACTTTTCAATAATAGCGTTTTTAATTAATTCAAGATTCTTTTCTATTTTACCTTTACCTGAGGAGGGGTTATATACAAATATAACTTTAGCCATAATTAATCTAGGGTAATGATTCTTATAGTATTTGTTTGACCGTGAGCTACACCAAAACCACTAGTCATAATGATAACATCATCTTTCTTTAATCCGAGTTTATAGCCTTCTTCAACTGCAATGTAATCGTGTTGGAGGAAGTGTTGAACTGATCTTACAAGTACTGGTGAAACACCCCAGTAATAAGATAATCTTTCACAAGTTCTCTTACTATCAGTACAAGCGATAATTGGAAGTGATGGTCTATAGCGAGAAATACGTTTTGCAGTACCACCAGTTTCAGTGAATGCAAAGATAGCTTTAGCACCTTTTAAAGTTAATCCACAAGATACGACAGAGATACCAATTGCATCGTTTATTGAGTTCTTTTCAGATAGGTTAATTCTGTCAAATCTCTTTTCATAATTTATGATCTTTTCAGCTTCAACTACGATGCTTGCCATAGTCTTAACTGCATCAACTGGATATTCACCAACAGCACTCTCTCCAGATAGCATTACAGCATCTGTTCCATCGAGTACAGCGTTCGCAACATCACCAGCTTCCGCTCTTGTAGGTCTTGGGCAAGAGATCATTGACTCAAGCATATGTGTAGCTGTGATAACTGGTTTTCCCATTTGGTTACAAAGCCTTATAATCTTCTTCTGATTGATAGGCACTACTTCAAGAGGCATCTCAACACCCATATCACCTCTTGCGACCATTATGCCATCAGCTACTTTGATGATTTCTTCGATATTATCAACGCCTTCTTGGTTCTCAATTTTAGCGATGATCTCAACATCGTTAGCACCGAAATCATCTAGAATTTTTCTAATATCAAGTACGTCTTGAGGACGTCTTACAAATGATGATGCAACAGCGTTAACATCCATTTTTGAGATAAGTTCTAAATCGTGTAGATCTTTCTCACTTACAAATGGCATTGTGAGAACAACACCTGGAGCGTTTATACCTTTATTTGACGAAATATAGCCCTCATTTAGAGTTTTTACTTTCATATAGTCATCTTTAGATTCAACTATTTCAAGGATAACTTTTCCATCATCAACTAATAGTTTGTTTCCGACTTTTACGTCTTTAAATAGCTCTTTTTGATTGATAGAAAACTCTTTATGATTGCCAAGTTTTTCCTCTAAATATACATCAATATATTCACCAGCTTTGAATAATTCTTTACCGTTTTCAAACTTACCAACTCTAATCTTTGGACCTTTAAGATCCGCAAGAACACCGATAAATTTACCGCTTTCTTTTTCGCATTCTCTCACCAAGTTAATGGTGCTTATATGATTTTCATCATCACCATGTGAGAAGTTTACTCTGGCAACATTTAAACCAGCATCAATGAGCTTTAATAAGACTTCTTTTTTGCTTGATGCAGGACCTAAAGTACATACGATTTTTGTTTTTCTATTATCCATAAGATTCACACTCCTATAAAAACATACATATAAATTATAACACAAAATTATAATTTATGTCTCGCCTCTTAGCGTTATAATCAAAACGTTTAATAGGATTAAGATAAGATTGTATAGAAGGATATGGAGTGTACCGTAAATAAAGGAGATTTCAACACCCTCACCAAATGGGAAAAACAACAATAGTATTTTTGTAGATTCTGTCAAAACATCGTTGTAAGATGAGTAGACGAATGAGAACCAATAAAAGACTAGTGAAATGATACTCGCAAGGTATGTTTTAAAGATCAATAGGAGTATTGAAGATAGTAATAGATAGAAACTTCCAAGTAGGTATAGTCTTATAAATGATCCAATTGTAGAGATGTAGAATTTCCCATAGGGAAGGAGTGCGATAATAGAAAAATAAATGAAAAACAAAATAAAAAGTTCTAAATATATGAAGAGAAAAATAGATATATATTTGGTTATATAAAATACAATCTTCGTCTTCTTGTTTTTGATGAATAGTTCTGAGTATTTGGAATATTCTCTACCAAAATAACTGATGTTAATAAAGATAATGAAACAAATGTAAACTATTTTTATGAAAAAGAAATAATTGTTGTTGAAGTTCGCAAGGTAGAAGGGTCTATTCGCATCCAGTTCGTAAATACCATCGAATATAGAAGATATATAGATGCAATAAGAAAGGCATAAAACATTTAATATTATCAGAAAGATGACATTTTTCTTGGTTAGAAGATAATATAGGTGAGTTTTAATGTACTTTAGAGATGAGTGTAAGATGTCCATCTTCTAACTCCAATATATTAAAGTCTTTCTTTTTAAAATGGGTTAATTCATGAGAGATTATTATTACTGTTCTATCATCTTTTTTAATGAGATTTAATAGTGCTTCTTTTGCACTAATATCGAGCCCTGAAAGTGGTTCATCTAAAAGTAATGTTTTTGACGGCGTTAAATAAGCTTGAATTACATTTACCTTTTGTTTCTCACCCTTGCTTAAAGAACCAAGAAGGGAATACTTATGACTTTTGAAATTGAATAATTCTAAGAGTTCATCTAATTTCTTATCGAATTCATAGATATCTTCTGTCAAGGTAGAAAATGTTTTAATCGCCTTATAGACTGTCATATATGGTGGAAAATTAAAACCTTCTGGAGCATAACTGATACTACCAAGCGTGTTGATTTCTCCAAGGTAGGATATTTGGTTTAGAATAGCTCTAAAAAGTGTAGATTTACCGATTCCATTTTCGCCTTTTATTAAGTATTTACCATGATCACTAAAACTCACTGAGATACCCTTCAAAATTGCTGTATTTCCGAATTGTTTTCTTAGGTTAATAATATCGATAGACATATTTCTTAACCCCATTATTTTCTAAAACATTTGAATGTTTTACAAATTGGAAATCATCTTGAATGTAAGTCAGTTCTAATCCACCTAGTTCATAGGTGACATATATTGGAAATCTCTCAAGATAGACAATATCTTTAAGATATTTAATTGGAATAAAGATATCTGTTTGTTTTCTCTTTTCGATATTTAAGTTCATATCGCCTTCGTCGATAAAGAGTTGTTTATAGGTGTATGATTCATCTCTATTCTTTAAGTTGCATGATGTATCTAGAGATGTTTCCTCAAAGTGCATGTAATCGAAATCATAGTGCATGTTGCCTAAAGATATTTTCTTGATGTGAAGATCCATATCTGTGTTATTTCTGATGGTGGCATTAAGTCCTACAATCGTTTCTATTCCATCAACGATATTCGTTACTGCGGATAGCTTCGAAAACATCATATCGTTTGCCACAATTAAGTGTGTGTTAAAGAATAAACACAAGTTTCCTATTTCAAATGAGAGTTTATTACCATTTTTATAGGTAATATTGAATAATCCATCATTTATAAATAATGGTTCTATAAAATCATCGTAGGAATCAAAGGAAAGATGATAGATATATTCAAAGTATTTATCACTATTATAAAAGAGTGTGCATCCTACTTCTATTGCCTCTAAAGAGCTTGAAAGCGTGCAATCTTTGGAAGATATTGATGTTGATTCAATTTCTCGGTAATTAGAAAGAAACGTATTTCTTTTTCCTATGTAGATAGGAATACTTAAGGTATCTCCTTTTGATTCAAATACATAGTTGTATTCTTTTCTTACAGATAAGATGTTTACATCATCATATTTATTCACAAGGACATAGATGAGAACCATTGAGAATATGATGAAGGTAGAAATTAGGGTGATTATTATGATATTCTTATTAGTCTTCATCTTCATAGTCCTCATAATATTCAAAATCTTCATATTCATCGTATTCATCATAATCATCGATATAATCTAGTTCTCCATCTAATGGTTCCATATCGATTGAATAGTATTCTGTGGTTATAACGGCATATTCAAAACCACCCTTTGAGGTATTGATAAAGAAGAAAAACTTCTTGGCAACACCTTGATATAAGAACCCTTTCCCTTTTACTTTAATAAAGAGTTCAGAATTAGGGGCAACCACAATCTTTACAGTATCGGATTCTGTGGTTTTCGTTTTGTTGGATTGTTTGTATTCGAATTCAAGTTTAGCCTCAAGGCCTCCTTTGAATTCTGGAGTTCCCTTCTTACTGTTCTCGCTATAGGATGCAGTAACTTTTATATCGCCTTTTACCGATCTTTGAATCGTATCTTCATATGATTCTTCATATTTGAATGTGTGCTGAATGCTCTCTCTTCCAAGGTTTTTTACATGGTAGAGAGTTTCCGCGATATAGGTAAATGGTTCTTTTCTTAGGGTATAATAGATATCCCAGCCAAACATTGGATGTTTATCTAGATAAGATAAATAGTATTCTTCAAGATTATTATCCCAAGTATCTAGAAGTGTTACATAGTCGTTTTCAAAAACGATTTCTTCAAATGTCGTGTATTTCTCAGCATCTACTCCTCTTGATGGCACGAAGGATACACAAAACATAAACATAAATAAAAACATGGCAATCAGTATTTTTTTCATAATATCACCTCATATGAATAAATACTTGTGCCATGTTTATTTGTTTAAATATTTTTTAATATTTTCTTTTTTCGCCTTTATAGAATACTTCTTTTATGATACCACCACCAAAACATTCTCCATCTTCACCATAGAAGACAAGGATTTGACCTGGTGTAACACTTTTAACGTGGTCATAAGTTATTCTTGCCTCATTATTTTCTTTAAACTCAACGTGTATTTTAACATCTTGAGAACGATATCTAAATTTTCCATAAAGATCATTACTTTCGAGTGGATTTATTAGGTTGATATCTTCGATGATACAAGAATCACTATAGAGGAGTTCGTTTTCTTTTCCTTGGCCGACAATTAATACGTTATTCTTTAAATCTTTACCTACTACAAACCAAGGGAGCTTTTCTTCGTCGTTTAGACCACCTATACCGATACCTTTTCTTTGACCGATTGTGTAATTCATAAGGCCATAGTGCTTACCGAGGACTTTTCCATCAGTCGAGATAATATTTCCTTCTTTAGCTGGAAGGTAATTTGCGAGGAATTCTGTGAAATGTCTTTCACCAATAAAACAGATACCAGTTGAATCTTTCTTGTTTGCGGTTATGAGGTTTAGGGATTTTGCGATTTCTCTAACCTCAGCTTTTGTGAGATTACCAACTGGGAAGAGAGCATTATCTAGCTTATCTCTTGGTGTCATCGCAAGGAAATAGGTTTGGTCTTTATTTAAATCTTTTCCTTTATAGAGGTGGGTGATACCATCTATTATCTTAACGTTTGCGAAATGTCCCATAGCGATGTAATCAGCACCAAGTTCAATAGCTTTTTTCTTAAAATAATCAAATTTGATGTATTTGTTGCACATTACATCTGGATTTGGGGTTCTACCTTTTTTATATTCATTTAAAAAATAGGTGAATACATTATCCCAATATTCTTTGACAAAATCAACCCTATGTAACTTAATGCCAAGTGTTTTCGCAACTTCTACGGCATCATTATAATCTTTTTCTTGTGGACAAATATCGGTAATATCGTTAGGGTTTCCGAGAATATCGTTGTTTAAAAAGGAATCCCAATTTCTCATGAACATTCCTTCAACTTCATATCCTTGATCTATGAGTAGTTTAGCGGCAACGCTTGAATCTACGCCACCAGAAAGCCCTACTATTACTTTCTTTTTTTGTTTGTTTTCCATATTTCTTTTACACTATAATATATAACAATTCGATAAAAAAAGAAATCATTAATTTGATTTCTCTCTTTCTTTAGCCGCTCTTGATTTGGCTCTATTTAATTCTCTGATTTGTTTTTTGAGTCTCTTTCTTTCTTGTCTCTTCTTTTCATTCACAGAGATTCTTTCGATGCCTTCTTCTTGGTTAGCTTTGTTCATTCCTCTTGATAGAATAATTATCACTTGAATTGGTACACCAACTATGAAGAAAAGGTAAGTGTTTTGAAGAGGTAGTGTTTGAATGAAGATTCCAAGAATTATCGACCAAAGGAAACCACTTAATGATATAAATAAGAATTTACGATTCCAAATGGCGCTAAAGATTATCGCAAGGATGAATGACGCAGGAATAGCCCAGATGAAAGATTGCCACCAAGGGGTGCCTTTGTCACTAAGAATTGAATATACAAAGATGATTGTCGCAAGTAGCCATACTGCGGCAATTGATAATAAGGTGATTGTGAGTTTATTGGTCTTTTGAATCTTTTCGACGATTAGAACTTTTTCTGAATCAACTGGTTTCTTTACAAGATCATCTAAAGTCATGCCATAAAAGTCTGCGATTTCTACTAGAGTTTCGAGGTTTGGGACAGACATACCAGTCTCCCATTTTGATACAGACTTATCAGAATATTTAATTATATCAGCGAATTCAGCTTGAGTAAGGTTTCTACTCTTTCTTAGGCGTGTTAAGTTGTCGCTTAGGATTTCATACATATTATTCATGTCTAAAATATTATCATAATCGAGGCAAAAATGCAAATTCTATGATAGAGAGAATAATAGAAAGTGGACTTCTAACAATAACTATTTTATGAGAATTTTTATATATAGTACTTTGTACTATAAAAATCTACCACTATTTTTCTTTCGGTTTATTTTTTATGAATAAACTTGGAAGGTGTGAAAAAACTATCTACTAGCTTAAGAGAATGAAAAAAGGAGGCCGAAGCCTCCTAGTAGAATTTGATTTTAATTATTTTTTAACGATTTCTTTTACTGTTGTAGCGAGAGTTGCAACATCTTGAAGATTTGATGGAACGATAATCTTTGTAGCTTGTCCATCAGCAACCTTTTCAAGAGCTTCATAAGATTTGATTGTGAGAACTGCATCATCTGGTTTAGCTTCTCTTAAAGCTTTAATACCAGCAGCTTCAGCTTCTCTCTTAGCAACGATAGCTTTAGCTTCACCTTCTGCAATTCTAATCTTAGCTTCTTTTTCTGCTTCAGCTTTTAGAATCTGAGCTTCTTTTTCACCTTCAGCCTTTAAGACTGCAGCTTCTTTTTCACCTTGAGCTTTTAAGATTTGAGATTGTCTTTCACCTTCTGCGAGTAAGATCTTTTCTCTCTTTTCTCTTTCAGCTCTCATCTGACGTTCCATTGCATCTCTGATGTCTTTTGGAGGGAGAATGTTTTTAACTTCGACACGGTTAACTTTAATTCCCCATGGGTCAGTTGCTTCATCGAGGATTGATCTCATCTTTGTGTTGATGATATCTCTTGATGTTAATGTTTCATCAAGGTCTAATTCACCGATGATATTTCTTAATGTTGTTGAAGATAAGTTTTCAATTGCGTTAATAGGATTTACTACACCATAAGCATAGAGCTTTGGATCAGTAATTTGGAAGAAAACTACTGTATCAATTTGCATTGTAACATTATCTTTTGTAATAACTGGTTGTGGATCAAAGTCTCTGATTTGTTCTTTCATCACAACTCTTAAAGCTACTCTATCAAAGAAAGGCCAAATCCAATGTACACCTGGATCTAGAATTGAGTGGAATTTACCAACTCTTTCAATAACTAATTTTTCAGTTTGTTTAACGATTTTAATTCCTGAAACTGCAAGACCTACAAGCACGATAATAGCAATTACAAGTCCTACGATTCCACCTGGTTCCATAAAAATAGTTCTCATTTTATATTCCTCCTAAATATTATTCTTCATTGTGTTTTACGACGATGGCCTTGTTTCCATCGATTTTAACGATTTCTACAAGCTCATCTTTCTTAATCGGCTCATTTTCAGAATCCGCTAGCTTACATGACCATACAAGACCTTCAAACTTTGCAGAACCATAGACGTATTTTGAGATTTCATCTTCAACGATACCGATTTTTCCAATCATTGAATCAACATTTGTTCTAAGTTCTTTTCTTTTGTTCCAAACGAGAGGTCTTATTAAGATGATCGTAGCTACAGAAACTATAATAAACACAAGAACTTCTAGCCATATTAGGCCATAAGCTGCATCTCCCATCGCTGCAGCAAAGATAACTGCTAAGATTAGAGATACAAAGCTACCTGCAGCAAACCATACGGATACTAGTGCAGGAAGAGCTAATTCGATAAATACACTTGCTAGAAAAATAGCTAGCCAAACATAAATCATTATCATGTCTTTTACCTCCCTGAATATTATTATATACTATTTATATTAAATAGTAAAGTCATAACATACTATTGTAGCGTTTTTAAAATATGGGTTCCCATCTCTAATTGTTATCTTGGAGAATTGTTCCATTGTTCCATAGTAATATACAGTACCAAGTTTGTTGCATCTATAGAATGCATAACTATCGACTAATGTAACTGATGACGGAATTGATATTGATGTTAGATTTGTGCAATTCTTAAAACAGTTTTGTCCAATTGATATTACTTTATAAGTTCTGCCTCTATTTGTGATGGTAGCTGGTATTTCAATCGATTGAATACTAGTATCCATGATGTATCTACTAAGACCGGTTATTCTTGCGGTTGCATTAATTTCATCCAATGTGAATTGAAAATCAGTTTGTTCTTTGGCAACTTCTATTGTTTCATCGGTAAAGAATGCTCTTTGAATTAGAAGTGAGCCTAAAGAGAATAAGGCATTGATTAATAAAAATATGAAAACGATCCTGAAAATGAATTTTCCAAGAGATATTGGACCCTTTGAATAAAAATATCCTCTATTGTATTCATAGTAGTTACTGTTAGGCTTGTAATATGACTCATTAGCAGAACCATCTTGAAATGGATATGCTGATTCACCGAATTGATCATATTGAGCACGTTTTTCTGAATCTCTAAGAGTTTGATATGCCTCATTTATCTCTGCCATTTTTTCATTGGCATCTTTATCGGTTGAAACATCAGGATGATATTTATTCGCAAGTTTACGATATGCAGATTTGATTTCTTCACTTGATGCATTTCTGCTTATACCAAGGATTTGATAGTAATCTTTCATATTTTTTACCCATTTTATTATACAATAAAAGATTAAAAATCAATGAATAGACGGTGTTTTATCACAAAGAAATCATTTTTGAGCATAAAAAAACATCACAATGTGATGCTTTTTACTTGTTTAACAAACTGCAGCTATATAGCAGTAAACATCTTGTTCACCATCGATAATATCGATGTTTAAAGATGGATAATTCTTCTTGATTTGTTTGATTGTATCATCTTTTTCTTTTTGGTTCTTCATATCCTTACCAAAGATCAAAAGGAGAGTTTCTCTATCTTTGATTGAATCAACTTTAGAAAGAGAATCAACGATACAATCAATTTTACTTCTCTTATCAGAAACTAGATTGTGATTTAGAATACCGATAAAATCGTTTTTCTTAACATCAACACCATTTACTTTGGTATTTCTTGTGGCGGTTGTTACTTCAAGAGAATTAACATCCTCAATTGACATAGTTACATCTTGAATCATTTCATCAATATCATCAGATTGGAATTGAAGAAGAGTTGATGCAACATAACCTTGAGCGATGCTTTTAGTTTTGATGACATGAACTTTAGTGTTTTCATGAGATTCATTGTAGATATCTCTTGCTTGTTCAGCAGCAAGAATGATATTTGAGTTGTTTGGTAAAACAACTATATTATCAGCATTGATTCCATCAAATGCTTTAATAAAATCTTCTGTAGAAGGATTCATTGTTTGTTTTCCATCAACTATTTCATCGATATTTAAATCTTTGAAAGCTTTTACAAGGCCTCTTCCTTGACATACAGAGACGATACCCATAAATTTATGAGGTTTTTCTTTTTCTTTCTCTTCTTCTTTAGCAATTTTATTGTTGTGTTGAAGTGCCATATTTTCAACTTTGATGGTGAGGAATTCTCCCCATCTTCTAACGTAGCTTAAAACAGCACCAGGATCTTTTGTGTGTACGTGTGTTTTGATTAATGTTCCATCTTTGAAACAAACAACACTATCACCAACACCCATTAGATAGTCGATAACTTCTTTTTCATCGAAGTTATGAACATCTTCTACCTTACTTGCAGAAAGTTGAAGGATAAATTCTGTACAATAACCAAAATCTAATTCAGAATATTCATTAAATAATGAAAAGTCGAGGTTTGCATCGTTTTTATGGCTATCGTTTGTATCGTAAACTGTTTCTTTGTATTTTGGATCTGGAAGTGCGCCTTCAAAATAAGATAAGAAACCTTCAAAAATATATGTGAGGCCAGCTCCACCAGAATCAATTACATCAGCTTCTTTTAAAACATCTAACATTTCTTTAGTATTAGCGAGAGTTATTCTTGCTTGAGTTAAGAGGTTAATAAAGAATTGATAGATTGTAGGATTATTGGATTTGCTTGCCTTTTGTACAGATTCCTTTAAAACGGTCAAAATTGTTCCTTCTACAGGTTTTACAACGGCACTATAGGCTTGTTTAACCGCAGCCTTAAAAGCGATTACAAGGCCAGGTACGCCCACTTCTCTCTTATGGTCAAGACCATTAGAGAAACCTCTAAAGATTTGTGAAAGAATAACACCGCTATTTCCTCTTGCACCGAGAAGCATTCCTTTTGATAAATCTTGTGCTGTTTGACATAAAGGCTGATTTATATCAGCATCCTTAATTACACTATAACCAGTTTCAATGGTTCTTTTCATATTTGTACCAGTATCTCCATCAGGTACTGGGAATACATTTAAATCATTAACTTCATCTATATGAGCACTTAAGTTCTCTACACCCATTCTAACCATTTGAATTAGGTCCTTAGTTTTTAGAACTTTAAGTTTCTTTAAATCTTCGTTCATACTACTCCTAATATCGCAATTCACATCTTTTTCACAAAAATTGCGACTGATAAATGTTATCACATCTTTATAAAGATGTAAAGTATTTATAAGAAAATTGTGCATTATACACTATGTGTATACTATATTCTATATATAAAATTATTATAATACCTTAATACGTGTGTTTAATAAAAATTGTATATTTATTTTAAATAAATATGATAATGTTTTATTTATTAAATATTTGACGATATTTCATTGGAGTTAATCCATAAAGATTCTTAAATTCTTTATAGAAAAAGCTCTTATTTTCATATCCAACAAGACTTGCGATTTCAGTAATATTTATTCTGGTATTTCTTATATATTCTTCTGCAATAACCATCCTCTCTTCTAAGAGAACTTGACTAAAATTCTTTCCAAATACCTTATTGATCTTTCTACTTAGATATTCATTTGTTAGTCCAAGTTTCTTGGATAAATACTTAAGAGATAGTTTCATGTAATTCATTTTTATTTCATCTAAAACGTGGTTCTTAAATTCATCATCTTTATCAATTAAATTTATAGGATAAAGCATACGTTCTTCCATTTCTTGAAGTGATTCAAATAATGTTTGAAGAAGTGCTATACTAATAGGACTATCAGTTTTTCTTTCAACAATAAGATAGATAAAACTATCTATTATGTTGTTTATAATTGCATTGTTTTCTGTTTGATACACTAAATAGTTGTTTGTAAGATTGTTGTTATAATTATTCTCTAAGAATTCCTTCAGATTGCAATTTTTATCTATATTTTCTAAGATCTTGGCAAGAGTTCTATCCTGAATCATAAAAGTTATTACTATCTCATTACCATTGGTATTTTTTAATGTGTGATTTGTATATTTATTAATGATAATTAAATCGCCTTTAGTGAGCTGAATATCCTGATGATTAATGTTTATTAAAACATTTCCATGATAAACATAGATTATTTCAACTGATTTATGATTATGAATCGGTAAATCATTAATTCCGCTGTTTCCATAAACTTTTATACCAATATCATTTGAAATCTTTCTATTTGTATTAATCGATTCGT
>JAFXYB010000008.1 GCA_017541975.1 bacterium | reverse complement strand
ACGCTGATACATATTACGTGACTAGATACGCAAAAACTGTTTATTCAACATATGATTTAAGTAATCCTTCCAGAAACATCTATTTAATGTTTGGAAGAGAATCAACAGGTATTCCTCATGATATCTTAAAAATGCATGAAGATAGACTAATGCGTATACCTATGGTCCCTGAAGCCAGAAGCTTAAATCTATCTAACTGTGTCGCTTTAGTGGCCTATGAAGTTCTTAGACAACAAAAATTCCCTGACTTAGCGACAGAGGAAGCAATTAAAGGACCAGATTTCTTATTTAAAGATTAATAGTCTTGTTTGTTAGAAAGTAACAATACTGTTTCTTCTCTTACTTTATTCAAAGTAATCGTGGAATAGTTAAGTAAATTAGCCTCGCCTAAAGCGTGGCCTTTTTTAACGTTTTTCATGTTAGTGATCATAATATCGCCCGCAGTTTTGTTGGAGAGGATTAAACATAATTCTGCGGCCACTAATTTAACTGCGTTACTTGGATTTGGATTATGAATAATAACATGCGCTCCATGGTAATCTTTGATATGTAAATACCAATCATCTTTATTAGCGATCTTAAATGTTAATTCGTTGTTGCTAGAAGCATTCTTTCCAAAAGAAATCTTCACATTATCATAGATGATATATGAGCATCTAATTGGTAATAGTTTCTTCTTTAAATGTTGCTTTGGAAGTAGTTCTTGGCTTAAAGAGAATAATTCTTCATCATCCATATATTGAGAGCTCACTAATAAATAGGAAAGATATTCTTCCTCTTCTTTAGCTTTATTAATTTCTAATTCCGCCATCTCAATAGTGCGCTTGCTCTTTTTATATTTCTTAAACATCGCATTCGCGTTTTCAACAATGCTCTTAGATTCATCTAGTTTGATATTGTTATCTTTAAGATATTCATCTAATAATTCTTTATTAGATTGGAACGCTAATAAGTAATTACCATGATCAGCGTCATTAAGATGTTCTTTTGCAGATTCTATTTCACTTCTTAAAGCAACACTCTTTTTATCAAGTGATTTAATACGACTTTTAATATAACGATATAGTGGTGTGAATTTTTCTTTCTTATGTACTTGTAAAGCATTTTCATAATAATTCACCGCTTGTTTTTTAATATCTTCTAAAGAAGGCACTTCGTTTTCTTCTTTTAATACACCTTTATTAGGATACTCATAAGATAAGCCATTTAATATCGGTCTAGCACTTGTCACACTAGCGTAATGTAAAGCATGGATAATCTTACCTTCTTCATTCACAAATAAGAGATTAGCTCTTTGAGGAATACATTCTAAATATAAATGAGTAACTACTTTCTCATAGTAGTCATTAGCCTTTTGAATAACGAACTCCACAATACGGTCATCATTATTCAAATTAACATCTACGATATAGGCATCCTTTAAGAATTTTCTTAAAGATTCATTTAAATTACCCATAATCGTGGGTTCAACTTTCTTAACATTAATTAAGGCTAAAAATGGATGCTGATGATTAAGAGAAATAAGTAATTTTTCATCTTTAATCATTGATAGTGTGCATAAGAAATCATGAGAGTTAATCACTGTAATATTATTGATTCTACAACCAATGATTTTACTTCTTAATTCATCAATGACTTTCTTAAATGCAGCGTAAGAATAGTAGTTCATATTGTTAGTTTATCAAATTAATTAATATTAAACATCGTCTTTTTATTTCTCCTTCAAAATAATATAAAGATGATATATCTTATTTATAAGGAGACCCAATATGTTATTTAGCTTTGCGAGCTATTGTTTTGACAAATACAAAAAGTTTTTGACTCATAATTACAAAGACTACTCCTTTAATATCGATTTAAAATTTGGAAAATTATATCTAACTAGAAAGTTATTTGCTCTTCCTGGCAAGTATCTTCCAATTGATTTATCTTTTAAATATATTGAAGCGCATACTACTTCTACACAGACTCTTCATCAAAAGACTGGCTTACCAATAGGTGTTAAAACCAATTATCACCTTTTCTTGGAATATAACACCACGTACGGACAATATTGGTTAGAAGATGCTGATGGCTTTTTACATGTCTTCAAATTAGCGGACAACTCGACTACTCTTTATTTTGATAGAAATGGCTCTGGTCTTATGATGAAAACCATTCCTAGTGGTTGTTATAAAGTCTTTGATGACTATGGTAATTACCAACTATTTGATTCTAATGGTCGTTTAATTCTTATTCATCAGCACATAGCGAATAACCATACTGCGGAATTAACCATTTCTTATATGGCTAACTATCCAGAGGACTCTCTTCGCATCTATTCCATTACTGATAGCTACAATAACGCAATCTATTTTTCATACACTTCTAGTGGTGTCCAAATCACATACAACAACAATGTAGTTATTACCATTTCTCAAGATAGTAATAATTATCTAACAGCATTAACTAAAAACCTTGGTGATAATCATATCATTACTGAGACCTTTAACTGCGACCCTTTGCTCCACACAATAACACTAGATGATGGTGAGACTTTTTCTTTAAATTACTATGATGATAAAGTTTCCTATCTTATCTCTTCAATTAATCATTGTCGCTATGCGTTTGATTATTCTCTTGGAGAAAATAAGGTAAGGGTTAACGATTCAGGCGGCGTCAACACTTTTTATGACTTAAACCAAGAACAATCATTTAATCAATTTTCACATGGCAATACAAACCTTAGCTATCAAACGCTTAGTTCAGAACATTTATCTTGTTTAGTTAAAGAAGCAAACGATGATGAAGTATTAGAGTTTGTTTTAGATAATAGTGGACAAACCCCGTCTTACATTTATGATATGGCTTATTACGAAAACTATTATCAAACCCCATTTAGTTCAAATGCTAACTTAGAATCAAAGAAAGCCTATTTGTTCTGTGCTAAGATAATTGGCACAATGGCAGTGGATGATACTTTCACCATTGAGCTAAAAGATGATGATGGTAATTTATTGTCCCGTCTTATCTATGAAAGAGGAACCACCTTTTTAGCGGCCCCAATTGGTATTAAAGAATCAACTCAAAGAAGTTTTTACCTAAACTTTTTAAAGCCGTTTTCTAATCGCGTGGTTATCTCAGAAGTAAAAATAGTCCCGCTTATTGGTAGTTTTGAAATGTTTTGTTCAAATATCTCCACAGATGAGCCAATTTTCTTCTATGGTAATACTCCATATTATCTATTAACTAGTGGAAAAGGTGTCTATTTAAATAACGGCAATACACTTTATGATTATCGTTTATCTATGAACGATTATCTTATTAATGAAAGATTACTCTATATCAGTGATACTTCCACCCATTATTGGTTTAATGATCAAAAAGGACTCGCGGATAATATTTCATCTTTAAGCATCAAAGAAACACAATATATGAATATGCTTTTTTCTTCTAATCCAAAGTCTATTAAGCATAGCTATATGTATCCTGCTCCTGATGCATTGTTCTATAGAATTAGCGGTAAAGATGATTGCTCCTTAAAAATCACTAAAATCTCCCATAACAGTGCTTTTTTCCCAACTGGACACACAAATTACCACTATGAAGAAGAAATCACCAACTTTTTAGCTGCCTCTTCTGGTCACGTCTCTATATATGATTATGATAGTAATTATCTTCTTCAAAAAGTCACAAATAATGATGGCACATATGAAGAGTATAGTTATGACTCAAACGGCAATCTTTTAGAACATGAAATAAGTAATAATACTGATAATGACACAATTAGTGAACAGTTTACCTACGACATAAAAGACAATGTCATTAGTGAATCAAAACTAGTGGGAGACACTGTTTTCACTTCGACATATTCTTATGATTCAACCAATAAACATAGTGAGACAAATTATCCAAATTTATTAACTGAAACTCATTTCTTTGACTCTATAACAAAAGAAAGAGAAACAGGCATTAGATTTAGTAGTAGTGACTCCCTTTATATCGAACAAAATAATAATTACATTGCTGAAGATACTTATTCTTTATCAACTGATGGAAATACTCATCTTATTGGTTCATATCATGGTGAAGTCCGTGCAATAGAATATAACAATAACCAAACATTAGAAATTGTATATGCACCAAACATCTATCAAGACATTGTCATGGATTATCGTTATTATTATCGCTTTGCTAATGGGTATGAATATTATGATGAATACGACAATTTTAGAAGAATCATCTCTAGTGATGGTGTTACCTACGATTACGATGATTATAATAATGTCACTTCAATAACTGACCCATTCGTGCAAGAAATTGATCCAAATAACGACCCAGACATAACTTATGAATATGATTACTATGACCAATTAGTGGCCACCTCTATTGAGTATAGTAACTTATCAATGACCTATCAATACGATAAATATCATCGTTTAATAAGTACTTCTTCGTTGTACGATGCTTCTTTTGAATATCATGATACCGAAGACATGGAAAAAGTTATCAAAAAGACTTTGATAGAAGATGGTTCAGAATCTTTAGTTATTGAAGATGAAGTCGATGCTTTTAAGCGCCTAACAAAAAGGTCTATTGGCATCAACAATAAATATTCCTATGTTCAATATGAGTATTATCATGGTGATTTAGATAATAGTAGAACTAATAAACTCATTAAAAAAGCTTCCTACTATAATATCATCAATCATCTGCCTTTCTTGGAACGAGTTGATGAATATGAATATGACAACATGGGTAACATTAATAAAATTGCAACGACTGTTGGTCAAACCACCCATACTATTAATTATTATTACGATAAATATTCAAGGCTTATCAAAGAAGAAAACGAATGGTTCAATAAAGCTTATCAATATAGTTATGATGATAAAGGAAATATTCTTAAGATTAGTAGTTCAGACTATCCTCAAGTAGGTCCGGCTTTCCCGTTTAATCCAATAACCGCTAATACGCATTTTTATGACAGCACCTATCCTGATAGATTAATTAGATTCGAGCTTGATAGTTTAACATATGATAATTATGGCAATCCTCTTACTTATGGAAGTAAAACCCTAACTTGGACTAGAGGAACTTTACTTTCATCCGTTAGTGAAGGAAACAACATCATTTCGTTTAACTATGATGGCTTTAAGCAGAGAATAAGAAAAACTGTTAATAACGTTGTTACTGATTATAAATACATTGATAATCGCTTATTAGTGGAAAATCGCAATGGATATGCAATCAAATACTATTATTCACATGCTGGTGTCATTGGCTTTGAATATGACAATGATATATATATTTATGAAAAGAACATCCAACAAGATGTCATAGCAATTAGAGATTCTAATAACCAAATCGTGGCTAAATATATCTATGATGCCTGTGGCAATCATAAAGTATTGAATTCATATGGTCACGTAAATAATAGTGATAGCTTTATTGGCAATATTAATCCTATTAGATATCGTTCCTATTATTATGATTCTGATTTAAAGATGTATTGGCTGACTTCTAGATATTATGATCCAAGAATTGCTAGATTTATTTCTCCTGATTCTTGGGAATATCTAAACTACAAAAAACTTCACAGCCTTAATCTTTATACTTATAGTAAGAATAATCCAGTGATGTATTATGATCCGAGCGGGCATTTTATATTTGAATTACTAACTATTATATTTCTTATCTCGTCCGTGGCAAGGACCACAGCAATAAAGGCTGGTGCAATTGAACCAGATGATTCTGCAAGCGACAATACGCATATTACCAACTCGTTTTTAATAATAAATCCTTTGACGGAACTTTATTATTTGTGGTATTTGAAGTATATTGAAGGTAAAAAAATTAAAGGTACATTGTTTGGAGCTTTGTTTGAATGGGAATGTCATAATTTTGCATTTATTTACTTTTCAATGAAGCAAATGATAACGGGCGAAGATGAGTCAGAAAAAATATCAAGATCAATGAGTGTTGATATAGGTCCAACTATTTTTGATGACGAAACAGATGAATGGTACGGACCAGCAATGAAAATAACATATTCGTTAGCGTGTGTACTCATCTTATGCCGCCCTGACTATCTGCTTAATGATTTGCTGACTTACCTACTTGGGAAAAAATAATATGAAAAAAAAGCATCGTATCACTAGAATTTTTATCACGATAGGCATAATGGTATCATTAATTTTTTTATCAGTCCCTGTCATTTGCTATGTTATTGATGCTGACTATAGAAAAACATCTGAGCAAATCAAAAATGATTTTTTGTGGTGTCAAAGTAAAAAATATATGTCATTCAAAAAAGATACTAAATTAATAGAAATAGAAGATAAAGAGATTGATTTCAATTATGATTTAGCAAAGGCTGTATATCAAAATGATAAAAATGTATATAGTGTGTCATTCCACAATAGTCTCCTTTATGTTGGAAATTATTTTTATTTTTGTGCCGAAGAAAAAATGAATAATCAAAAGAAGACTAGACTTACCATATATAAAACAGATTTCGATATATCGTTTATCGAAAGAATTAAAATAATCGGAGAATCCGAAAGAAGCATGCATTCTTTTGATTCTGCTTTTGGTTTTGATAAAAAAGGATATTTTAGAATAGATGAAAGATATTTCGATTATAATTTTGTAAATAATGAACTAGTTGAGATTAACAATTCGGATGATAGAATTAACTTATCTGTTTTTGACAATTACTTAAAAAATCTTCATATTTCTAAGGGAAAGTGCAAGTATAAAAAAGATGTAGTTACATATGAATATGGTCAGGTGACGCATTCTTTTAATTTAAATATCATAGAGAGTGAGAAACTGAAATTAATCAAAAAATATGGTTTTGTTCCCGAATGGTGTCTATCATTCGATGAAGGCTTAACAAGCATTGTTTATTATGGAAGTTCTAGATTCTTGGGATACGGAGACTGCTTTATTTTGACGTATGATAGAAATACTAATCAAGTAGTAGATTACCAATTGCTGTTTAAAACATATTTTCATGAAAAAGATACAATTCTTTTCCCACAGATTGTTATATCATAATTGGCATATTGACAAGGTTTCGATAATTGTTCATGGCCTAATTGATCGTTGTCATATTTAAGCGATTCTTAAAGTAGTATTTTATTATTGATGATATTGCATAGTGTAAATGGTAGACTTTTGTCTTATACGCATTTTGATTAAACTTTGTTTAAAAAACAATGAATTATTGCCATACAAAAGAAAGTAAGATAAAATACCTAGGATTATGAAAAAAGGGTTATTAATTATTCTTAGTGGTCCATCAGGTGTCGGCAAAGGCACTGTCAGAAAATACATTATGAATCGTGAATTATTTCCGATGGTATTTTCCGTGTCAATGACCACCAGAGAACCAAGGGCCACAGAGACCAATGGTGTGGAATATTACTTTGTTAGTAAAGAAGAATTCCAAAGAAATATTGATAACGATAATTTCCTTGAATGGGCGGAGTTCGTT
>JAFXYB010000001.1 GCA_017541975.1 bacterium | reverse complement strand
TTGTTAAGGGAAAAGGTGATGTAAAAAATGCCCAAGAATAGGTTTTTTTACATAGTTTCTTAACAACGTAGTTGTTATTTTGCAAATATAATGTATAGAAAAAGGGCGTTAAGAATTTTTAGTTTCTTAACAGCCCCTTTTGTATGATTAATAAAAAAAGCGATTAAATAACTAGTTGGCTCGTTATTTAATCGAAATTCTTAAAATTAGTTTTGGCGATATGATAGAACAAATCATCCTTTTTCTCATTCCTAATTTTTTCTATCATCTCTTTAACCTTAGTTCCACTACCTTTAGGTAGACTATACCCATATTCCTTAATAAGTCTTTCATATTCTAAAAGGAAGAAGTATCTCGCAAGAATAGAGGCAGCCGCAACTGCACATGACTTACTCTCTCCCTTCATTTCAAATGAGATATCTTTAAATACTTCATCATTTAAGTAACTGAAGTATTTATCTCTATTCACAAATTCATCGAGACATACAGCTTCATACTTTACTCTTTTAGAAAGTAGAAGAATGTTTTGATTATGAAGCCTTGCCTTCATTTCATTCATATTATATTTATCTTTTATATCGTTATATATCTCATTTCTAAGTATATTTACTTGATGTTCAAACTTTTCTTCAATGATTTTACCAAGCTTCATTATTCTCTCATCACTTAATTTTTTAGAATCTTTTACACCAAGTTCTTTTAAATATTCTATATCACTCTTTCTTACAAAGACACTTGCGCATACAATTGGTCCAAAAGTATCGCCAGTACCAACTTCATCAGCGCCAATTGTATCCATATAATCATATGGTGTATCATCCTCATCAAGATCTAATGATAATTGAGTATATGTATTAAAATAATCGCCAAAAACATCAAGATTACTTCCTTGAAAGAGAACTTTACCACTTTTGAAAATAGAAACAGTAGCTCCATTTATCTTATAAAAATGGTCGATATATTCATTTTTTATATCGGTTTCATAGTCTTTAAATTTTATAGTAAACTCTTGAATCTGATTCTCGTTCATCTTAACGCTTTTCATAATTTAATTATATCATATTCCGATAAAAAAGTCTTATTCCATCCTTTTTCTTTTAAAATATATGATTATTTGGTATAATCATAATGTGTTAAAAAATATATGTTTGAACTTAAATTATTAGATTACCCTAAGATACTTAAACAAGTTGCATCTTACGCGTATTTAGAAGAAACAAAAAAGAATATCTTAAATCTAAAGCCTTCAACTGATAAAGACTTTATTTTATCATACCTTGATGAAGTATATGAAATAAAGAACATCATCTATAGATTATCATCAATTGATTATCAACCTTTTGATTTAGATATTACAATAGATAGACTAAGGATTTCAGCTCCACTCAATCAAAATGAGTTTATGGAAATCAATAAACTCATTTATGACGTTAATAGAACATTTAGTTATTTTTCACAAACTTCAAATGTCTCTTTAGAAACTACATCTATTTCTAAATACATAAATGAACTTGTAAAGTTAAAAGAGGCTAAAGATTTAATCGATTATGTTTTTGATTTTGAAGGAAACATCATGGATAATGCTTCAAGTGAACTATACAGAATTAGAAAAAGCATTAGACAATGTGAAAGCGAATGCACTCAAAGACTAAATGAAATGATTAGAACTCATGAATCATTACTATCAGAAGCTATTATCACCATTAGAAATGGCCATAGAGTTATCCCAGTCATGAGCAAATATCGTTCAAAGATAAAAGGTATCGTTTTTGATGAATCACAATCAGGTCAAACAGTCTATATTGAACCATATTTCGCTAGTGAACTAGAAAATAAAATCACTATTCTAAAGAATAATGAAAAGAATGAAATAGAAAGAATCCTTTTAGATTTATCTGTGAGTATTTCTAAATACTATAACGAAATCAAAAAGGATTTAGATGTAATCTTAAAATTTGATGATCTATTCGCAAGAGGCGAATATGCAAAAGAAATAGATGCAGAAAAGGTCGAAATAGCCGATTATATTGATTTAATAGACGCAAGGCATCCATTAATTGATAAGAAGGTAATTGTTCCAAATACCATCACTTTAAGGGATAGAAACACTATGATTATCACAGGTCCTAATACTGGTGGTAAAACTGTCGTATTAAAGACTTTAGGCTTATTATCACTTATGGTACAATCGGGTCTTTTAATTCCAGTTAAGGAAGGTTCTAAGACTGTTATCTTTAGTGGAATATACGCAGATATCGGCGATGAACAATCCATCGAACAATCTCTCTCCACCTTCTCATCTCATATGTCAAGAATTGTATCAATTCTAAAAAGAATTGAAGAAAACTCCCTTGTACTCTTAGATGAACTTGGAAGTGGAACTGATCCTAAAGAAGGTGCATCACTTGCGATATCAATTCTCGACTTTTTAAGAGAAAGAAACCTCTATACAGTATGTACAACTCACTATCCAGAACTAAAACTCTATGCCTATGAACATGATTCAATAGAAAATGCTTCTGTAGAATTCGATGTAAATACATTAAAACCTACATATAAGCTTATTATTGGTATTTCAGGATGGAGTAATGCCTTCTTAATTTCTTCACGCCTCGGATTAAATCCAGAAATAATTAAAAATGCCAAGAGTAAGAGTTTAGAATTCAAAGATAAAGAATCTCATTTAATAAGAAAATTAGAAAAAGATTCACTAAGAGTTAAGAAACTTAAAGAAGAATATCTATCTCTTAAAACTGATTTTGAAATAGAGGCTGAAAATCATCGTAACGAGATGAAGGAAGAAAAAGAGAAAATCTCTAAAAAGTATGATGAAATCTCTGAAGAAAAATCAAAAATCTTAGAAAGAACTAGAAAAGAAGCTACCATCATCTTAGATGAACTCGAACAAATCAAAAAAGATTTAGATGCGAATAAAGAAATCAAGAATAATGCCATAAGAGATTTAAGAGGTAGAATTAATTCCTTATACGAAGTAAAAGAAATCAAGAAAAAACGCGCTGATGATATCATCAATGTCGGTGATAATGTTAAGTGTTTAGCTTTCGATGAAGTAGGTAAAGTCATAAAGATTGAAAATAATAAATATACAGTTCAACTAGGTTCAATGGTATCAGTATTTAAAAAGAATGAAATTGAATATGTTGAATTATATGATCCATATAAATCAATTATTTCTGATAAAGGCTCTTCGTCTAATCTTAAAACCAATGTTTCATCAAGGCTCGATATGCGTGGTATGAGAGTCGATGAAGCTAAAGAAGCGCTTGAAAAATTCATTGATGATGCAATATATGCCAATTTAAATGAAGTTGAAATTGTCCATGGCTTCGGAACTTTAGCTCTTAGAAATATGGTTATTGATTATTGCAAAACCCATAAAGAAATCAAGAGATTTAGAAGCGGCGAAGAACACGAAGGTGGAAGAGGAGTAACTATCTGTTATTTTAAGGAATGATAAAACCAGGTTTTATTTTAATAGATAAACCCTTAAAGCTCTCTAGTCAAAGGGTTGATACTATCATTAAAAAGAAATACAATCTAAATAAGGTAGGGCACCTTGGAACCCTAGACCCACTTGCAACGGGTCTTTTGGTTGTTGGATTAAATGAAGGATGTAAATACTTTAAATATTTTGAAAATCTTCCAAAAAGATATCGACTTAGAATTAGACTTGGTGCTACCTCAACGACCTTAGATAATGAAGGTGAATTATCAAATCTCATTGATACAGATTTAAGAGGCAAAGAATCATACATTGATTCTATATTAGAATCATTTCCTAAGGATTATGACCAAACACCACCTATTTATAGCGCAATTAAAAAGGATGGGATTCCGCTATATAAATATGCACTAAAAAATAAGGATGTAGAAATAAAGAAAAGACATGTCTCTATCTACACCTTAAGTAGAACATCTAATATTGAATATACTCAAGGTTCATCATATTTTTATATTGACCTATTTGTATCTAAAGGCTTCTACATTAGGAGTTTTGCAAAAGAACTAGGTGACACTTTAAACATCCCAAGTATGGCAGATGAGATAAGAAGAATAGAAGTAGGCCCATTTAAAATAGAAAACTCAATTTCAATTGATGATGAAATAAATACCATCTTAAACCCAATAGATTATTTAGATTTTGAATCTATTGAAATCGATGATAAATTATATAAGTTCATTAAGAATGGATCAAAACTAGATAAATCAATAACTAAGAAAATAAAAGATTATATTATATTAAAACATAAAGATGAAAATATCGCTATTTATAAATATGATAGCGATGAAGAGCTTTATAGAATAGATTTAATGGTTAAAAATGAAAATATCATACATCAGTAATTATCGTCTATTTAAAGAAAAGAATATGACAATAGCTCTTGGCTATTTTGATGGATTCCATATTGGACATATGGAACTTTTTAAAAAAGCCTTAGAACTAGGAAGGCTTTCAAACACAGAAGTAGGTCTCATAACCTTTAATATGTCTTTCTTTGAATATATCAATAAAGTAGAACCATCATATCTAACATCCACAAACGAAAGGATAGAACTTGCAGAAAGCCTAGGTTTTGATGCCATCTACATAATTGAATTAACTGATGAATTCTTAAACCTTTCTTATAAAGAATTCATCGATATCTTCCTAAAAGATATGAGACATGTAGTAGTAGGTTTTGATTATACCTTTGGAAGAAATAAAGAAGGAAATATAACTAATCTAAAAGAAGAATTAGGTGATTCCATCACAATAATATCAAAAATCGAAGATAATAACGAGAAAGTTGGCACTGAAAAAATAAAAAATTATTTATCACTTGGAATGTTAGAAAGGGTTGAAAAACTTCTATCAAGAAAATACACAATAGAAGTAATGATTCATAAAAAAAATAAAAATTATGCCCTAGTCACAAATAACTATATTCCTAGGAATGGTGACTACGTATTGACACTTATTGATGGAAATAATAGCTTCGATTTTACTGCCAAAATCAAAAAGAAAGAGAACGAAAAAGAAACAACTCTCAAAACAATAGATTCAAATTTTTTATCTAAAAAACTTGAAAAACACAAAGTATATAAGCTTACCTTCAAAAAATACTTAA
Source organism: bacterium (assembly GCA_017541975.1). Taxonomy (GTDB): domain Bacteria; phylum Bacillota_I; class Bacilli_A; order Izemoplasmatales; family UBA1188; genus UBA1188. The sequence continues at coordinate 30,259 of JAFXYB010000001.1, read as the reverse complement.
GCAATATTCTTTGATTTATCATTTTCTAAATGATATAATACTTAAGGTTAATTAAAAATTAAGGAGAAATATATGGAAATTGAAAAACTCGCAGGATCAAAAGTAAAATTTAAAGTAGTTATTCCTGTAGACACATTTAAAAAAGCATTAGACGACGCTTTTGAAAAGAAAAATCAAGAAGTAGAAATCAAAGGTTTCAGAAAAGGACAAGCTCCAAGAAAGGTATATGAAGCTGTATATGGTGTTGAATCTCTCTATAACGACGCCATAAACTATGCAATCAGCGAAACATATTATGAAGCTGTATCTGAAAATAAAATCGACGTATGTGGATATCCAAAAATCGATTTGGATGAATCTACAATCAGTCAAACATCACCAATTGAATATACAGTAACCGTTTCAGTTAATCCAACTGTAGAACTTGGTGAATATAAAAACCTTGAAATCAAGAAAGATAAAGTATCTGTAATCGCTAAAGAAGTTGAAGAAGAAATCAAGAAAACTCTCGACAGAAATGCTATGCTCGTTAAGAAGGAAGGCGAAGACGCAGTAATCGCTCTTGGCGATACAGCAGTATTCGACTTTGAAGGATTCAAAGATGGTGTAGCATTCGATGGTGGATCAGCTAAAGATTATTCTTTAGAAATCGGTTCTCATAGCTTCATTCCAGGCTTCGAAGAACAAATGGTTGGTATGAAAGCTGGCGAAGAAAAAGACTTAAATGTAAAGTTCCCAGATGATTATCAAGCAGAAAACTTAAAAGGTGCAGATGCCGTATTCCATGTTAATGTAAAGGAAATCAAATATAAAGATACTCCATCTTTAGATGAAGACTTCATTAAAGAACAAAAAATCGAAGGCGTTACTACACCAGAAGAATACAAGAAACACGTTAAAAAGACTATCTTAGATCGTAAAGAAAGCCAAGCATTAGAAAAAGCTAAAAACGATCTATATATGACAGTAGTTAAAAACGCTAAATTTGAACTTCCAGAAGATCTAGTTGAAGAAGAAGCTAACTATTCACTCGATAAAGCCGAACAACAAGCTAAACAATATGGAATGAACTTAGAAACTCTTCTCAAATACACTGGTGGTCAAACTGTAGAAGAGTATAAAGCTACTCTAAAAACACAAGCTACTAACACTCTCTCTTTAAGATTCGTTCTTAAAGAAATCGCAAAAGCTGAAGGCTTTACTGCAACTGAAGAAGAATTAGAAGCTAAATACAAAGAAATCGCTGATCAATATAGACTCTCAGTTGATCAAGTTAAAGATCAAGTTAACAAATCTGCAGTAGAAGAAGAAATCGTTACTGAAAGAGCTTATAAATTAATCGAAGATACAGCTAAGTTTGTAACTGAAGAATCTAAACCAAAAACTAAAAAATCTGAATAATTTAAAATAAGGAGGCTATATGACTGATAAAGATCTTTTACCAGTATTGCCAATCAAGGCTCCCGTTGCATTACCACATATTGAAATGAGAATAGAAGTTGGTAGATCATTTTCAAAAAATGCTGTAATCACTTCAGAATTATCATATGAAAATGAAATCCTCCTTGTCTTCCAAAAGGAAGACATGGGTGAAGAAGGCGTACCTCCAACAATCAACGATTGTTATCCTATCGCCTTACTCGCAAAATTCGATACTAAAATCAAACTTCCAAATTCAAATTTCAAAATCAAATTCACACCATTTGCTCGTGTTCAAGTGAACACTCTTTACGTATCAAATGACTATGTTTATAGTAACTATCACATCCTAGATGATATATATGGAAATGTTGATGATCAACAATTCTTCCTATCAAAAATCAATACGCAAATCCTAGAAAAAGGTGGAGCATTCCTAAAAAACAGTAAACAAGTAGTAGAAGAAATGAATAAACGTGTAGATCCAGCTATCTATTCAGATATCGTTGCATCTAACCTTATCTTAAGAGATAAGAATCTCTATTCATATCTTGAAGAGTTGAATGTAAATTCAAGACTCAACATGATTATTCAAGATATCAATTCTTTCTTCTACAACAAAGAACTCGATGACAAGATCGAACAAGATGTCAGAGAGAAGATGGAAAAAGCTCAAAAGGAATATTATCTAAGAGAAAAAATCCATTCAATCCAAGAAGAACTAGGTGACGTTGATAATGCTACATCTGATATTGAAGTACTACGTACTAAGATAAAAGAAGCAAGAATGCCAAAAAACGTTGAAGAACATGTTTTAAAAGAACTTAGACGTTATCAAAGCGTATCAAGTGCATCTCCTGAATCAGGTATGATTCGTTCATACATTGATACAATGATTGATATCCCATGGTACCTTGAAACAGTAGATGAAACAGATATCGTTAAAGCTAAAGAAAAGTTAGACCAAACACACTTTGGTCTCGATAAAGCAAAAGATAGAATCATTGAATATCTATCAGTTAAGCTCTACACAAACAAAAACCCTCAAACAATCATCTGCTTCGTAGGCCCTCCTGGAGTTGGTAAAACAACACTAGCACAGTCAATCGCTAAAGCTCTTGGAAGAAAATTCGTTAAACAGTCATTAGGTGGCTTAAAAGATGAAGCAGAAATAAGAGGTCATAGACGTACTTATATCGGTGCTCTTCCTGGTAGAATCATGAATGGAATGAGACAAGCAGGAGTAGTAAACCCAGTATTCCTCCTCGATGAAATCGATAAAGTTGGTTCAGACTATAAAGGTGATCCTTCTGCAGCACTTCTAGAAGTACTAGATCCAGAACAAAACAAATGTTTCAGCGATCACTACGTAGAAGAAAACTATGATTTATCAAAAGTAATGTTCATATGTACTGCAAACTACATAGAAAACATTCCAGCTCCTCTTTATGACAGAATGGAAGTAATTGAACTTTCAAGTTATACAGAAATTGAAAAATTCCAAATCGCCAAAACTCATGTCATCAAGAATGAACTTGAGATTAACGGTCTAGAACCAAACAAGTTTGAAATCACCGATGAAGCTCTCATGAATGTTATTAAACATTACACAAGAGAATCTGGTGTACGTCAACTTGAAAGACATATTGGCACAATCATCCGTAAATCAATTAGACAAATCTTATCAGATAAGATAGAAAAGGTTATCGTAGATGCAACTAACCTAAAGAATTATCTCGGTAAAGAGGTATACCAAAACAATGTATCTGAAAAAGAAGATATGGTCGGTGTGGTAACTGGTCTTGCCTATACTCAATATGGTGGTGATACACTTCAAATTGAAGTAACCACATATAAAGGAAAAGGAGGATTACTCCTAACCGGTAAACTCGGTGATGTCATGAAAGAATCAGCACAAGCTGCATATTCTTGGGTAAAGAGTCACGCAACTGAACTCAATATTAACGAAGAATACTTCGATAAACTCGATGTTCACGTTCACGTACCAGAAGGTGCTGTGCCAAAAGATGGTCCTAGTGCCGGTGTCACTATGACAACCGCTATCGCTAGTGCCTTCACTCATAAGAAAGTGAAACACGACGTTGGTATGACAGGTGAAATCACCCTAAGAGGTAGAGTTCTTCCTATCGGTGGACTCAAAGAAAAATCTATAGCTGCACATAGAAGCGGTCTTAAAACCATCCTAATCCCATCAGAAAATGTTAGGGATTTAGATGAAATCCCAGAAGAAATCAAATCAAGCCTTGAGATAATTCCAGTATCAAATCTTGATGAAGTCTTAAAGCTTGCATTCGTTAAATAAGGCGACAAAATCGCCTTATTTTTATTTAATTATTATCTAATAATTTCCTTTATTTTTTTAAAAACTTAGTTTATAATAAAATAAAGAATATATTTAAGAGGTGAACATATGATACTAACCCATTTTAAAGAAATATTAAACAATTTCATTTTCTATCTTTATCCAACTTTTGAAATAACTGAAGAAGTTGAATTTTATGATCAACAATATGCATCACTAAACGATGATGGTACTTTAAATATCAAAGGTGATATTCACGGTATCAAAGGATATAAAATTAAAAGAGAGCGTCCATTCCTTCCTGAAGACTGTACCCTTCTTACAAGTTTCATTTCCGAAGTGAACTTAATAGAAAGTTATCCTAACCTAAGTGAAGAATATGTAGAAACACTGATTCAAAGCGCTCTTAATAAAGCGATTGCCACAACCCTTTCTACTGTTTCAACATCAACTATTACTATGGTAATTAACTCTCTATCAAAATTTAGTGAAAGAACATATGAAGGTAGAAATATCTCATTCGGTGTTGTCATAAACGATAAAATATCATGCAAGAATAGAGTTGATAATGTATATTTCACAAACTTTATCTCAAGTCCATTCGCAGCCGTTTTAACTAATGGTACAGAATCATTTATCGAAGTAGATTCTGATGGTTACGTAAATAGATATGTTCAATTAAATAGTGAAAAGAGCGATTTAGCACTCGCTCCATATAACTACACAAGAATTCTTGAATATTCAGGAGAAGATGTTACCGCAATCGTTCTAACAGCGAAAGGTGAAATCTTAATCTACCATGATAGTGAACTTAGATATACAAAACGTGGTGGTAGATGGAATCCATACAGCCACAAAGAAACAATTAAGCTCATCCATGAAAGATCTAAAAACGATAACCTCCTCTTCGCAAAAGCAGTATATCTTACTGCCATAGATGTATCATTTACCCAAACTGGTGGTATCATTTCATTCCTCGATGAAAACGAAGTTCAAAATGCCTTAAATCATATAAATATCAAAGATATTTGTAATGAGAAATATTTTGAAATCAAAAGAAAACTCATGGCCGAATCAAATGATCCAGAATATGAATCAATTAAAAATATCACATTTGAAGAATTCTTAAAACTCAAACAAAATATCAAATCTTGTCTATTAAATAGATTAATTGATGGTAGAAAATTCTTTATGTTATATAGAAAACTAAGACAAGAATTGGTAGGCATTGATGGTGCAACCATCATTGACTACAATGGTGATATCGTCGCTATCGGTGCAATCGTCAAGATTGAAGCTGGTTCAACTGGTGGCGGTAGAGTTGCTGCTGCAAGAACATTATCTCATTATGGTATTTCTATAGAAATATCATCAGATTCATCAATCAAAGGCTTTGCCTTAGATGAGAATGATGAACCAGAAGCAATCTTCACTATCTCTGATTTCCAATAATACTATGAACTACATCACAGATAAACTCTCCAAAGAAAAAACCAACATACTAGTTGTTCCAACCAAAGAAGAACATACCTTCTTTAAGCTTATCTCTGATTCAGATTATCTTTATGATGTTAAGTTCATTCCGATGAGTGAACTAATTAAAGATTTTCTAGGTTACTACGATGAAGAAGCTTTAGATATCATCAAAAACAATTTTGAAATCACATATGATGGTGCAGAAGAATATCTAAATTCATTCCTTATAACCGATTCTATATATAAAGAATTAGTTAAAGATTATTATCATTATAATCCTGCAAAAATTGAATATTACAAGGATAAAAACCTAGTAATATTCGTTGGTTTTAACTTTAATACTCTAATATTTAAAACATTTTTAGAAATTGAAAAAATAGGAATAAAAATTGATTATCTTCAGGCAAATAAGTTAAAAGAAGAAGAATTAAATCATAAATTTATTGAATATCCAAATATTGTACTAGAAGTTGAAGGCCTTGCCGAGAATATTTCAGAACTATTAGATAAAGGAGTTAATCCTGATAGTATCTTTGTAGAAATATCTGATCCAAAATACATCAATTTAATTGATGATATTTTCCCATTCTATAATATTGAATATTCTTACGATGAAATAATCCCAATTAGTTCACTTGAAGATACCAATAAATTAATCAAATTCTTTAGGGAGCAAACCAATCTTCTCACAATCGATTCCTTCAAGAAGTTCTATGAATTATATGAGATTGATCCAAAGAATAAAGAAGCAATCGAAAACATCTTCAAAGGCCATCATCGTATAAAAGAAGAATTCTTTGAATACCTCTTAAGCAAAGTCTATATCAGAAGTGAGAAATATAAAAACTGCATTAAAATCGGTTCATTTAACGATAGATTATTTAATGAAGATGAATATTTATTCGTCCTTGGTGCTAACCAAGGATCTTTCCCATCTCCATATAAAGAATCAGGCCTTTTAACCGATGAAACTCTCCAGTATCTTGGGCTTAAAACCGAGGAACAGATCAATACCTTCAGAGAATCGTTCCTTTGTAAGAGATTCCCTGCGATTAAGAATGTCGTAGTATCATATAAATTAAAAGATGATACAAAAGATTACATCAAGGCATCTATTATCGATAAACTAAACAACTATCAAGAACCATTAAAAATGGTTTATTCTAATGATCGTTATTCAATGAAGAGAGATATTATCAAATATTTCAAATCGTTAGATATCAAAGAAAAATATGGAATTGAAAACGAAGATTATAAAAACTTCTACATGCTTGGAGAAGAAAAGAAAAATCTTAGAAATTCTTTCTCTAATGACTTAGTTTTTGATAATGAAAATAGAGTTAAAGAATATTTAAAAAACACTCTTAAAATGTCTAATTCAAGCCTTAATAATTATTTATCATGCCCATTTAAGTATTTTGCATCAAATATCTTAAATCTTAATCCATTTGATACAACATATGATTCATATTTAGGCAATTTTTTCCATAAAGTAATCGAAAGATTTATCGATAAAGAATATGATCAATCAGAAGTGGATATCCTCTATGAAGAATATAGAGATGAAAATAAAGATAAAGGTTTTGAATTATCAATTATCGAACAATATTTCTTCAAAAAATTCTATGAAAACATCTCTGAAATCGTAAAGATAATCAAAGGTTATTATGATTCACTTTCTGTAAATAAAACCTATAAAGAAAAACGACTTCTTGTCAAAGAAAAACACAATGATTTTACCGTATATAAGAAAGGATTCTCTGATCTAATTTTAGAAGATGATTCAAACCATGTTTTAATATTTGATTATAAAACTGGTAATCCTCCTAGTTGGAAAACAGAAGAAGGTGAAGGATTACAACTTTTAATCTATTTTAACCTCTATAATACCATGAATAAATTAGACAAAAAACTCTTTGGTATTTTCTATATATGTATAGATAAAAAGGCTAAAAAAGAAGATAAGAAAGTATCTATTAAATCAAGGTTTTTAGGATATGAAGATCTGATTAATAATATTAATCCATCTAGATCCATTACAGAAAAAAGAAATGCAATATCAAAAGATGAGATGGATAAGATGCTAGAAGTTGCAGAAAAATACCTCGATGATACCATCGATGAAATCCTAAACAACAACTTCAAAGCAAATCCTAAAAAAGATAATTCTTGCTATAACTGTGGGTTTAAAGATATCTGTTATAAGACATTTACTATCGAAGATGAAATGGAGGAGGATGAATAAGATGAGTGAAGAACTATCTTTAACAACTACTCAACAAAAAATTGTTGATTCTCCAAGTTCAAATATGCTAATAAGCGCTGGCGCTGGTAGCGGTAAAACCTTTGTCTTAACTCAAAGAGTTATTCATCTTTTAAAAGACAAAGGTTACAAACTAAAAGAGATGATAATTCTCACTTTCACCGATCTTGCAGCTCAAGAGATGAAAACGAGAATTATCAAAGAACTTAAAAAAGAAAGTAGACAAGAAACAAAATATGAATTGGAACATATCGATGAGGCAAGTATTCAAACATTCGATTCATTTTGTCGTAGCTTTATCACCAAATATTCATGTTATAGCACCATGCCTAAAACATTTGAAATTGGTGATAAAAATATGTTTAAAATGGTTGCGGATGGTATTTTAAAAGATATACTCACTCCATATTTTGAAAATCCAGTTCCTGCTTTTAATGAATTCATTGATATCTTCGTTAAAAAAGAAAGTGATATCTATGAATATTTCTTTGATTTATACGACAAAATCACAAATATTGTCGATTATGAGGACTACATCAAAAACTATATTCAATATTTCTATTCTCCAGAATTCTTAGTTTCAATAAAGGATAGATATTTAACTATCGCAAAAGAAAAATCGAGTTTCATTTTACAGATAGAAGTTCCAGATTATCTAGACAAGGTTACAAAGTATGTTAATGAAATTAAAGAATCTTTAAAGGAAATTATTGAATCAGATTCATTATCTTTTGTCATATCCGAACTAAAAAAATGCAAAGACAAATCCATCCCTCAAGTTAAAATGAAAGATGAAGATAAAAAAGAAGAATTAAGGGAGCGTTTTGAATTCTTTAGAAATGCGCGTAGAGAATTGTGCAAGCTTTTTGAATATCAAAATGAACTAGAAATCTTAGAAGGCCATCTAGCTAAAAAATCAATATCTTCATTCATCATGACTGTTATAGAAGAACTCGATATAAAATTAAAAGAGTTTAAAAAAGACCATAGTGTATATACATTCCTTGATATTGAAAAAGAAGCTATCAGAATACTAAGAACGCATGAAGATGTTAGACAATACTATAAAACTCATATTAAAGAAATCTTAATCGATGAATATCAAGATACCAACGATATTCAAAATGAAATGATATCTTATATAAAAAATGATAATGTAATAGTTGTTGGAGATATCAAGCAATGTATCTATCGTTTTAGAGGCGCTAATCCAGAAATCTTTAGAGGAATCTATAACGACTATAAAGATAATTCTACTGGTAAAGTCATAGAACTCTATGACAATTTTAGAAGTAGAAAAGAAGAAGTACTAGACATTGTCAATAACACATTTACTAATATCAAAAGTTATCCACAAGTAAATATGAAATATTTAGATCAAAATATGGGTTATGGGAATACTAAATATGATAACTTCAATCAGCCAACAAATAAATTTAAAATATTTAGTATTGATCCTAAAAATGATAATGAATACGATATTATCGCAAGAGATATATACGATAGAATCAATAACGGTCAAATGGTCTATGATACTAAAACAGGAGAAAAGAGAAAAGCCGAACCAAAAGACTTCATGATTCTATCCGCACAATCTAAGTACTTTAAAGATATGGCACAAGCCTTAAAGAATTATCATATTCAATCGAAGATATTCAACACAAGAGACTTTATAAAAACTAAAGAAATTGTATTTTTAAAAAATATCCTAAAATTAACATATTTATTTGAAAATGAATTATTTGAAGATCCTGAATTCAATCTAACATTATTATCAATTGTTAGAAGTTTTGTGATGGGTGTTAAAGGCGATATAATAGTTGATTATTTAGATAGAACTAAATATCAATCTAATATCAGCGCAATGATTGCCCTCTTTAGAGATCTCTATGATAAGATGTGCTATCTCGTTCAAACACTTCATAGATACAACATGTATTACGTTCTAAAAGAAGCAATCAAAATATTTAATGTCTATGAAAAATTAATGGTTCTTGATGATTATGAAGAAAAAGAACTCAAAATTTCTCATATATTAGATGCGGTTAAAACCCTCGCAAACTCAAAAATGGGTATTAAAGATGCGATTAAGTATTTTGATTATCTAAAGAGTAGCGACAACGATTTAGATATCAAACAAAATGATCTTGATGCCTTAAATTATGTTTCTATCATGACCATCCATAAATCAAAAGGTCTTGAAAGACCATTTGTCTACTACCTTAGAACTCATGAATCATTCAAGGATACAATTGATAATTTTAAGAAGGACTTTGGTATCTATTATAAAACAGATAAATCTTTGGATAAACTATATCAAACATTAGAACTCGCTGAAGTAAGAATAGAAAAAATTAGACTACTTTATGTTGCCTTAACACGTCCAAAAGAATCTCTAACTTTAGTGTTCGATGAAAACACAACTGAATATATCGGCGAACTAAATGATGCAAAGACATATCAAAAACTACTACTTATGAATAATGATTTTTCAAAGTATTATGTCAAACCATCAAACACTAAAAACATCATTATACAAAAAGACCCTGATATAGCTTATACAAATCACGTCAACTATCATATCTTTAATACAAAAAAGAAAGAATTAGTAAATAAAACTAGGGCTTCTCACGAACTCTATACACAAGATGAAGAAGTATTCAAAGTACTAGAAAGAGGTACTGAAGTTCATTCATATTTTGAACTTGTGAACTTCACATCTGATATCGAACCACAGATGGAGAAATATCAGATTCCAGTTCAAGATAAAGACCTTTTAAGGTCTTTCAAAAGCCTTGATATCTTTAATAAACCAATCATCAAAGAGTACCATGAGCTTCCATATTTTACCGAAAGCTCTAAAGGTATTATCGACTATTTAATTGAATATGAAGATTCCTTCTATATCATCGATTTTAAACTCAAAAACATCGATGATCCTCTCTATGTTACTCAACTTAAAACCTATAAAGACTATCTCAAAACCAGAACAAATAAACCTATTGAGACATATCTTTATTCAATAATGGATAGAGAACTTAGAAAAATTGATACAATTTAAAAAAATGTATATTTTATATCAAAATGTTATAATTAAAATGAAGAAATACCATATTTATAGTTAAGAAGGAGATTATACTCAATGAAACGCACAAGAATAATAATATTAATCCTATCCTTATTGTTAATAATCATTGGTTGCACAAATGATGATACTACTAGTACAACCCCTTTAACTACGACTAAAGATACTGTGACTACTACAACAGTAGATAACAATAGTAGTACAACATCTAGTAAGGAAATAACTACTACTAAAGAGGATACTCCTACAACTACTACAACCTACAACGAACCAACTACGAAAGAGAAGCCAGTTACTACCACAACCAAAGAAGTAGTTACTACTACAAAAGAGAATATCACAACTACTCAAGAGATAGTAACCACCACACAAGAGATAATTACTACTACAGAAGAGATAGTTACTACAACACAAGAAATAATAACTACAACTAAAGAAAACATAACCACAGAACATGTCCATAACTATTCAACTGATTGGGTAATAGTACAACCAACTGATACTGCAAATGGATATAGATATAGAAAGTGCAATAATTGTGACGATATTTATATAGATCCTGATTATGTAATTGATTCACTTTCTTATATCGATGGTCTTGTATTTGAACTAACTAGAGATGAAACATACTATTTTGTTTCAGCGAAAGAAGACTATGAATACGAAGCAGTAGTTATTCCAGCAACTTACAATAATAAACCAGTTAAAGAAATAAAAACAAATGGTTTTTCAGGTCTGAACAATATTAAATCTGTATATATATCACCAGTATTAAATAGAATTGGAACTAACGCATTTAATTATTGCACATCACTTGAAAGAGTAGAAATAAGTGATTTAAATGCTTTTAATAAAATTAGCGTGGATTCAGTATCATATAATCCACTATATTTTGCTCATTATCTATATCTAAATGGAAAATTAGTTGAAACAATAAATGCTAATGATATTCATATTGATAGTGAAAGATATAATGGGTATATGTTTACTAACTGTTGGTCACTTAAGAGCGTTTCTATTCCATATGGTGTAACATACGTAGCTGGTTTTCAAAACTGTAAAAATATAACCTCAATTAGCATTCCAAGTTCAGTAAAAACTATAGGAACCAATGCATTCAGTGGTTGTTCATCACTTAGATCAGTAAGAATACCAGAAGGTGTTGAAATTATAGAAGACAATGCATTTAATTCTTGTACATCACTAAAATCAATATATTTTCCTAGCACTGCAAAGTTGTCTATTAATGGCAATATGATGAGGCCATTTTTGGGTTGCACTTCATTAGAAAGCATAGTTGTCGATGAAAATAACCCTTATTACACTTCGGGAAATGGTTCTAATGCTCTTATCTATAGACCTGGATATTATGGCGGCCTAGTAATAGGGACAAAAAACACTATAATACCTAATTATGTAAGTGATATTAGAAGTTATGCTTTTTATAATCTGGATATTTCTGAAATAACAATTCCAAATTCCGTTGAGGGTATTGGTGAATATGCGTTTTCTGGTTCTTCGTTAACTACTATCAATATTCCATCCGGCGTTTTAACTTTAGGCCGCACAGTATTTGGAGATTGCCAAAATCTAAAAACTGTTGTGTTAAATGAAGGACTCAAATATATAGATGTTAACTGTTTTATAAATTGTCCTAAACTTGAATCAATTAATATTCCTTCATCGGTAAATGAAATTGGTGGTTCATTATTTTATGGTTGTTCTTCATTGAAGGAAATAAAAGTAAGTTCACAAAATACAATATATACATCTCTTAATAATAACGTAATTATTGAAAAAAGCACAAACAAGATTATTGCTGCATGTAATGCCTCAACAATTCCTGATAGTGTAACATCAATAGGCAGATATGCCTTTGCATATACAAATTTTAAAACTATTACTATTCCAGATAGTGTTATAGAAATAGATCAATATGCTTTTTATAACTGTGAAAAATTAAAAAGCATTAACTTATCAAATAATCTTGCATCTATGGGAAACTATGCTCTTTCTAACTGCTTATCACTCGAATCAATTACTATCCCTGATAGTTTGACCACAATCAATAATAATGTATTTTACAATGATACTTCACTAGAGAATATCATTTTGCCAAATACAATTGAAAATATTCAACTGTATGCATTCCAAGGTTGTCCATCTATTAAATATAATGTATTTGGTAATGGATGTTATTTAGGCAGTATAGATAACCCTTATTTAGCTTGTGTAAACGTAGCCGATGAATCGATAAATAATATCACAATACATGAAAACTGTTTAATAATTGGTGGATATGGCATACTTAATGCAAAATTAAATTATGTTATTTTACCAAAAGGTATCAAATATATTACTAATAATGTAATAACTTCATTACAAACTAATTATTGCTTCTATAAGGGAACAGAAGAAGAATTAAGTGCTTTTAAGAAACAAATTAATTCATTCACAAGTTTTGAATATAATTATAACTATGAAAATATTGAATTTGTGGAAAATGATGATTATTCATATTTTTTAGCTGACGATAATAACGTATTATTATTCAAGTTGTTAAATAAAGACATTAAGTATTTTGACTTTAATGAAGCACTACCTGGATTAACTATTAAATCAATAGCCTATGGATCATTTGCAAATTGCTCATTTTTAACAACCATTACAATCCCTGAAAGTGTAGAGATAATTAATAAATCATGTTTTAGTGGTTGTACTAAATTATATGAAATTATAAACAAATCAAATATTGAATTAAATTCAGCTATTTTAAACTCAGAATATGGCGCTTCAAGCAGTGTTAGGTATTTATCTAACGATGAATCAGTATTAGAAAAAGATGGCAAATTTATAATACATAAAGACGGAGATGAAGTAATACTTATTTCATATGATGGAGATGATGAAACAATAATCATTCCAGATAACGTCACTATAATCTATGAATATGCTTTCAGCAATTATAAATCATTGGTTACAATTGGGATTGGTAGCAGTGTGAAGGCAATAAACTCAAATGCTTTCACTAGTTGTACATCTCTTAAAAAGGTTATTATTAAAAATTTAGAAGGTTGGTGTAATATTGTCTTTGAAAATGATTATTATACAAATCCATCATATTTTTCACATGATTTATATTTGAATGATGAATTACTAACTGATTTAATAATACCTGAAGGTGTTACAACAATTAATAAAATACCATTTTATTATTGCACTAGTATAAAGAACGTAACTATTCCTAGTAGCGTAACTACAATTGATACAAATGCTTTCTATAATTCAATACCACTTCAATCTATAGAAGTTGCAAGTGATAATGAATACAATAAATCAAATAATGGTTGTTTATATTCAAAAGATCTAAAGAAATTAATCTTAGCAACAACCAGTATTGGTGAAAACTACATAGTTTCGGAAGGAACTGAGTCAATAGAAATTTATGCTTTTGATAGAAATACTACTTTAAAAACAATTATTTTCCCATCAACTCTTAAAACTATTGGTCGATATGCATTCAATAATTGCAATATGCTTGAAGCTGTCGATATACCAAATTCATTAACTAAATGTGGATTATCAGCTTTCTATAAGTGCACATCCCTAAACAAAGTAAATATCAAAAATATTGAGGCGTGGTGCAAGATAGAATTTGAATATGAATTTTTTTACTCAGATTTGGCACAAGCTACTCAAAACTTTTCTAATCCACTCTATTATGCACAAAACCTATATTTAAATGATGAATTAGTAAAAACTTTAGTGATTCCGAACGCCGTCGAAACATTAAGGGTTTATACATTTACAAATTGTAAATCTATTGAAGTGTTAGTTTTGCCTGAATCTATAACAAGTCTTGAAAGTATTATTGTACGATCAGATTATGCTAATAATGTTAATCGTTCAAGTCTTTATATTTATTATCCTTTTTACGGATGCAGCAATATAAAAATGGTCTTTAACTATTCTGATAAATCTTTAAGTTTAGGTTCAGAAGTTTTGGGAAGAGCCGCTTATTATGCACTATATGTACAAAAATGCACTGGTAGCGTTATTGATTTTGATGCAAACGATATTGATAGTTTAGTTATTGGAAATATCACTCGTACAATTGACGATTCTATTTCAACTACTGATGAAAATGGATTTGTCTTTAAAAAAGGAATGGATGGTGCTACAAAGTGGTTCCTCACAGATTATCTTGGAGAAGACACAGATATTATTTTCCCAGAATCATTTATATATGATGGAGAAACTATAACATCATACACAATCGATACCCTATCATTTACCAATAATAAAAATATTACCTCTGTGACAATACCTAATGCATCAATAAACTTTGGAAAGACTGCGTTTTATGGCTGCACCAATTTAAAAACAGTCTATAATTATAGGACGAATGAGATTACACAAGGTACATCAAATTATGGATTTGTCGCTTTCTATGCCGATAAAGTATACAATTATAAAGATTCATTTTCTTATGCCCTAAATACGAGCGTTGGAGAGTATTTGATTATAAGGTATACAGGTAATAGTCCTAACGTTATAATTCCAAATAGATTTTATTTCTCAGATGATGTTGGATATGTCTATGAGTTTGGACTAGATAATAATTCATTCTTTAACCTAGATTTTATTAAGACTATTGAATTATCAGAGGCTGTTGTAGCAATAGGAGATTATGTATTTAATAATTGTGATATCCTAGAATCAATTACTATCACAAAGAGTCTAAAGAAAATAGGAAAAGATATTTTCAAAGATTGTGTAAACTTATCATCAATTATTTATAATGGTACGAAGGCAGAATGGAATGAGATCGAAATAGATCCATCTAATAAACTCCCAAAGATTATTTGCACAGATGGTACAATTGAATAAAAAAATATTTGAAATTATTGTTTTTATGTTATAATACATAAGGCACCTAAACCAAAGCTTAGGGAATCTCCAACCCTTTTCATTGATTTAGGCAAGTATAAGTAAAGGAGAAAAGAAAATGGCACTTACAAAAGAAGAAAACCAAAGAATTGTTGAACAATTCCGTATCAATGCTAATGACACAGGTTCACCTGAAGTTCAAATTGCTTTACTCACAAGAGAAATCAACCTCTTAAATGAACACTTAAAGCAAAACAAGCATGATTACCATTCTCAAAGAGGCCTAATGAAGAAGATTGGTCACAGACGTAACCTTCTTAAATACCTCGAAAAGAAAGATATTCAAAGATACAGAAACTGCTGTGATAAGCTTGGTTTAAGACACTAATATGTGTTATAAAAAGACAAGGTTCAAACTATACCTTGTTTTTTTATTATCTTTAATATAAAATATTAATCAGTGAGGTACACACATATGTTCTATAAGATCAAACCTACTTTCAATCAGTCCATTTGGGCTGGAACTAAACTTAAATATCGTTATCATAAGGGTACAGAGCTTGAATCGCTTTCTGATTCAATTGAATTCTCCCTTGATGATTCATCTATGCCTTCTGTTCAAGGAGACGAAAAAACTGTTTTACTAAAAGATTATATAAAATCAAATAAACTTGGTAAAAACTTAGAAAATAAAGATGTAAATCTATTCGTTAGAATCATCGATGCAGGTGAAAATATGCCAGTTGAAGTATCACCTTCTGATGAATATGCGATTATTCATCATAATAAACTTGGTGATAATAAACTATGGTATATCCTTGATACTGATGAAGATGCATGTATTTACCTCGGTTTCAATAACGATTATACAAGAGAACAAATAGAAGAAGCTATCAAAGATGGCTCTATTTTAAACTGCCTAAATAAAGTACAGGTTAGAGTAGGTGACTATTATAAAGTACCATCAGGAATAATTTATGCAATAGGTAAAGGTATAACTCTATATGAAGTATCACAAGGAGTTGATACATCATATAGATTATATGATTACGATAGATTAGATCCACTATTGAACTTAGAAGAAGGCTTAAATGTCTTAAATTATAATCAATACGTAGTAAACACAGATATCGATAGAAAAGCTAAAGTTCTCTATGCTGGAAAATATTTCGAAGTAATCAAATATAATATCTTTGATAAATATAATCTAAGATTCAATGAAGGTTCATTCTCTTTGGTTACTATCACAAGAGGACAATTATCAATTGATACTGTAGAATTCAAAAGAGGTGATTCTTTCCTAGTAGATCCATCATCATATCTTCACTTAGAAGGTAAAGGCGAATTATTAATCACTAGATTCGCTGATTATGGTATCGGACTCGATGTTGGTGGCACATCAATTAAAGGCGCCATCATCGATGATGCCGCTAATAAGATTGCTGAATGTAAAACACCAACCGAAAGTGAACTCGGTGAAGCAGTAATCGTCGGCCATATGAAAGAATGTTTCTTAGGCTTAATCAAAAACTCTAATTTCCCAAGAAATTACTTCACTAAACTTGGTGTAGGCTTCCCAGGACATATAGATACCGTTAATGGAATTGTAAAATTCTCCAATAACCTCGGACTCACTAATTCACCTATCGCAGAACTTTTAGGTAAGGAACTCGGAATTGAAGTTATCATCGATAACGATGCTAACTGCGCAGCCCTTGGTGAATATTATTATACAGATAAGAGAAAATACCACGATATGTTCTTAGTAACTCTTGGTACTGGCGTTGGTGGTGGTGCCATCATTGATGGCAAGCTCTTCAAAGGCGGCCAAGGTTCAATTTCAGAAGTAGGACATATGAAAGTTAAATCTGATAGTTTCAAATGCACATGTGGCCAATATGGCTGTTTTGAAGCGCTATTATCTCTTAAGAGATTAAAACTCGATGTTGATCAATTAAGAGCTAATCCAGAAACACATCTTGCAGAACTAATTAGTGATGATGATAAACCACTTAAAATTTTCCAATTAGATGAAACAAATGAAGCAGCTAAAGAATATGTCAAGAAATACCAAAACAATCTCCTCTTAGGTCTTGTGAATATCTGCAATCTATTCCAACCAGAAGTAATTGTTATTGGTGGTGGAGTTTCATATGTAATCTCTAAATATATTCCTCTCCTTGAAAGAAAAATGAACGCTTATAAATATAGCGGATTTGATGCACCTAAGGTTAGACTCGTTCATGCGACCCTCGGTAATGAAGCTGGAGCTTATGGTGCCGCAGCCCTCACAAAATATTAAAACAAACAAAATAAACATAATACTAAAAATAATACAAAAGATGTTTATAGAAGTAGCACTCATCTTATGAAAAAAGTATCAATGCAAACAATTGCCGATAGTCTCGGCATCTCTAAATCACTAGTATCTTTAACTTTAAACGATAAATATGGCGTATCTTCAGAATTACGTTATCAAATATTTAAAAAAGCTTTAGAACTAGGATACGACTTCAACTACAACTACAATAATAAGAATACAGATCACAAAAAAAGAATCTGTATTTTTATAGACAAAAAATTTGCCATTATGTCAAAATATTTTGGCAAATTCTTAGAAGGCGCAGAAAAAATATTCATCCGTGAAGGCTACAAATATCAGCTGATATTTTGGGACGAATCATCAACTCTACAAGATGTATTTGAAGATATTCACCTAAAAGAAGTAAAAGGATATATCATCCTTAAAACACTAAAAAAGGAAATACTTGATGCCTTAAGAGTTATCGACAAACCAATTGAATTCGTTGATCCAAATGATTATATGGGTTCTGAGTTCACTAAGATTAAAATGAACAACTATCAAGCTGGAGGACTTGCAGTTTCATATTTATATGAAAAAGGTCATAGAAATTTAGCATATGTCTCTGAAAGACAAGGATTAAACTACTTTGGTGAAAGATTCTATGGTGTAAAAGATGTCCTTGAAGTAATAAATAGAAAACATCTAGGTGATCCTGCATCAATATATTATAATTTAAATGGTACTTCACTTGAAGAAGATTTAAAAAACATTCAAGAATTACCAATAACACCTACAGCTTTCATTTGTTCAAGTAAAAAAGCCGCAAAGCACGCTATATCTAAACTTAAAGACTCAGATTTTTTTAAAGATAAAAATGTGTCAATAGTGGCAATTGATGGAATTGATTATATTGATGAAAGCAATGAGCCAATTATTACAATAAAACCATCAATAGTAAAAATTGGTGAAGTAGCCGCAGATACAATTATTTCTGACATCAAATACTTTGAAACAACTATAAAAACCATCTTAATTGATACAAAACTATATGATGGTTCATCAGATACAAATTTGAAAAAATTATTAAATATCTAGATAAGCAAATCTTAAAAATTTATAATATTTTTAAGAAAAAAAGCTTATCTTTTTATTTTGCCAAAAATTAATAATATCAATTATTATTAAATTATGCTATAATGCTTTGGAACAAAAAAAGGAGATAAACTAAATGGAAAAGAAAGTTTATGAGCTTAATTTCAGGGGAAGAAAATTAAGCGTAGAGCTTGGCGAAGTCGCTAAGCAAGCTCAAGGTGCTTGTATAGTAAAATACGAAGACACCGAAGTATTATCTGTTTGTTGTGTTGGTAAAGAACCAATTACTCAAGATTTTTTCCCACTCACAGTACTTTACCAGGAAAAGATGTACTCAAATGGTATGATTCCTGGTGGATGGCTTAGAAGAGAAGGTCGTCCTACAGAACACGAAACTCTAATGAGCCGTGTTATTGATAGACCAATAAGACCACTATTTAAAGATGGTTTTAGAAACGAAGTTCAAGTCATCAATATGGTATTATCATGCAATCCTGATAACCCACCACAAATGGCAGCTCTATTTGGATCATCACTCGCTTTATCACTTGGTGGTGTACCAATTGAAGCACCTATCGCAGGCGTAATCGTTGGTAGAGTTAATGGTGAATTTATCATTAACCCAACTCAAGCTGAAAAAGAATTATCTGATATTGACCTCACTGTTTCTGCAACCATGGATGCCATCAATATGGTTGAAGCTGGAGCTAAAGAAGTTAGTGAATCAGATATGTGTGATGCACTACTTTTTGCTCATGAAGCAATCAAAGAACTCATTCAATTCGAAAACAAGATCATTGAAGAAAACAAAAAACCAATGCTTGAAATCGAATACAAGACAGTACCAGAAGAAATTGTTGAATTCGTTACACCTCTTTCTAAAGAAAGAATTGAAAAGAGTGTATCAATCGTTGAGAAACAAGCACGCGCAAACGCTATTGAAGATATCGAAAAAGAAGTTTCAGAACTTTGTGTAGAAAAGTATAAAGCTTTAGGCTACGATAAAGATGAACTCAAACAAGTAGAAGCTGATGCAAGAAGCGTAATGGAAGGCTTCATGGTAAATGAAGTTAGAAGATTAATCCTTGAAGATAAGATTAGACCTGATGGAAGAAAAGTAGATGAAATAAGACCTCTATCATGTTCTATTGATCTCTTAGAACGTCCTCATGGAAGCGCAATGTTCACTCGTGGACAAACTCAAGCTCTCGCAATCACTACCCTCGGTTCACTCGATGAAGCACAAATCTTAGAAGGTGCTCAAATAGAAGATAATAAAAGATGGATGTTACATTATAATTTCCCAGCATTCTCAGTTGGTGAAATTGGTAAATATGGATCTCCTGGTAGAAGAGAAATCGGTCATGGAGCTCTTGCTGAAAGAGCACTTGCCCAAGTAATGCCATCAGAAGAAGAATTCCCATACTGTATCCGTACAGTATCAGAAATCTTAGAATCTAATGGTTCATCATCACAAGCTACTATCTGTGCATCTAGTATGTCACTTATGGCAGCTGGTGTACCAATCAAGAAACAAGTTGCTGGTATTGCGATGGGACTTATCTCAGATGAAAAGAATTATACAATTCTCACAGATATCCAAGGTCTAGAAGATCACTTCGGTGATATGGATTTCAAGGTTGCCGGTACTCGTGATGGTATCACAGCTCTTCAAATGGATATCAAGGTTAAAGGCATCGATAGAAAGATTCTATCAGAAGCTCTAGCTCAAGCCCATAAGGCAAGAATGGAAATCTTAGATACAATGGACGCATGTATCTCTAAACCTAGAGAAAACGTATCTAAATACGCTCCAAAGATTAAAGTAATGTATATCAATAAAGATTACATCAAAGATGTAATCGGTAGTGGTGGTAAGACAATTAACGCTATTATCGAAGAGTGTAATGGTGTAAAGATCGATATCTCTGAAGAAGGTAGAGTTGTCGTAATGCATCCAGAACTTGAAAACTGCGAAAAGGCAATCCAATTAATTGAAAACATTGTAAGAAAACCAGAAGTTGGTGATACCTATGATGGAACAGTCACAAGAATTGAAGCTTATGGTGCCTTTGTAGAACTCTGGCCAGGTCAAGAAGGCCTTTGCCATATTTCAAGACTCTCAACTAAGAGAATTGAAAAGACAGAAGATTTCGTTAAGATTGGTGATACATTAAAGGTAAAGATCATCAAGATCGATGAAAAAGGTCGTGTTGATCTAAGCCATGCCGCTACAATGGAACGCTATAGCGATAAGCCTAAATCTAAAAAGAACTTTAAAAAAGATAAAAAAGAAGACGATGAAGAAGTAGTAGTTGTCTCTACTGAAGTAAATAATTAATAATAATTAAAATAATAGAATCGGACAGTCGAGCGATTATTCGTTAGGAAAGTCCATGCTGACACAATCTGCGATGATTGTAAGTGTTTATGCTAGGGGAATAAATAACCCTAGGTATCTATACAAATAGGTAACGGCGGAGAAATTGATATAAAAGGCAAAAGTATCCATAAAGTGCCACAGAGACGAGTTTTAAGGAATACTTAAAAATGAAACGTTGGTAAACCCCTTAAGTCAGAAACCCAAATTTTGGTAGGGGAGTCATATTTTAGGAACTGAACTAAAATATGGTCAGGTAACTGAAGATAGATGACTGTCTACTACAGAACATGGCTTATAGATTCTATTTAACAAAATAACGCTTAAGTATGACTTAAGCGTTATCTAATATAAATCATCAAATGGATAAGAAAGAAAAATGTATTAAGTCAAATTTAATATATGATGGTAAAATTTTATCTTTATATAAAGATGAAATCATTACTCCAAATAATATAACCACCTATCGTGAAATCGTAAGACATAAAGGTGGTGTTTGTTGTCTATCTATTAAAGATGGTTATATCTATTTTGTTAAACAATATAGATATGCTTATTCTAAAGAAATATTAGAACTCCCTGCAGGTAAACTAGAGGATAATGAAAATCCAATAGATGCCATGAAAAGAGAATTAAAAGAAGAAATAGGATTCATCTCAAAATCTCTTGAATATATGGGATATATGTATCCATCTGTCGGTTATACAGATGAAATCATTCATCTATTTTATTCTAGTGAAAACGAAGTTACATCTACTGCTAGGGATATCGATGAATTTATGGATATTATTAAGATAAAAATAGAAGACTCTTATAGGATGCTTGATAATAATGAATTTGAAGATGCTAAAACAATCATTCTACTATCAAAACTCCGAAAGGTTTTATTAAAAGATTAATGGATATTAAAGAGAAGATCTCAAGAACTCGTAACTTCTCAATTATAGCCCATATCGATCATGGTAAATCAACTCTCGCAGATCGCATCATGGAAGAATGCAAAGCTCTTCCAGAAAGAAAGATGCGAGATCAATTCCTTGATTCAATGGACTTAGAAAGAGAAAGAGGGATCACGATTAAACTTAATACAGTTCATCTAAAATACCTAGCAAACGATGGCCTAGAGTATTATTTTAACGTGATAGATACTCCAGGACATGTCGATTTCAGTTATGAAGTATCAAGATCTCTTGCTGCCTGTGAAGGAGCTCTCCTCGTAGTAGATGCTACACAAGGTGTAGAAGCACAAACACTTGCCAACTGTTATCTTGCACTAGATAATGATTTATCTATTATTCCAGTAATCAATAAAATTGATCTTCCAAGTGCTGATATCGATATGGTTAAGCATGAAATAGAAGATTTCATCGGTCTTGATACTAAAGATGCTTGTCCTTGTAGTGCTAAAACAGGAGAAGGTGTAAAGAATATTCTTGAAAAGATAATCACCGATGTACTTCCTCCAACTGGAGATCCAAACGCTAAACTTAGATGTTTAATCTTTGATTCAGTATTTGATCCATATAGAGGTGTTATTCCAGCCTTTAGAGTAGTAGATGGTACAATTAGAAAAGGTGATACATTTACTCTACTTGGTTCTAAAGCAACCTACCAAGTAGATACTCTCTTTATAAAGAATCCACTAGAAGAAGAAAGAGATTATCTTACAGTTGGTGATGTAGGATATCTTACAGCTTCTATTAAAGATATTAAAACCATTCATGTAGGTGATACAATCACCCTACTTGATAATCCATCAACTGATCCTCTTCCAGGTTATAAACAATTAAATCCAATGGTGTTCTGCGGACTTTATCCAGTTGATAATGCTGATTATTCATTCTTAGGTGAAGCACTAGATAAATTAAAATTAAATGATGCATCACTCATTTATGAAAAAGAAACATCACAAGCATTAGGATTTGGCTATAGATTAGGTTTCTTAGGACTACTTCATATGGAAGTAGTAACTGAAAGAATTGAAAGAGAATATGGTATCCCTCTAATTGCCACATCTCCATCAGTTATCTATAATGTAACACTAACTGGTGGTAAGAAGGTGAAAGTAGATAACCCTGCAGAACTACCTCCGCCAGCATCTATTAGTAAAATAGAAGAACCATATATGAAAACTACCATCATGACTCCAGAAGCTTATGTTGGAACTGTCATGAAACTCTGCCAAGATAAACGTGGTAGTTTTATCTCAATGGATTATCTAGCATCTAATAGAGTAGCTATCCACTATTCGATGCCACTATTAGAAATTGTCTATGATTTCTTCGATAAACTAAAATCATCAACTAAGGGTTATGCATCCCTTGATTATGAATTTGAAGAATATAAAGAATCACATCTAGTTAAACTAGATATCCTTCTTAATGGTGAACAAATAGATGCTCTAGCATCTATCGTTCACAGAGACTTTGCCTACCAAAGAGGAAAAGCTATCTGTGAAAAGCTTGTAGATATCATCCCAAGACAACTATTTGAAATCCCAATCCAGGCAGCCGTTAACACTAAAATAATCGCTAGAACTACTGTAAAAGCTCTTAAAAAGGACGTTCTTGCGAAATGCTATGGAGGAGATGTATCTAGAAAGAAAAAGCTCCTAGAGAAACAAAAAGAAGGCAAGAAGAAGATGAAAGCCATCGGTAGAGTAGAGGTACCTCAAGAAGCATTCCTTGCAGTACTTAAACTCGATGACGATTCAAAGAAATAATATAAAAGGTGAAGTCATTATAGATATCACCTTTTGTTTTTTAATTATCCATTATTATATTTGACAGATTCAGTTGTCAAATAATTTTTGACAACTCTAGTTATTAAGGATTTCTTAATAACTGAATTTTTACTTAAATATTTAATTACATTTTTTTAAATTAGAATTTATGTTATTATATAAAAATGTATAGTTAATACATGAAAATAGTATTTAATACTATAATATTATGTGTTGTTCAAGGTCACAATTTGAGACATAATTTGCGACCTTGAACGTTCATTTGACATATTTTCATTTAAACTTGATGTCGCAATCAAAGTCGCTTTTTGCGACCTCAAGATTAATTTTGACACATTTATTAATCAAATGAAATATTAATTTTCTTTTGTTTGTCTCTATATTCTTTTAAGCAGATATTGATTAAAGTCTGATAAGGAATATTTGTTTCAGCAGACATCTTTTTAAAATAGTCAACAGTTTCAACATCAAGATTAATTGTTATTTGTTGTTTATGCTTTTTTTCATATGGGTTTTTATTTGCATTTGTAAAATCATATTCATCTCTCACAAGTTTTACCTCCATAATACATTTTTATTAGGAAAATAATAAATATATTAGATAATTATATAATAATTAGATTATAATTTAATGTCAATATAATAGTTTTGATTTTCATTTTAAATAATGTTAGATAAAATATCCATTATAAAATTTCAATAAAACTAATTATATAAAATTATTGAATTTTGTTTTGACATATAGTCAAAAAAATAAAAAAATGATAAAATGATTTTAATAGTAGTTTGTTAGGAGATACGCAAGTATAATGGAACTAAGAGTTGCTTTCAATGAAGATACAAGAGTTAAATTTCCAGGTACAATTCACTTTTTAAGGCTTGGTTATAAGTATAGGTCATATAATAATGCATTGGAAAATGGTTTAATTGATTTTAAAACCAAAATTTTTGTGGATACATTTAAAAAAAGCATCTCCAAAATTAATAATAAAGAATATGACGATGAAGAGATAAAAGGTATTATTGATAAAATTCATAATACGATATCAAATAATGATTTAGGAAAAGAGTTCTATGCTTGGTTAATAAACCCAATAGACAAACCACGTTTGATTGACTTTAAGAATATTAATAATAATGTGTTTGAAGTTGTAAACGAATTAAAATTTGGCGAAAAAGATGAAGGGCATTTTAGACCAGATATAAATATTTTAATCAATGGTATTCCTCTAGCCTTTTTAGAAGTAAAAAAACCTAATAACGAAGGTGGAATTCAAGTTGAATTTGATCGTATGGTTAATAAGAGATACGAACAAATTGAACATAGAAAATATTTTAATATGATTCAATTAACGTGCTTTTCTAACAATATGCCATATGAAACAGATGATGATAGAGAAACAGAGCCAAAACAAGGCTCATTCTATTCAACACCTAATGGTTCACAAACAACATTCAATTTCTTTAGAGAAGAAAGCAAAGAAGAAGTTCCACTACTTGAAGATGATAATGATGTTATTGAAGATTTATTAATTGATAATGGCTACTCACCCGATGTAATGGATACATTAGAATATAAAACTAATATCGCAATTAATACACCTTGTAATTCATTTATTACATCATTATTTGAAAAATCTAGATTACTGTATTTGTTACAATATGGAATTGTTTATGTTGATGAAGATATTGTTAAAAAACATATTATGAGATATCCTCAGTTTTTTGCATCTCAAGCAATCCTAAAGAGAATCAAGAATGGTGGTAAATCAGGTATTATTTGGCATACACAAGGTTCTGGTAAAACTGAACTAGCTGTATATGTTAATAGAATAATTAGAGATTTCTATGCTGAACAAGGAATTAATGCAAGATTCTTCTATGTAGTTGATAGATTAGAATTATTAAATCAAACAAAAGCTGCGTTTGAAATGCGTGGAGTTGAAGCTGTAAGCGTCGATGGTAAAGAAGCATTTGTTGATGAACTAAATAGAAGCCTTGATAAGAAAAAGAACCAATCCGCATTTGGCGCATGTTGTGTAGTAAATATTCAAAAGTTTAGTGATTCACTTCCAGAAGTATCTAATGATTATAATGCTAAAACTATGAGAATCTTCTTTGTTGATGAAGCACATAGAAGTTATTCTAAAGGAACAGGAGAATTTTATAAAAACTTAATGTTGGTAGATAGAGATGCTATCTTCCTTGCAATGACAGGTACTCCACTGCTTTCCAAGAAAGAAAGATCAAATTTAAGATTTGGTGAATATATTCATAAATATTTCTATGACCGATCTATTCTTGATGGCTATACTTTAAAAATTAAGAAAGAAGAAATGGAGACTATCGCTAAAGCTGATATTAAGAGAAATCTTGAATTAGAATTAAAAGGGAAAAGAGAGAATGAAAAACAAAAGATTTTAGAATCAGATGAATATGTAGCTGCACTTGCAAAATATATTGAAGATGATTTTAAAAACTTTAGATATGTTAATGGAGATCCAAGCATTGGTGCAATGATAGTATGCCACTCTAACCCTCAAGCAGCAAAAATGCAGAATTGGTTTGAAAAATTCTCTAATTTAAACACAAGGCTTGTAACAGATGAAGTTCCATCTGAAGTAAATAAAGAGAGTCAAAAGGATTTTAAGACTGCTAAAAATGGAATTGATATCTTAATTGTAAATTTAATGCTTACAACAGGATATGATGTTCCAAGACTTAAAAAGATGTATTTATTAAGAGCTCCAAAAGAACACTCATTACTTCAAACGATATCTAGGGTTAATAGGCCATATAAGAGTCCCAATGGTAAAACATATCAATATGGATATATATCTGACTTTGTTGATATTACAGAAGAATATGATAGAACTGTAGCCCAATACTTAAAAGAATTAAATGAAGAATTAACAGATCCAGATGATCCATCATCAGTTAATGGTGGAAAACTAGTATTTGATGTTAATGAAATAGAAAAGAAGTATCAAAACGCATTAGAAAGATTAGAAGAAATTCATGACCATGATAATCTAGAAGAATACGATATGTTCTTGCAAAGATTTAATGATAAGGATCCTTTGTATAAATTAAGAAAACTAATAAATACAATATTAGATTGCAAAACTGAATTCTTATTATCTCATGAAGATGAAAAGGCAGCTCAAATAGACAGGAAACATTTCAAAGAATTAGTAAAACTAGTTCAACATAGAATTGATTTTCTAAATCTAACAGGTAACCCTCTTCAAACAATGGACTTCTTAAGTGAAAAGGAAGTTGTAGAGTTATTATTTGAATTTGTAAAGATTAGGACAATAGTGCTTGATTTAAAGAATATCAAAGTTCCGGATAACTTTAGAGTTTATATTGATACATTAGCTCATGAAGTAAAGAAGATTAAGAATCATGATGATGAAGAAGTAATAAGTTTAGATGTATTACTAAAGAATGCATTTGATAAATTAGCTTTTAACAATGCCAATGATATTGATAGTTTAAGCAAAGAAATACAAGAAGCTATCGAAAAAGCGAGAAAAATCAACAAAGAAAATGAAAAATTATCAGCTGAATTTAATGGTGAATTTGCATACGTTAAAACATATCAAGATATTTGTAAAAACCATCCTGAATTTGAAAAAGATAAAGTACTAAAATTTGTTAAGATTATATCTGAAGCAGTGGTTGGTATCAAATCTGTTAATAACTTAGTATTATTAGGCAGAACTAACTTTGTAGCTAATATTAAAAAACAAACATCAGGTAAACTATTAAAAGAAGGATTATATTCTTCATTAGCTTTAAATACTTTATTTGATACTGTTTTAGGTAATTTGTTTGTTAATTTACAATTGTATTAGGAGGAAGACTAATGACAAGTTATGAAAAATTAGAACATGATATTGAATCCATAATTGATTCATTAAAAGGAATATGTAATCAACAGGGATTAAGTAATGCTAGTGGTGAAGAAAGAGTCATTACAACCGTTTTCCTATACAAGTTTTTAAATGACAGATTCATGTACAACCTAAAACAATTTTCTGATGATACAAAGATTAGCATTACTGATATCTTCAAAAACAAAAATAATGAGTTAGATGCATTTTATGATGCATATAGTGGAAGTGTAGCTTTTCATTATGAAGATACAATTGAATATTTAATTCAATATGCAAGTCAACAAGGATTTTATAAGATGTTTGATAAAGCATTAGAAAACATTTCTAACAATCCTAGAAATAGTGCATTTAATGTTGAAACATCTGATGGCACAAAGAAACCATTGTTTGAAAAAATAAGCAACGAAGTAGAAGAATCATCAAAAGATAACTTTGCTAAAGCAATTTTTAGTGATATTTCAAAGAGTAAATTTGATTTTTCAGTAGCATTTGAAAATGGCAGTTTTGATTTTTATTCGAGAATATTTGAATATTTAATTAAAGATTATAATGTAGCAAGTGGTAGATATGCTGAATATTTTACTCCACAAGCTGTATCTGAGATTATCGCAAAGATTCTAGTTGGAATGAGTGAAACAATAACTGCTAGTGAAATATATGACCCATCTGCAGGATCTGGATCATTAGTATTACATTTAGCAAATGAACTAGGTAAAGAAAAAGATATCTCTAGAGCTATAGTATATACACAAGATATATCTCAAAAATCATCAAGATTTTTAAGAATAAATTTATTATTAAATGGATTAAATGATTCATTACATAATGCAATCCAAGGCGATACATTAGTAAAGCCTGCTCATTATCTAATTGAAGATGATCCACAATCTGGATTAAAGAAATTTGATTATATCGTTTCAAATCCACCATTCAAATTAGATTTTTCATCTACTAGAGATACGATTGAAAGTAAATGGGGAGAATATACAGATAACAATGGTGAAAAAAGATTCTTTGCTGGAGTTCCAAAGATTCCTAATAACAAAAAAGAATCAATGGCTATATATTTACTATTTATTCAACATATCTTATTTTCATTAAAAGACTCAGGAAAAGCTGCAATCGTAGTTCCAACAGGATTTTTAACAGCTCAGTCTGGAATTGAAAAAACAATAAGACAAAAGATAGTTGACCGTAAATGGTTAAAAGGTGTTGTTTCAATGCCATCAAATATATTTGCTAATACTGGAACTAATGTATCAGTTATCTTTATTGATAAAACAAACCAAAATGGTGACATCATTTTAGTTGATGCTTCAAAACTTGGTGATAAAGTTAAAGAAGGCAAAAACCAAAAGACTGTATTAAAACCAGAAGAAGTATTAAAGATTGAAAATACATTTATCAATAAAGAAGTAGTTGATGACTTTAGTGTACTAGTTAAATATGAAGATTTAGAGAAGAAAAATTATTCTTTTGCTGCAGGACAATACTTTGATGTAAAGATTGAATATGTTGAAATGACACAAGAAGAGTTTGAAGCAAAGATGAAATCATATGAAGAAACTTTAGATAAATTATTTGCTGAAGGCGATGAACTTAATAAACAAATTAAGGAGCAGTTAAGGAAGCTAAAATATGAAGAAAGAGATTAAATATGAAATATTAGATTCTCATGTTTTTGTTACAAAACTTGCTGGATTTGAGCATTCTGAATACATTCAGAAAAATGAAACAAGGGTTAAAGTAAAAGCTGACGACATTCCATTAGTAAAGGGTAAAAACATTAAAAACGGAAAGTTTATTGAAAAATATGAGTACTATATTAGTAAAAAAATATCAGACAAATTGGAAAGAAGTAAATTAACAAAAGATTGTATTTTAGTTCCATATGTTGGCAGTAATTTAGGTGAAGTTGGTGTCTTTTATCATAATTATGATTGTCAACTTGCTAGTAATATCGCAAAAATAGAGTTAACTGACAATCATTTCCACTTAGAGTATTTAAAATACTATTTGCAAAGTCCAATTGGTCAAGGTTATTTGTTTCAATACAAGCAAGGTTCTGCACAGCCAAATATTACGATGGAATCTATAAGACAAACAAAAGTAGCAGATTATTCTTATGAAAAACAGCTAGAAATAGCAAATATCTTAAAATGTATTGATGATAAAATTGATACAAATAATCGCATAAACGATAATTTATATTATTGATATTTGCCCATTCATAAGCATATGAAGTAATAAATTACGCAAGTTTTCTAATTGCTCTATTTCTTCTTGACGCTTTTCAATTGCAAAAATATAATTGTTTAAAGATTCTAGTAATTTTTCATCATTAGGAATTATTAATTCAATATTATCTACATCAGATTTAC
>JAFXYB010000007.1 GCA_017541975.1 bacterium | reverse complement strand
GATGGTGCTGATGGTGCTGATGGTGCTCAAGGTCCTAAGGGTGATAAAGGTGACACTGGTGAAACTGGTGCAACTGGTCCTAAGGGCGACAAGGGTGACAAAGGCGATAAAGGTGACAAAGGTGACACTGGTGCAACTGGCCCTGCTGGTAAAGATGGTGCTGATGGTGTAGACGGCGAAGACGGCGCTCCTGGTGCTGATGGTGCTCAAGGTCCTAAGGGTGATAAAGGTGACACTGGTGAAACTGGTGCAACTGGTCCTAAGGGCGACAAGGGTGACAAAGGCGACAAAGGTGACACAGGTGAAACTGGTGCAACTGGTCCTCAAGGCGAAAAAGGTGAAAAGGGTGACACTGGTGCAACTGGTCCTCAAGGTCCTCAAGGTGAAAAGGGCGACAAAGGCGATAAAGGCGATCCAGGCGAAGTTGCTGTAGCTGAAGGTTGCGGTTCTGTAATCGGAATCTCTGCTATCATGGTATCTGGCCTCGCTATTGCTGGTGCTGCACTTGCTCTTAGAAGAAAAGAACAAGAATAATTAAACATTCTCGTTTAATTCTTAAATAAAAAACTCCTACACATCCGATTTTTGGGTGTGTAGGAGTAACACATTTATTAATGTCTTTTATTAAATACTAAAAATAATTTAATACTTAATAAAATATATTAGAAAAGGAGAAATAAAGTAGGAATGAAAAGAAGATTACTATTGATACTATCCTTATTATTAATTGTATTTGGCCTTGTTGCTTGTTCCGGAGGCACGACCACATTCTTTAATAGGGATACTAAAATTACAGTAACATTCAACCTTAACTATCGTGGTTCAACTTCTATAAAAGTAAAAGTTGATCCAGGAGAAAAAGTAGATAAACCTCAAGATCCTACAAGAGAAGGCTTCATATTTGACTCTTGGTATAGTGACCCACAATTATCTACTCCATTTGATTTTAATCAAACAATACAAGAAAACAAAATGGTTTATGCAAATTGGATAGCTACAGCCTATGATGTTGTTTTCAAATATAATGATGGCGTAACTAGCGATACAAAAGTATCTGTTGAAACAAATTCAGCTGTACAAAAACCAACGGATCCTACTAGAAATGGTTATTTATTTGCTGGTTGGTATACAGATGCAGAGCTTAAGAATGCCTATGATTTCACAAGTCCAGTGGTAAATAAAGTTAGTTTATTTGCTAAATGGAATAAAACTGATTTCAATGTTACGTTTGATCTAAACTATACAGTACCAACTGGAACTGAAAAGACAAATACTGTTGTTGTGAATCAATCTAATCCTTTAGTAAAACCTTCAGATCCTACAAGAGATAACTTTGAGTTTGTTGGTTGGTATACAGATGGTCTAGGCACAAATTCTTTTGATTTCACTACAGGCCTTACAGACGATATTACACTATATGCTAAATGGAATAGAACTCATTATAATGTTGTTTTATATCCTAATTATGATGGTGCAACACCAATTACTGTAAAAGCTCAGGTAAATCAACCTGTATCATTACCAAGTGATCCAGAAAGAACTGGTTATACATTTGAAAATTGGTACACAGAAAGAAGTTGTACAACAGTATTCGATAGAACAACTCTTATTACAGATGATACATCTTTATACGCTAAATTTAACATTAACAAATATCAAGTATCATTTAGTATTGGAGAAGGTGCTACTGGAGATTTCCCAACTCAAACAGTTGATTATAATGAAAAAGCTACTGCTCCAAGAACAAATCCTCAAAGAGATGATTATTCTTTCAATGGATGGTTTACAGATGAAGGTTGTACAAATAGATTTAGCTTCAACTCAAATGTAACATCTAACCTCACTCTTTATGCAGGATGGGTGGAGACAGTTACTAGATATGATGTTACATTCAATCTTGGCTATGAAGGCGCAACTCCAATCGAAGCTCAAAGAGTAGTTGAAAATACAAGAGCAACTAAACCAGCAGATCCAGAAAGAACTGGCTATGAATTCGGTGGATGGTATAAAGAGAATACTTACACAAATGAATTCAATTTTGCCCTCGATACAATTAGTGCAGATACAGTTATCTATGCTAAATGGAATATGTTATATACTATTTCATTCAACCTCGGTTATGAAGGTGCAACTGAAATTGCTAACCAAACATTATTAGCTGGAGCTAGCGTTACTCAACCAACTGACCCTGTTAGAACTGGATACGACTTTGCAGGTTGGTATAAAGAGAATACTTATACAAATGTATTTGATTATACTACTGAAACCGTCACAGCTAATGCAACTATTTATGCTAAGTGGATTAGAATATCAACTGTAACATATAACCCTAACTACGAAGGTGCTCAGAACTTAACAGCTACAACTTCAATGGGTATTGCTGAAAATAAAGTTCTTGAAAATAGAGAAAAGAATGCCTTCCAAGGTTGGTACCTTGAGGCTGCATGCACAAATGCATTCAATTTCCAAACTGTATTAAATAGTGATATCACACTCTATGCTAAGTGGATTCAAATTGGTGATACAGAATATGATGTAACATTCAATTTAGGTTATGAAGGTGCTCCAGCTATTGCTGCACAAAAGGTAGCTGAAAACACAAGAGCGACTAAACCAACAGATCCAACAAGAAGTGGTTATGAATTTGGTGGATGGTACAAAGAAGCTGGATGTACAAATGAATTCAACTTTAACACAGATACAATCACTCAAAATACAACTATTTATGCTAAGTGGATTAAACTCTATGATGTAACATTCAATTTAGGTTATGAAGGTGCTCCAGCTATCGATGCACAAAGTGTAGTAGATGGCTCTAAAGCTACTAAACCAGCTGACCCAACAAGATCAGGTTATGAATTTGGTGGATGGTACAAAGAGAATACATTCGCTAATGCATTCAACTTTAACACAGATACAATCACTGCAAACACTGTTATTTATGCTAAGTGGAACCAAATCTATAAAGTTACTTATAAATATAACTACACAGATTGTCCTGCAGATGTAGTAGAAGATGCAGTAGGTGGTAAAGCACAAACTAAAGCATTAGATGATAGAGGATACTTCATCTTTGCTGGTTGGTCAACAAAACAAGATGGATCTGATACATTCGATTTCAACACAGTACTTACAGGAAACATCACACTATACGCTAAATGGAATGATACAACTCCACAACAACAAGATACAAGTATCGTCTTCAAACTCTACTACAATACTGGAGATTTAGGACAATACCTTGAAGATCAAACTATTGAAAAAGGTGAATTCTTAACAGTTGCAGATCCAACAATCGATGAAACATACATGTTTGGTGGTTGGTACACTGATCCTGAATGTACACAAGTATTCGATTTAGAATCTCCACAATTTGAAGGTGCAAATCTTTATGCTAAGTGGAGAAGAAGATATACATTTGAAGCTGAACATATCGATTTAACAGGCAAGCTTGGTCAAGGTTCATCAAGTAATACTGTAGAAGAAGGTATGCTTAGAAACTCATATGACATCGGACACAGTGAAGCTGAAACATATGATGTATTAAAAGCTTCTTATCCACAACTTACAGAAGAAATCTACGAACATCTCCATAAAGATGTAAGTAATGGATATTATCTATCAGATTTATATTATAAGAACGCTTACTTTGAATGGGAAATTGAAGCTGAAGAAGAAGTTGAAAATGCTGTTATCGTTCTTCGTGCTTCAACTGACTATTATGATATTACTCTTACAAGTGACGATTTATTATTAGTAGTTAATGGTGAAATCGATGATGATGGTAATGTTGTAAGTGGAATTGTTCAACACAATACTATCGTATTAGATAACGCAATGAACCAAGACTTAGGCGGTCTTGGTGATAACCATAAACGTCAATTTGAGAATTACACTTTAACAACAACATTGCATTTAAATAAAGGTACTAACATTGTTAGATTCCAAGTTAATAACACTCGTGACCATGGTGGAACATATAATGCTGAAGCTCCAATGGTAGACTGTATCTATATCTATAGCGATGTAGAATTATCATATGAACCAATACTTGATTTCATTGAACGTGCACATGAAAAAGGTTTATTCAATGAAGGTTAGGATTTGAGGTGAATAATATGAAAAAAATAAAAGAATTCTTTAAATCAAAGACTATATCTTACTATCTTATGATTGGTGTATTCGCATGTTCACTAATTACACTATTAATGTACTCTATCACTGGTGGTAACGAATATAACAAGAATAAGATTGATTCATTAATAATAGTTGCTGATATCATTGCGCTTGCTGCATCACTAGTATCTTTAGTATTTGAAATAAGATATGTTAAATACGTTTCATATTTGGCATTACTATTTAGTTTCATCTACTATATTTGTGTAGAAATAAACTTTGTAGCAAATGTCTTTGTAGCAACTGACCCTGTAAGTTCAACAGTATTAACTAATTTTATAGTTACACTAATTACTGCACTTATTGGTTGTGTTCTCTCAATTGTATCTTATAAGATACAAAGAAAGAGAGAATTCAAAACAAATGATGAAGGAAATAAGGAGGAATAGACATGAAGATTTTTAACTCAAGACTATGGGAAAAATTAATGGTTTCATTCCTTACTGTCCTAGTTGTAGTATTCGCATTAACTTTACTCGCTAATGCGAAAGCAGGAACAATTAATTCCGAACTAAGAATTGAAACATATAAGATTGTTACAGATGAGAATAGCAATGTAGATACTAACTACTGGCCTGCAGTTGCAACTACTGCTGCGGAAGTAGAAGCTTTATGTAGAGAAGCTTGCGAATCATCTGAAAGTGAAGGCTTAGTTCTATTAAAGAACGACAACAATGCTCTTCCACTTGATAAGAATAGTAAAGTATCATTTATGCTATCTGGTTCTTCAAATGTGTTCTATGCAACACATGGGCCAGGAAGAAGCGCAGCTGATGGATGCTATTCATTCAAAGATGCATGTGAATCAACAAACGCTTTGAAGATTAATGAAACTCTATTCAATTTCTACCTCAATGGTGAAGGTAAAACAGGTAGAAACCTTGCCATGATTGAAAGACTTGGTTATAAAGTTTATAAAACAAATGAACCAGCTTGGAGTAAATACAGCCAATCAGTAAAAGATTCTATTCAAGCTTATGGAAATGCTGCAATCTTTACAATCACAAGAATGAGCGGTGAAGGTGACGACGTATCTGCATTCGCTAGTGATGGTATTGATGGATCATATCTTACACTCACACAATCTGAAAAAGAAATCTTTGAAAAAGTAGCTGAAATGAAGAGAAATGGCCAAGTAGGTAAAATCATCGTTCTCTTAAACTCAGCAGTTCCAATGAGCTGTGAATTCCTCTTTGATGAAACACTCGGAATTGATGCAGCAATGTGGATTGGTTGCCCTGGTGGAACTGGTACAGTGTCAGTTGTTAAAGCTTTAGTTGGTGATGTTAACCCATCTGGTAAAGTTTCTGATACATTCTTAAAAGACAACTTTGCATCTCCTGTTGGTGCCAACTGGAAAGTTAATGATGGATTTGCAAATGTTTATGCAAATGCTGATGAATTAAATCTTAACGCTACACAAAAATACTATGGCGTTTACCAAGAAGGTATCTATGTTGGCTATCGTTATTTCGAAACTAGATACGAAGACTATGTAACTAGTAGAGATAATGTTGGTGTATATAACTACAACAAAGACGTTGCATTCCCATTCGGATATGGACTTTCATATACAACATTTGAATATTCTAATTTCCAAGTAACAGAACAAGATAAGGTTTACAAAGTTTCAGTAACAGTAAAGAATACTGGCAATAAAGCTGGTAAGGAAGTTGTTCAAATCTACGGACAAAAACCATATACTGATTACGATTACAATAACTATATTGAAAAAGCATCAGTAGAACTTATGGGATTTGCAAAAACTAATGTTCTAGAACCAAACGGAACTCAAACATTAGAAATTGAGATCAGCAAAGAATTATTCAAATCATATGACTCATTCAGTGCTAAAACTTATATTTTAGATGCTGGTAAATATTATTTAACAGCTGCAAAGAATTCTCATGATGCAATTAATAACATCCTAGAACTCAAGGCTGAAGAAGGCGAAGCAGTAACAAAATCATTTATGGACCAAGCTGGTAATAAAGATCTTGCTAAGATGGTATGGGATAACCCAGCTCTCGACACAGTTACTTATTCTAAATCAACAGCAACTAATGTTACAATTACTAACCAATTAGATTATCTAGATCCAAATATGTATGAAGGCTTCGATAATCAAAATACAGTTACTTATGTATCTAGAGCTGACTGGGTAGGAACATTCCCTAAAACTAAGATCGAATTAAGTGTTGTTGGTGATATTATGCAATATGATATCACTAGCCATAAACCAATTGTAGAAGATGGCTCTGAAATGCCAACATTTGGTGCATCAAACGGCTTAACACTCATCATGCTTAAAGGAAAAGATTACGATGATGAACAATGGGATTTACTCTTAGATGAAATAACTCTTCCTGAAATGGAACAATTCCTTACAGGTTGTATCGGTGTAACTCCTGCTATCCCATCTATCAATAAACCTTTAACAGATGAAGATGATGGTCCTTACGGTGTATCACATTCTCCATATGGATATTCATCTATGCCAAGTGAAGGTATCATTGCATCTACATTTAATACTGAAATTTATACTCTCGTTGGTAAGGCAATCGCAGCCGATGCAAGAATTCAAAATCTTCACGGTTTGTATGCAACAGGCTTAAATATCCATAGAAGTGCATTCTGTGGTAGAAACTCTGAATATTATTCAGAAGATCCAGTATTATCTGGTATCGCATCAATGACTGAAACTAAAGCTATTCAAGCTCAAGGTGTAATCACTCATACAAAACACTTCATTTTCAACGATGAAGAATCTAAACGTAATGGTATTTGTATATGGCTAAATGAACAAGCTGCAAGAGAAATCTACTTACTCCCTTGGGAATATACTTGTAGAGCTGATATGGGCAATAGCCATGCGATAATGACATCATTTAATAGAGCTGGTTTAATTTGGACAAGTGCTTCTGATGGACTTATGAATAAGATTCTCCGTGATGAATGGGGATTTGATGGCTATGCTCTTACAGATATGGCTGACTCAAATGGTGGTATGTTTATGACATATGATGATGGTTTCATGAATGGTACAGACTGCTTCCTTGGCGTTGGCTCAACAACTGAACTTGATGACTGGACATCATCTCCAACATATGTAAATAAACTTAGAACATCAACAAAGAGAATGCTCTATAATTTCGTAAATAATAGTGCTGTAATGAATGGCATCGACTCTAATACTAAACTTGTTAAACTTACTACTTGGTGGGAAAAGATTGTTATTACATTAAATGTTGTATCAATCACTCTCGCTGTTGGCGCAACAGGTATGTTTGTAGCATCATTAATACTTGGTAAGAAAAAATAGGTATAAATATGCTTAAAATAACGGAAATTAGAGTAAATGGTTCAAATAAAACTAGATTTACTGACGATAAGCTATCTTTCTCGTACATCGTAGATACTGATATCAAAGATGCAAAAATCGATAAAGCGATATTTTCACTGAATGATTGGAAGAAGGAAGTCGCTGATATTAGGTGTGATTACGATGGCGGAAAGCTTAAACCATTTGAAAAATATGAATTAAAAGTTGAAGTATTTATTGGAAGTGAAAAGGCAGAACTCACAAAAGAAATCCTAACATCAAGACTTGACTTAGGATGGAAGGGCGATTTCATTACTGATCCAACTTATACATTTACTGAAAAAGGCGATCCAAAAGTAATGGAATTCAAAAAAGACTTTAGCGCAAAGGGATATAAAGCATGTTATATCACATCAACTGCACTAGGTAACTACATTCTTAAACTTAATGGTGAAAGAATTTCTAATGATTATTTTGCTCCTGGTTTCACATCATATCCAAATTTCTTACAATATCAAACTTATGATATTACAAATCTTGTAAAAGATGATAATACACTTGAAGCTATAGTATCTGGTGGATGGGCTGTAGGTCCATTCACCTACGGCCTCAAGAATAGGATTACAGCTGATAAGGAATATTTACTTTTAGATATTATCCTCGTTAAAGAAGATGGAAGTTTTGAACTTATTGGTACAGATAATACTTGGGATGTAACTATTGATTCAGAGTTCCTTAGTTCTGGTATCTATTCTGGCGAAACATTCGACGCAAGAGGCGTAAATAAAACATATCATAAAGCAGAGATTCAAAAACCTAAAACAGTTCCAAAAGAAATCATCTGTGAATATGGCGAAAAAGTTACTCTTCATGAGGAATTTAAGCCTATTTCATGTGTTAAATCACCTAAAGGTGAATTAATCTACAAATTCGAACAAAACTTTGCGGGTATCGTAAAGCTCCATATTAAGAATGCTAAAGCTGGACAAGTAATAACTGTTCATCATGCAGAAGTTCTTTGGAAAGATGAACTTTGCTTGAGGCTCCTTCGTGGTGCTAAGGCAACTATTGAATATATATGTAAAGATGGTGAACAAGATTATATGCCAACATTTACATATATGGGATTCCAATATGTTGGCATCACAGGAATAGAGGAAAAGGACATCGAAGTTACTGCTTATGCAATGTATTCTAATATGGATATAATCGGTAAATTTGAAACTTCAAATAAAGATCTTAATAAATTAAATGAAAATATTGTTTGGAGTGCTAAATCAAATTTCATTGATATTCCTACAGATTGTCCACAAAGAGATGAA
This sequence comes from bacterium, assembly GCA_017541975.1. Lineage (GTDB taxonomy): Bacteria > Bacillota_I > Bacilli_A > Izemoplasmatales > UBA1188 > UBA1188. The sequence continues at coordinate 11,487 of JAFXYB010000007.1, read as the reverse complement.
AGAATGGGTTGGACTGGTGATATCGGATTATTCTCTGATACTGCAGTATTCAATTTTGATACTGAAATATTCCTAAATAAATGGCTCAAAGATATGAGAGCCGAACAAAACAAAGGTGGTGGATTCCCTAATATTATTCCTGTCCAAGGATACGGATTCCCACTCACAATGCCTAGAATCACTTGCGATTTCTGGGGTGATGCATGTATATTCGTTCCACTTGCCCTATATTATCAAACAGGAGATATCAATTTCTTAAAAGATAATTATGAAGCAATGAAGAAATACAATCTCGCTGAAAAGAAATGGTCTAGTTATCTATCATTTGGTAAACATAGATATATTTTCCATACTATTTCCATGTTCCACTTTGGTGACTGGGTTGTACCAGGCGTTGATAGTATGGGAGAATGGCAAAAACGCCATAAATGGACCGCTACAGCATCTTTCGCAAATACATCAAGATTATTATCGATAATCGCAAAAATCCTCGGTAAAGAGGAAGATTCAGCATATTACTATGACTTATATAAGAAAGTTTCCGATGCTTATGAATCAATTCTAACTGATGGCAATGGTAAACTTTATAAAGAATTCCAAACAGCTTACGTTCTTCCTTTAGCATTTAATATGTTTAAAGATGAAACTAAAGGTAAAGCACTTGATAACCTCGTAAGTTTAATTGAAAAGGATGAATATACAGTAAGAACTGGCTTCCCAGGAACTCCATTTATTCTTTTCTCACTCACAGATAATGGAAGAAGCGATGTGGCTTACAAGATGCTTCTAAATGATAAATGCCCATCTTGGCTCTTCCCAGTATCAAGAGGTGCAACTACAACTTGGGAAAGATGGGATGCACTAAAAGCTGATGGAAGCTTGAATTTCGCTGAAGAAGATGGTACTGGTGGTATGGTTTCATTTAACCACTATGCACTCGGTTCTGTCGGTAACTTTATGTATAAGAGGATCCTTGGTTTAGAACCGCTTGAAGGTGGTTATAAGAAATTTAAGGTTGAACCTATCCTTGGTCATGGACTCACATTCGCTAAAGGTGAAACAAAGACTCCTTATGGTGTAGCAAGAGTCGAATGGCAAAACGAAGGAAAAGATTTCAATCTTAAAGTAATGGTTCCTCCATTCACAACATGTGACGTCATTCTTCCTAATGGAAATAAAGAAACAGTAGGAAACGGCACACACGAATTTAAAATTAGTTTATAAACAATACTTGTATTGTTTTAAAGAATCTAGTCTCCCCCTATAGCTAGATTCTTTTTTTATATTTTTATGTTTTTAATGCACACGTTTTATATTTTATTTATTTTTTATAAAAAGTGTTCTATAATTAAATAGAGGTGATAAATATGGCAAAAAGAGAAGTTCCAATTACTTATAGAAAATCATTTACTGCAAAATATATCCTTTCAGATGACCGTGTTAAATATGTTTATGGTCTACTTAAAAATAAGCTTATGGCAATAAGAGGTATGAAATCTCGTATAAGCTGGTTTTATGATGCATTTAATGTAGGAAGAATCAATTTTGCAAAACTATCTGTAAGAGGAAAATACGTTGCCTTATATTTAAATTTAAATATAGAAGACTATCCAGAAAACATTTATCACCAAGAAAATGTAACTGATCGTAGACGTTATAAAGAAACACGTTTTAAAATTCACGTAAAATCTAATCGTACTATTAAATATGCCTTTAGATTAATTGATGAAGAAATAAATAAATTTGGACTTAAATCAAAGAAACGTTTGCCTAAAGTCGATTATTATCTTCCATATGAAGAAGAATCTGAACTCGTAAAGAGAGATTTAATTAGACTTGAGGAAGAAAAACCTCGCACCAAAGAAGAGCAATTATTCATGGATCTTGGTGATATAATTACTAAAGATGATTCAATGATTAATGAGCCTGTATATAAGGACTATCTCTTAGAAGAGGATAATACTGAGGAAATAGTTGAAGCTACTAAAAATCCAATTTATTTTGTTAATAGTAGTAAAGTATTCATCAAAGAAAGAAAAAGTTTTTATGCAAAACTCGTAGAATCTGATAAATATATTAAAGATTATTACTCTAAACTTAAAAATAGATTATTAAAATTTACTAAGGTAAAAGCGAGAATGAGTTGGAAATACGAAGCATTCTCTCTTGGCAAAATTAAACTTGCAAAAGTTCAAATTAGAGGTAGATATTTAGTATTATATCTTTCATTAGATACTAAGAAGTATAAACTATCAAAAGTCAAGAGTGAAGATGCATCAAAATATGGAACTTTTTCCGACACACCACTCATGATTAGAATAAAAGATGAAACAAGACTAAATATCGCTTTTAATCTAATTGATGATTTAAGAAAGAGATATCTATTAGAAGAAGGATTCTTAACTGAAGAAATCGATTATGCAAGTGATTTAATAGATTCAGATTCTTTAGTAGAAGCTGGCCAAATCAAGACGTATGCTAAAGTTGAAGATTATACTGAAGAAGAACTAAGACAAATTAAAAAATATTCTGAAAATGCCAAGGTTAATAAAAAATTCTCTGTTTACAGAGAAGAATCAAGACTTACTATATCAATAGACGATAATAATGAGTTTGTTCAAAAAGAAGAAATCGTTCTTGTACCACTTGAAGGGGAAAGAGATATTGTTTTCTTAGATCAAATAAATGACAACTTCAAGAATGGCGATACAGTCAATTTAGAATCGCTTATAAAGAAAGGACTATTAAAAGATACTATCAAGTTCTATAAAGTAACTTATCGTGGCGGTACTTTCAACAAAACACTTAAAGTAGAAGCTCAAGCCTTCTCTAAAGCTGCAGAAAAAGTTTTAACTGATAATGGTTCTAAAGCTATTATTAAAATAGAGGAATAAAACTATGCTTTACTCATTAATTGATTTTCTAAGAGAGAAAGGTGTTTTTATTCTAACTATTTTACTAGTGGTCTTAATCGCTGTATTTGCAATAATTACTATCTTCAAAAAAGAAGATAAGAAAGAAGTTCAATTATCTCTTTCTAAAGAAAAAAATACAAAAAATATAAATGTCAAAACGTATGCAATATATCGAAAGAATATTCAAGATTATATTGTATATCTCTTCGATGAAAATGGAAGTGTTATTCTATCATCAAATCTAACAAATTCAATTCTTAATTCTAAGGGATTAATAACCAAAATTAAAGAAAACTTAACTCAAGAGAACTTTATAATATCTCAAACATTAGATGGATTATATTACGGTATTTTAAGAGTTTCTGGAGAGACAATTGCAAGAACTTTGTTTTATGTAACAAAGAACGATATTGAACAAACAATTTCAAGAATTATAGAGATAAATGAATCATCTATTATAGATGATTCAACATACAAAAATGATACCATTTATAGTTTTGAATCAAATATAATTAAGAAAAAGAAACTCAGTATTTTTAAAACTATTCCTAAGTCATTTAAGATTATAAATGATGGTGGATTATATTATTCAATTCTAAATATAAAAAATGAAAACATCTTTATGAGCGAACCTGATTTGAATATGAAAATAGCTAAAGAAAAATGCTTCAAAATATACGATTCATTCATGAATAAAAACATCAAGATTGATGAGAATCTCAATGGAAGGTTCAACTATTATTTGTTAGACTCAAATAACAGGATTATTTATAGAAGTGTTGAGTTTAACTCAAAGATTGAAATTGAAGAAAAACTAAATTATATCATAGAAAACATTTAAAAAGGCCATTCACTATCGAATGACCTTTTTTCTTGAAGCTACATATTTAATAAATAATGAATTTTCACTTGTTGATGGATATTCTTCTGGCTCAATCTTCTTTGTCTTATCTTTTAGATGTTCTTTCTCGAAGTCGAATATTTGTGTTATAACTTCAAATGTACCAAAGCACACTTTGTGTTTATCAATCATCTTGATTAATTTTTTGAAGTTATTACCATTACTTTTTGTTGATAGAAGAACCCATTGATCTAAATATTTATCTGTATCGTATGATTCAGAGATGCAAATGTGGAGATATGGAGTTTTTTCACTTTTTGCTTTATAAGCAACTAGTGCATAGAATGGAACATCTTCAAACCATTGATACATGAACTTTTTAATCTTTTTCTTGCATCTTCCTGTAAGAGATTTATATGTGCCATCATATTTTGGAGATTTCTTAATTTCATTTAGAATACTCTGAGTCTTGTTGCTACCAGTACTATATTTTACTGATAGTTGTCTACCTGCCTTTTTAGCACCTCTTTTGAACCTCACCTTTGTGAGCAACAAATAAATTAAGAGTATCGCAAGTACTACAACTCCAAGTATTATCAGAACTGTTTTCCATTCCATTTCGAAAAATAAAGTATTATTCATCATAACCATATCCTCATCCTCATTATTTTACCAAAGATTATTATAATAATAAACACAAATATGCAAAATAAACCAAAAAAAATAGAAAATTCATTTTTCTTACAAATATTTTCTTTACTTTTGAAAACTACAAGTATATAATGAGAAAGGTGTTGACCGAAAAGAGGTGAAAAAATGGCAAAAACTATCGTTCGTGAAAATGAATCATTAGATGACGCTCTCCGTCGCTTTAAGAGAGATGTTTCTAGAGCTGGTACTTTACAAGAAGCACGTAGAAGAGAATTTTACCTCAAACCAAGTGTAGCACGTAAAGAAAAGATCAAAGAAAATAGAAAGAGAAAATATTCTCACTAGAAACTATATAAAAGAAATGGTGTCAACCATTTTTTTTATTATTTTTTTGTCAAAAAAACAGTCAAAAATACCCATTATGCTAAATTTTATTAATAAAAAGATAGTTTACTATTCTTTTTAAAATAAAAAGTGTTATAATATTACTTAGCAAAGAGGTAATATGTTCAAATTTAATCATTATATCGTAGATTCAAATCATCTTCAAAATATTCTTGGCGAGTTCGATAAGAACTTAAAAGCGTTAATTTATTATTTTTCTTGCAACATCGTTGTGACTTCAAAAGAAGTTCATGTTGATAGTCAAGATGATAAATTAATCAAAAAAATTGAAGATGTTTTTAATTGTTTATATTTAATTTCCCTTCAAAAAATATCTATTAGGGAAAGAGATACCATCTATGTAGCCTCAATTATCGATACTATAAGCGTATCTGATATTGTAGATTTCTATAAGAATAGAAAAGAAATCGTTAAAAACATAAATGGTAAATCACTATATCCTAAAACTTTCTCACAAGTTGAATATATCAAGAACTTAAATAAGAACGATGTCGTTCTCTCATATGGACCTGCCGGTGTTGGTAAAACATATCTTGCTGTTTGTGATGCAGTAAAGAAGTTCAAAAGTGGTGTTTACTCAAAGATTATTCTATCAAGGCCAATTGTTGAGGCAGGTGAATCTTTAGGATTCCTCCCTGGCGAAATCAAAGAAAAAGTAGATCCTTATCTAACACCTTTATATGATTCGCTCTATGAATTACTTGGAAGAAAGGCAGTTGATGAATATATCGAGAATGGCCTAATTGAGATTGCTCCACTAGCTTATATGAGAGGTAGAACCTTAGAAAATGCTTACATAATCCTTGATGAAGCTCAAAACACAACTAAGAAACAGATGAAACTATTCCTCACAAGACTTGGTTTCAATGCAAAGATGGTAATAACTGGTGATTTAACGCAAATTGACCTCATGAATGCTAAAGATTCAGGACTTAAATTTGCGATTGAAAGATTATCAGGGATTCCTGGAATAAAGATTATGGAATTCACCAAGAATGACGTTGTAAGAAACCCACTCGTTCAAAGAATAATAGAGAGGTTTGAAGATGATTAAAGTCAATATTATTAATGAGTTCAACGATAAAGATTATTCAAATATCATCTCTATGGTTGCGAAAGCCGTCAGTAAAAGTGAAAAAATAATCAAATCAAGATTATTAAATGTCGTTATCACAACTAATGATGAAATACAAAAATACAATAAAAACTACAGAAATGTTGATGCTCCAACCGATGTTTTAACATTCCCAAGTGATGAGAAGGGTGAACTTGGCGATATTCTTATTTCCTACGAAAAAGTTATTTCACAAGCTAAAGAATATGGTCATTCAGAAGAAAGAGAACTAGGTTTTCTTGCTTGTCATGGGATGCTTCATTGTCTTGGCTATGATCATATGACTGATAGTGAAGAAGAAATAATGTTTTCTTTACAAGAAAAAATACTCGATTCTATCAAATTAAGGAGGGAATAAAATGTACGAAAGAATGTTAGAAGCTGCAAAAAAAGCTAATGAATTATCGTATGCGCCATATTCTAACTATAGAGTAAGTTGTGCAATTCTTCTTAAAAGTGGAAATATAATCACTGGTGTTAACATTGAAAATGCATCATTCTCTTTAACCATTTGCGCAGAAAGATGTGCACTATTTAGATGCTACGCAAGTGGTTATAAGAAAGACGATTTAGTATCAATGTTAATATATACAAATCGTGAAGATTCTATGCCATATCCTTGTGGTGCTTGTAGACAAGTAATGGTAGAACTCTTCGGCCTTGATAAAGATGTTACTATAGTAAATGATCTTGGAAGACCAGAAACATATAAGGTTAAGGAACTAATTCCAATGACTTTCACAGAGGAGAGCCTCTAATGAAGTTTGGAAGTGTAGCTTTAATCGGTAAATCAAATGTCGGTAAATCTACATTTATTAATCAAGTTTTAAAATTGAAACTATCTATTACATCATCAAAGGTTCAAACCACAAGAAATATGATTGCTGGAATATATAATGATGAAGATTCACAAATCATTATCTATGATACTCCAGGAATCTATAGAACTATGAATAAAATGAACATCGAGATGATGAAAGAAACAAGAAGAAGCCTTCAAAACTCAGATTTAATTCTTTATTTTATCAATTCATACGATAGAATTAATGATACAGATTTAAAAATCATCAAATCGATAAAAGAAGCTGAAACTCCTTGTATTTTAGTAGTTAATAAAGCTGATTTAATAGAAAACGAAGAAGAATTCTTCGAGAGATTAAATGATTTTAAAAAAGCTTACGATTTCAAAGAAAGAGTTGCAATAAGCGCTTTAAATGGTTCAAATGTTGATGAATTAATAAATGATATAAAGGGTTTTCTAGATGAAGGTGACCCAATATATGATCAAGATTTATTTACCGATAGACCTGTAAGATTTATAGTATCTGAATATATTCGTGAGAAAGCAGTAAATCTCACTCACGAAGAAGTCCCTCATTCTATAACTTGTGTTATAGATGAATATAAAGAAGAAGGAAATTTAACAAGAATTACCGCATCTATAATTTGTGATAAAGAATCGCAAAAACCAATTATTATTGGTAAGGGTGGTAAAATGATTAAAAAAATAGGTACTGAGGCAAGAGAAGATATTGAAAAACTTCTCATGACTAAAGTATATCTTGAATTATTTGTCAAGGTTAGGGAAGGATGGAGAGATAAAGAAGTTCTTCTTAAGAACTATGGCCTTTTAAAAGAGGATAAAAACGAATGAACGAAGGAATAGTTTTAAGAAAAACTGATTATAAAGAAACTTCCTATATCTTAAACTTGATTACAGAAAACGGGTTCTTATCGTTATTTAATAATGGTGTAAAAAAGAAAAACAGCAATAAACTAGCGATTTCTGAACCAATTACACTGATTTCATTTATTAATAGCGAAGGAAAATACAAAACCTTAATAGAAGGTTATGTAATCGATGAATTTAAAAAGATTAAAAGCGACCTATTAAAATTATCGGTTGCGAACATTATGGTTGAATACATCTTGTCGCTCTTTGAAGCATCTATAGATGCATTCAAACTGTATAATCTCTTAAAGAGTTCACTTGAAGAACTAGATAATTCGAAAGATGATTTTGAGATAACTCTTTTTAGATTTGAACTTATTTTATTAAGCTATATCGGTATCTCCCCAAGAAAGGAATACCTTATAGAAACATATGGCGCAAGTTCCTCTTTAATTGATTCTCTTATAAATATCATGAAAGATTCCAAAGAGATAAATAAAGAAGAACTACGTAATTTTTTTGAAAAATATTATGAAAGAGAAGGTGGTATAGTTCTTAAGTCAAAGAAGCTATACCATAGTTTAGTGGGGTAATTATATGACACTTGATGAATTAGTAAGTTATGCGAAGAGATATGGTTTTGTCTTTCCAGGCAGTGAAATCTATGGTGGACTTGCGAATGCTTGGGACTTAGGTCCTCTTGGCGCACTTTTGGCAGAGAACATTAAAAAGGCGTGGTTTAAGAAATTTGTTGATGAATCAAAATACAACGTAAGACTTGATTCACCAATCATTTTAAATAGTAGAGTATGGGAAGCATCAGGACACCTATCATCTTTTAATGATCCTAAAGTAGACTGCAAATATTGTCACAACCGTGAAAGAGCTGATAAACTCGTAGAAAAAGCATCAAATGGAGAAGTAGATGCTGATGGAATGAAACTTGAAGAGATTGATGAATGGATTAAATCTCATGATGTAAAATGCCCAGTTTGTGGTAAATCTGAATGGACTCCATGTAGAACATTCTCTCTCATGTACAAGACAAGTCAAGGTGTAGTAGAAGATTCTCAATCGACTGTATATTTAAGACCTGAAACATGCCAAGGTATCTACATTGATTTTAAAAATATTCAACGTGCAATGAGACTAAAACTCCCATTTGGTGTTGGACAATGTGGTAAAGCATTCAGAAATGAAATAACTCCAGGTAATTTCCTCTTTAGAGTAAGAGAATTCGAACAACTTGAAATGGAATTCTTCTGTAAACCTGGAACTGAAGAAGAATGGTTTGAATATTATAAAGCATTCTGTGAAAACTTCTTAACTTCTCTTGGAATATCTAAAGATAACCTAAAACTCTATGATCATCCAAAAGAAAAACTTGCATTCTATTCAAAAGGTACAACAGATATTCTCTTCAAATTCCCTTGGGGATTTGATGAACTTTGGGGAATTGCCTCAAGAACTAATTATGACCTTTCTAAACATATGGAATTCTCTGGTGAATCACTAGAATACTTAGATCCAGAAACAAATGAGAAATATATTCCATACGTAGTAGAACCATCAGTAGGTGTTGGAAGAATGTTTTTAGCATTCCTTCTAAACAACTATGAAATGGAAACTTTAGAAAATGGAGATACAAGAGAAGTTCTCCATATTCATCCATATTTAGCTCCATATAAAGCTGTAGTTTTACCACTCATTAAAAAAGCACATAGTGAAAAAGCTACAGAAATATATGAAATGTTATCAAAGGAATTCATAGTATCATATGATGATACTCAGGCAATCGGTAAGAGATATAGAAGAGCTGATGCGATTGGTACACCATATGGAATCACTATCGATGACGATACACTATCTAATGGTACAGTAACTGTTAGAAATAGAGATACAATGACACAAGATATTGTAAAAGTAGAAGATCTTAAAGATTATTTACGCGAAAGAACATCATTTTAATGGCAGAAAACATTTTTGAAAAAGTTTTAGAAAATGTAAATATTGTGGACGTGGTTTCACGTTTTGTTGAACTAACACCGAGGGGTAAAAACTACTTCGGTCTTTGTCCATTCCATGATGATAATAATCCTACTAACTTTAGCGTTGCAAGTGACAAGCAAATCTTCAATTGCTTCGCTTGTAAGGTAGGTGGAAATGCTATTAAGTTTATTGAGAAATATAAACATATTTCCTATATGGATGCCACTATGTGGCTTGCTAATGAATATCATATCGATGTAAGTGAATATAGGCTAGAAAAAACCGATAAAAAGCATAAATATTATGAACTAGTTGGTACAGCACAAAGCTTCTTTAGGTTCGTTATGAATAACGAAGAATATTCCAAAGAAGCGAGAAACTATCTTGAAAGTAGAGGCATAACCAAAGAAGCAATCAGTGAATTTGGTATCGGTTTATCACCATCAGATAGTGATGCACTGACTAAACAGCTTCTAGAAAAGCACTATCTTATAGAAGATATCGTTTTAAATAGTCTATCGAATGGCAAAAATGATATGTTTGTCGATAGAATCATCGTTCCAGTTAGAGATGAAGAGGGAAGATACGTAGCCTTTGGTGGAAGAACCTACAAAAAGAATGATGAGAGTGCTAAATATATGAACTCTAAAGAGACACCTATTTTCGAAAAAGGAAAACTCGTCTTCAACCTTGATAAAGCATCAAGAGCGCTAAGAAGCATCAACTACCTTATCCTTAATGAAGGATATATGGATGTTATTCAAGCTTACAGTAAAGGCGTGAAGAACTCTATCGCTTTAATGGGAACAGCGATGACTATTGAACAGGCAGAACTCATCAAAAAGTACACAAACAATGTAGTTATTTGTCTAGATGGAGATAGAGCTGGTATTGAAGGCGTAAAAGGAATCATTCCAAAACTTGAAGAAGTAGGTATTAATTATTCAATAACTATTCTTGAAGATGGAATGGATCCTGATGAATATATCAGAAAGTATGGTATCAACAAATACATGGAGGCTATCACCAAGAAGAGACTTGATAAACTTGGATATTTATACCGTCTTGCAAGACTGAATTATCCAGAAATCACCGTCTTCAATATGGAATCTTTCAAGAGAGATATATTCTTAAACATCAAAAATGAAAAAAGCAAATCAACTCTTGAAATATATTTAAAAACTTTAGCTGATGATCTCAAGGTATCATATGAATCAATCAAACAAGATTTTGAATCGTATATCGGTGTTAGACCAAAAGTAATAAAGAAAGAAGATCCATTCAAGATTTCATCTGCTTATGATAAAGCCGCTCATATAATTATTGATTATTCAATCAAATCAAAAGAATATTTTGACCAGATTGAAAAAGAAATGTCGTCTAGGGTTTTTCTCAAAAATCAAGAATATCGTGCATTATTTATAGATATTGGTGATATTTACGACACAAAAATAATTAATAGCGATCTTGAATTAATTGAAGAATTAAAGAGTAGGGGAAGTCTAAAAGACTTCATCTACAATAGTAACATTAATTTTTCTTCCAATGATTTAAAAAATGGTATTTTGAAAACCATAAAGAAGGAAGAATTAAAAGAAAAAATTGAGGAAACTCAAAAAATGCTCATGCAATTTGATATTAGAAGTGAAGAAGGCATCAAGTTGCAAAAAGAGCTAGTTGAACTAAAAAAGGAGTATAGAAAATGACTAAGAAACAAAAAACTCTATTAGAAAAAGCAAAGAAACAAGGTTATTTATCACTTGACGAATTAAATAAAAATTATGCAGATTCAGATAAGGATAGAATCGAACTTTTAAAAATCTTCAAAGAAAATGGTATCGAAGTACTTCCAATAGGATCTATGTATGATCTTCCAGAAGATGACGTTATTCAACCATCT
>JAFXYB010000006.1 GCA_017541975.1 bacterium | reverse complement strand
GAATGTAAGTACCTTTCCAAATTCAGCTAATACAGGATTTAGTTCTTCAGCACCTTCATAGTTTTGATTATATGTTACATAGTCATGAGTCTTAGTCCACTTAGCATATAGTGTAGTAGCTTCAGTGAAGAGATCAGTTGCGCTAAATTCAGTTGTACAAGCTGCTTCAAGATACCAACCATCGAATCTATATTGTTCTCTTGTAACTGTTGGGAATGTAAGTACCTTTCCAAATTCAGCTAATACAGGATTTAGTTCTTCAGCACCTTCATAGTTTTGATTATATGTTACATAGTCATGAGTCTTAGTCCATTTAGCATATAAAGTTAGTGAAGCTTCTACTCCTTTAGTGTTATCAAATGCTGTAGTACAAGTTTGATCAATATACCAGCCATCAAAACGATAGTTTTCTCTAGTTGGATCAGTTGGAAGTGTAATAGTATTTCCAATTTCAACTTCAATATCAGCAATTACACTATCTGTATCAAAGTTTAAATCAAATGATACATTAGCGACCATATCTTCCCAGATGGCATAGATAATAGTGTTTTTTGTTATTGCTTTAGTAAAATCAAATACAGTTTTTCCTTTACTATCCATATACCAGCCTTTAAATCTATATCCTTCTCTAACAGGATCTTCTGGTTTAGTCGCAGTTGTTCCTTGTGTAACCTTAATTGGATTAACTTTTGGAGCACCAGTATAATTAAGATTAAATTGTACATTGAATTGTCTTTCACTCTGACCTATTTTTTCATTACAAACATCGCATATACCATCTTTATTTTGATCTATATGTGTATGTAGTGTAGTTGTTCCACCACCTCTACATCCAATAAGAATAAGACTTATTGCCATTAGTAATATGAGTGATAATATTCCTTTTTTCATATATTATTCTCCTTGTATATATTATTTAAGAAGACAACAAATGGTCTAAGGGGAAACGCAATTATTGTCTTCTTAAATAATCCAATCCAGCGCCCACATGAATGAGCGTTGGATTGGTTTTTATTTAGTTTATATAATTATCAAATATTTTTCAATAATTATTCTCTTTCTTTTCTTCTAAGAGCAAGAGCAGCTCCGCAGATAGCAAGACCAGAGATCATAACTGCAGAGATTCCGATTACAGAACCGCAACCTTGAGCAGCTTCGCCTGGATCACCCTTGTCACCTTTTTCACCCTTTTCGCCTTGAGGGCCTTGAGGGCCAGTAGCACCTGTGTCACCTTTATCACCCTTGTCACCCTTAGGACCTTGAGCACCATCAGCACCAGCAGCACCATCTTGACCGTTAGTTCCGTTTGCACCAGCAGGACCTTGAGGGCCAGTTTCACCTTGAGGGCCTTGAGGGCCAGTTGCACCAGTTTCACCAGTGTCACCCTTATCACCCTTAGGACCTTGAGCACCAGTTTCACCAGTGTCACCTTTATCGCCTTTATCGCCCTTAGGACCAGTTGCACCAGGAGCGCCATCTTCACCATCGATACCATCTTCACCTGAATCACCCTTAGGACCTTGAGGACCAGTAATATCAGCAAGAGCTACAACATTTACATAAGTTCCAGTTTCAGCATCATAAGCTTTAACATATCCATCTTCTACGATGAATGCAGCAGGAGCAGGTGTAACGATGTCTTCGCCAGTTACAGTGATAGTTAAGTTAACAGTGTAAACTCTAGCATTGTTTCCAGAACCAACTGTAGCATTAACTGTGAAGTTATATGTACCAGCTTTAGTTGGAGTACCAGTGATAGCACCTGTATTAGCAAGTGTTAAGCCAGCTGGGAGAATTTGATCTTCAGCAAGAGCATATGTAGCACCAGATAAACCAGTAATAGCGCCAGTATATGCTGTACCAGTTGTAGCAGTATTTTGACCTTCGCCAAGAGCAAATGCAGATGCAACAGTGAATCTGAATGTTCCAGTACCAACTATGTACTTAGCAACAGTGTAAGAAATTGTTACACTTGTGTTGTTTGCAGTAGCAAGAGGAGTACCAGTGATTGCACCAGTTGTAGCATTGAGTGTTAAGCCTTCAGGAAGAGTACCGTTTGTTACAGCGTAAGTTGCTGTTTCACCATTTAACATAGATGGATCGATTGCAACTGATAAGTTAGCAGCAGTGCCTTGTACTAAATCAGCATATGTAGCACCGAAGCCAGTTACTCTTACACCATTTTCATTATTTAATGTATTAGCAGCAACATAGAGAACTCTCATTGCAACCATACGAGCATAATACCATTGAGATAAATCAACCATATCAGCTTTTGGTAGAGTATTTTCAGCAACTTCTGTTACTTCTTCAGCGTTCCAAGCACCAGCAGCATGAGCAGCAGTGAACTTGTAGAACTTGCCATTATATTCAACTGTATCATCTATAGCATATGCAGCTCCAGTTGAGAATAGATTTGGATATACAGTACGGTTATATTTAACAGCACCGCTTGGAGCTTCAGCAGTTCCAACGCCTTGGAGTGTAGCATCCCAAGTACCAGATACTGGATCTTGTCCGCTTGATGCAGTTCCATCTGGGAGATCACAACCAACTTTTAAGAGTAAGTCCATGTTATTTTGTACCATAGAGTTATTTCCATAGAAGTCAGTAACGAATGCACCTTCCCAACCCCATTCATCTCTTACGAGTCTTGTAATGAAATTGTAGTTCATAGATGATACAACTCTACCGATACGGTTTAGAGCTGTCATACATCCAGTTGCGCCACCTTCTTGCATTGCCATTTGGAATGGTTTAGCATAGATTTGTCTTTGAGCAGCTTCACTGAACCAAGTGAATAATGCTTCTCTTGATCTATTTTCTTCTTGGTCATTACCATACATATGTTTGATATATACGTTAACACCTCTAGCTTGAGCACCAGCTACTACTGCAGCAGCAACATATCCGCCATGGATACCATCTTGGCTGAAGTATTCATTGTTACGTCCGCCGAATGGAGAACGGTGATTGTTCATAGCTGGACCATACCAACCAGTTTCTTTAGTCTTAGTTGGGTCTGTTATATTGAGCATACATAGATCGCCATTTACAACACCATATTCGTATAATAAGTCTTTATTCCATGTAGATGATTGAACTACTTCATCACACCAGCTCTTACCATTGAATGAGTTAGGGCCGTTTTCATCAGATGCAGTCTTCTTACCAATGTGAGCTACTGCATAAGTTGTATGTGAACCATGGTTAACAATATCACAAACATTCTTCCATGTTAATTGGTTCATGAATGTAGTCCATAAAGGATTGATTGAACCATCTGGCATGTATAGGTTGATACCTGACATTTCATGGAGTTGAGTGTAAGTTGCTTCATTATCAACAGCATTAATTTGTGTCCAACCAGCCATTAAAGTTTTGTATTCAGTTTCTGTCTTATACCAGTCAGCAACACCAACTGTACCATAGTGGCCTTCACTATCTTTAGCGTAAACACTGTAATAGTAAGAAGTGTTATCATCATACCAATACTCTCTAGCACCGCCATTCCAGTAGTTGTTGTAATACATTACTGCATAAACGAATTCGTTTGTGAGTGTTCTTTCTTCAACAGATTGAGTTTCTGGATATGTTCCTTCCATATCACTACGAGAGAGTAATACTTGGTCTGCATTAGTTGGGTTAATTCTTAACCATTCTTTATCACCAGTATATTCAGGATAGTTGATACGGAGTGAATCATACATATCCTTGTTAGAGAATAGAGGGATAATTTCATTGTGGCTGAAGTCATCAATCTTTAGAAGTGCAGCATTTTCACCAGTGATTGTGAATCCATATGAATCATCTTCAGTATGTGAGTTAGAAGCAACGATGATTTCATAAGCACCTGGATCTAATTCATATCCTCTATAACTGTTTCCGTTAGCGTCTTTCCAGTCATATGATGCAAAGTCTTGAACATTGATTGCAACTTCTAATGTTTGAGTTTGTCCAGGAGCAAGTAAGTTAGTCTTTTCGAATCCAACTAATACTTTATCTGTCTTTTCAACTTTTCCTGAAGTATAAGGAGCACGAACGTAGATTTGTACTACTTGTTTGCCAGGGAGACCTGAAACGTTTGTTACAGATACTGGAACATATAATTTTTCAGCAGTAGCAGGATGACCTACTTCTGAATTGAAGATTGCTGGAGTAACAGTAGCGCCAAGTTTTGTTTTTATACCATTATTCTTGTAGTATACATCACCAACTTCCATCTTGAAGTTAGAATATGATAAACCATAACCAAATGGATAAACGACATTAGCATTGAACCAGTTTTCAGCCTTTTCAGTTGCATCGTCACCTACGATTGGATTACCTGTTGCAGGATCAGTTGTAATGTGACCAGCTTTGATTTCTGCAAATACAGTTTCAGCATAACCATAACCTAGATAGATATCTTCATCATAGTCAATACCATAGAAACCTTCACCGGCAACTGTACCAGATGAAATTTGTGGAGTTGGAACGCTATGAGCTTTAGCTTCATTGCTTGTATAATCGTATAAATATAAGTGAGCAGAACCTACTTGAATGTTCTTAGCATAGTTTTGCCATACTGGATCAGATGTGAAATCTCTGAACCATTCATCAGCAAGTCTACCAGAAGGGTTAACTTCACCATTAATGATCTTACCGAAAGCTTTTAGACCAGTTGAACCAGGTCTACCAATCCAAACGATTGCACTGATAGCTGGATCATCTTGTAAGTCGCCAACTTCCATAGCGTTAGATGTATTTAATACAACAACGATGTTCTTGAAGTTAGCTTTTACATTTTCGATTAAAGTTTTTTCACTATTAGTAAGTTGTAAATAGTGTTTTACATCTGGACCTTCAGATAATTTATCAATGCTACCAGTTTGGCCATTAGTTCCACCCATAGCATTAGAGAGATTCCAGTTCTTTCTTGAACCTTGCTTACCAAGAGCAGCATGTTCGAAGCCATCAGCATAAGCTTTAGTTCCATTCTTAGCAAGATTTGCGATTTGTTCTGCAGTGATACCTCTAGTTGTACCAATTAGTCTGAAAGCATTGTTGAATTTATAAATAGCAGCATCAACTAAGCAATATTCGCCTTTTGCATAATTCTTTTCAACATTGAATACTACTTCTGTTGGAGTAATCTTAGTTGTATCTGTACATGCAGCAGCGATTTGATCAGCTGTTAAACCAACTGTATCAGGAGTAAAGTTGAAAGCAACTTTAAGTTGATAATAGTTACCATTATAAGAAACGATAGAATCAACAGGATATGTAGCTGATTCATCGCCAACAACTAATGGAGTAACTGGAATAGCAGGGTTATCACCAATAGCAGTTGCAATGTTAGCAGCACTTAAAGTTGTTCTTCTTGCAATTTGATTCTTTAAATAGTAAAGACTACCATTGTAAGAAACAAGAGCGCCAGCAGCAATAGCACTATTTGTTCTTTGGCCAATAACTAATGCAGTTGGATTGAGTCTTGTGTAGTTTGAAGTAGTAGCAACAAATGCATCAATACTTGCTACATCTGCAGTTTTGAGTGCAGCAGCGAGTTCATAATTGAAACCACCATTTGAAACTACTGTACCAGATGCAATGTTAACTTTCTTATCACCAACAGCGATTGGAGTTGGAGTAATTAATGTTGCAGCAGCTTTAACATCATCTTTTGTTGATGCAACGTCAGTCTTGAATGCGCTTGTAGTGTAATAATATTCACCATTGTATTCGATTACAGTTCCAGATGGAAGATCATAATTTTGGTCAACAACGAGTGGAGCAGCATTTTCAAGAACTGCGAGTTCATCAGTTACTAAATCAAGGTCCTTACCTTCACCACCAGTTCTAGAAAGAACGATGAATGCAGCGTCATTATACCAGAAGAATGAATCCTTAGCTGGAGTTATATCTTTTTCAACACCGATGCCACCGTTATTAGAAGCATAAAGTTGGTCAACAGTTGGATTGATTTGGAATCCTGAATCGTATAGAACACCACCGATTGTGCCAGTGCCACCAACAGTAGCGCCGCCACCCATACCAGCAGTTCCACCAATTAAAGAGTTTTGTGCACGTCCGAATACACTAACTTTAGAACCTTTTGCAAGAGGTAATAAACCATTATTCTTAAGCAAAACGTTACCTTCAGCAGAGAGCTCAATGTTTAGTTCATCAGCGTACTCTAGGGCTTCAGCTTTAGTATCGAAATCGGCATAGTATTTACCATTTCTGTCTAAAAGTAAAGCCTTAGATCCTAAACTTAAGCAAATAGTAGAAACTGCAACTAAAAGAGCAGTAACTACTAAAGCAGAAAGTTTTAAAAATCTGTTTTTCATAAACTTTTAAATTTCCTCCTATGTATTTTTTATATGTTTAATGGTTTTTGTCCACTAATATCATGAAAACATAATTGAATATTAATCATTTTTATAGTAAATCATAATCATTTGAATAACAATTGTAATTAATACTTAAATACATTGCATTTTTTACTATCAATATTATTCCTTTATTGAAAATAAAAAGAGGTGCTTAACTAGCGCCTCATTCTTATGAATCATATTTGCTGTCAGTTTGCTGATTATTGATTGCTTTTTTGTAAGTTCTATAGAACGTTGAATAATCGTCATATCCAAACATATTCGCCACAACCCTTTTCTTTTCACCAGATAATATCATTTGGTGAGCGGCAATCATCTTCTTGTATCTTACATATTTCATTATAGGTGTTTTCATATGCTGTTTAAATCCATTGCTTATGTATGATTTACTATAGTGACAAGCTTTTGATATATCAGTAAGTGTTAGTGGCGATTGAATGTTGTTGTCGATATAAGATACAACTTTGGAAATCATGTTATTTACTATTGAAGGAGTTGATGTTTTTTCCTTACACAAACTAACAACTAATTTCATTAGCTGACAAATAAATAAAGTATATAAATCATCTTCTTTGTATTCACTATCGTATAAGTCAAATTCCTTAAAACTACTTTCATAATTAAGATTCCTTATGAAACAAGGGTTCTTCTCTTTTAATCTTTCTTCTAGGTACTGAGGAAGAACTGAAGATGGAAATTTTAAAACATATCTTTCATAAGAGAGTCCTCCATTCACAACCGCAAAATGATATTGCCCAGGGTGAATTATCAGAAGATCACCTTCTCTTAGTTTTTCTGTATTTGATTCAATTGTGTAGTGAACATCACCTTTGATAAAAAAGAGTATTTCATAGAAGTGATGCATATGTTTTCCATAGTCTTCGTTTGGAAGACCAGCTTTATCAAGCTTATGTGCAAAATCGATATCTTTATAAACGAAATTAAACATAGTAATAAACATCGAAGTAGTATACTTCCATTTCCTCCTTCTTCGAATTTCAATAATACTTATATTTAAATCTTGACCTAAATAAATAATTTTTGCAAGTTATTTTTTTAATTATTGTATTTTTTCTTTTTCTTTCTTTGGTTCAATTTGCGATAAAATTACTGCAATAAAAATTGCAAGGCAACCAAAGTATTGTATTAATTCATGGGATTCGCTTAAAAAGACCACTCCAAAGATAAGAGAGAACACAGATTCAAGCGACATAATTATACATGCGACTGTGACATTTACATCCCTTTGTGCAACGACCTGAAGAGTGTAAGCAACGCCAGATGAGAGAATACCAAGGAATAAAATTGATGGTAAAGCTTCAATAATTAAGTCTATATTAAATTCGCCAAATATAAACACGAATGGTATTAATACAATTGTCGCAAAAAGAAATTGAACAAATGAAAGAATAAATGAATCATATGTTTTTGAGTATTTATCGATAAGCATAATTTGAAATGAATACGTAAGTGCACAAAGCAGTAAATAAATAGTACCGATATTTAAGGTAAAATCCCCTGAATTTACATTTATTAAATATAGCCCTGTAAGAGCGAATAGAATCGCTATGAGGACATATCTATTGATTCTTCTTCCAAATAATAAACCAAGTACTGGCACAAAGACAATATATAATGCAGTTAGAAAGCCAGATTTTCCAGCACCTTCACTATTTATTCCAAGTTGTTGGAAAGTCATCGCTAAAGCTAGGGTTGAACCAATTAAGAATCCACCAAATATAAGGTTTATTTTCCCTTTTTTATCTAGTGGTTCTTGTTCAATATTCTTTTTCTTTTTTATTAAGTTATTAATTAATACAACAATGAGCAAAAATAGGGATGCAACAACATTCCTTGAGAAATTAAAGGTAAAGGCATCAAGGGACTTACCACCAATGGATTGTGCAATGAAACCTAAACCCCATATGATAGTTGTGATAACCAACATTATTTCTTTGAATAATACTTTTTTGTTCATTGTTTTATATCTTAATATAAAAATGTCAGGGCACTGACATTTTTATTATTTATCAATTATTTGTGCATTAAATCTACCGAATATCCTTGATACAGGGATGATTGTGATGAATGCACTCTCATCAATTTTTAATATTTCGGTAGAATAATAAATAGATTCATTCTTTTGTACGACTGTAATAAGCATGGTTTTATCTCTCCCAGTATAACCACCCTTGGCTGAACTTATTGTAAGACCATGAGGGAGTTTTTCAAGTAACATCTTTGTTACTGCTTCGCCCTTTTCAGTAACTATTTCAAGTTTTACTTTATTATATGATGTATGAATGAAATCCAATACAAGGGTTGAAAGAATGAATAAAACCATTGTATAAAGGGCCGTGGTAAGAGCGGCACCAAACGAACCAGTCTCTGGGTCAAAGAAACTAATTAGTGAACCAAAGACGATGATTGTTGAACAAACAATTAAATTGATAAAGCCAACTGACTTTCCACCTTTAATATTTAGATACTGAGCCATTGTAATAATGCCACCGGATGTTGCGCCTCTTCTCATCATTACACCATTCATTGTACCAACTGCGATAGATGCAACTAAAACGCAAGATAATACTTCATAACTTCCATCAAGATTTCTAAATATACCAAGATCAGTCCAGAAGCTACTAAAAGATAAAGTAATAGTTTGAACTATTGTAGAGATAAAGGTATATAAAGCATATTTTTTAGATAATTTGAAAGCTAAGATATTGAATGGAACTAAGAGAATTAAGTTAGCTATACTTAGATAATCTTTAAAATAATTCCAATCTTGTTTAATTATTAGACCTAATGCGTGTAGTATTATTTGGGCAATGCCAGTTACACCACCAGCATATAAACCAAGTGGATCAATTAAAGATGCTGTTACTACAGAAAGTATAAATGATGCAGCAATAATAATTAAGATTGTATAAAATACCGATTGTTTCTTTTTATCTATAATATTAATATTTTTACTCATAGTTCTATGCTTCAACTGTTAATTCATATGCCATTGATTCAACAATTTCGCTGACCGCTACTTTTGGATCTTTTTCTCTTGGGAAAATAGGTTGTTCAAGAGGAACAACATTGTATTCATCTACTTCGTAAGGTTTAAGGTCTATAATCTCTTGTTGAGAATTTAAACCAAGTGATTTAAAGACTATGCTAGATGAATTTACTAAGAATGGAGTGTAGAGAGTTGTCTCAACTCTAATCGCATCGAGAAGGGCATAGATGACAGCTTGGAGTTCTTCCATCTTTCCTTCTTTATATAAAGCCCATGGCATCGTCTCATCGATTAATTTATTTGTCCTAGAAACGAGTTTATTGATATCGGCTAGAGCTTTATCAACTCTAAATGAATTCATATCTTCATGATAGAGTTTAATTGTCTCAAGGGTTGTCTTTCTTAAATCTAAAATGAACTCGTTATTGTCTTCAATTCTTTTAACTTTAGAATCGAAATATTTAGAAGCCATTGAGATACTTCTTGATACTAAGTTTCCATAATCATTCACAAGATCAGTATTGTATCTTGAAATAAAATCTTCTGGAGTACAAACTGTATCTGATAAAACTGGGAATTCTCTAAGCATATAGTATCTAAAGGCATCAACACCATACTTTTCGACAAATGTTTTAGGGAAGATAACGTTTCCTTTAGATTTACTCATTTTATCGCCATACATCAATACCCAGTTATGTGCAAAGAGTTGGAAATTCAGAGGCACATCAATGCTCATTAAGAAGATTGGCCAGAAGATTGCGTGAAACCTTAAGATATCCTTCGCTACAACGTGAACTACTTCTGAATTTAACCAGTATTTTTCATATAAAGATTTGTCTTCTTCCAAAAAGCCAAGAGCGGTAAGATAGTTGAAGAGTGCATCAAGCCAAACATAAACTACATGTTTTGGATCTGATTTGATTGGGATACCCCATTTGAATGTTGAACGAGATACGGATAAATCCTGTAATCCTTGTTTAATGAAAGCTACTACTTCGTTTTTCTTGCCTTCAGGTTGAATAAAACTTGGATGTGAGTTGATAAAATCAAGAAGACGATTTTGATATTTAGATAGTTTAAAGAAATATGATGGTTCTTTAACGATTTGAACTGGTCTACCACAATCTGGGCAGAGCTTTTCTTCCCCTACTTCACTTTGTGAAAAGAATGTTTCACATTCTACACAGTAAAGTCCATCATAAGAACCTAGATAAATATCACCTTTTTCAAGCATCTTTTCAAATACTTCTTGGACTTGTTTCATATGGTTTTCGTCAGTAGTTCTAACGAAATAATCATAATCACAATCGAGGTATTTCCAAAGGTCCTTAGCATTCTTCGCAAGTCTATCAGTAAATTCTTGTGGTGATAATCCTTTTAATGCAGCTTTCTTTTCAACTTTTTGGCCATGTTCATCAAGACCAGTCATAAAGCGAGTATCATAACCCATTGATTTTTTATATCTTTTTAAACTATCACAAAGAAGGGTAGTACTTGAACTACCGATATGGAGTCTTCCAGATGCATAATATATTGGCGTTGTAATATAGAAATTCTTTTTCATATCTCTATACCTTTAATATTCCTTTCGCTACTTTTTCTTTATTCTCACTGCCAGTAAGATATTCAATAATCTGAAGGGTAAAATCTACTGAATAATTGAGGCTTCTTCCTGTGATTATATTTTTATCTACAACATATGGCATAGCTTTTTCATATATACCATCAACTAGGCTTTCCCACCCGTCGTAGCAGGTAAACTTATGATTAGACATTATGCCAGCTTTTGATAAGACCGTAGGCGCAGCGCAAATAGCGCTTACGAGTTTATTACTATCATGAAATTTTTTAATGATTTTTAATAATCTATCATTTTTTGAAAGATTTTCTACACCAATCTTACCACCAGGGATGAATAAGCCATCATATGACATTATTTCCTCATCGGATAAATCTTTAAGTTTAGCTTCAGGTTTTGTGCAGATATTATGAGAGGTATAGATAAAGTCTTTATCATCCGCTGATACTGTAAGACATTCGATTCTAGCACGTCTTAGTAAATCTACTGTGATAACGAATTCTGCGTCTTCATTTCCATCAGTATAAAACGCTAGTATTTTCATTTATCATCCCTCCTTAAATAATCATTATAGATATCACTTGCCTTTAGTCCGGTTCTTTTCGCAAGCATCTTAGATGCTTCTTTTAGAGATAGACCACTTTTTAATATTATATCTATTTCTTTAAATAAATCAATATCATTTTCATTTTGTTCGCCGTTATATGAAACAATTAAGACCATTTCACCTTTTAAATCTATAGGAAGTGATGCATATTCTTCTAGATTAAAATCAATTGATTCTTCATAAATCTTGGTGATTTCTCTTAAAAGAACACATTCTCTTCTTCCAAAAACTTCATACATTATCTTTAAAGTTTCATGGATTCTAAGAGGAGATTCATAGAAGATAATTGTGGTTTCATAGTTTTTAAGCTTTTCAAGTTCTTTTTTCTTTTTAGATGGTTTATGATCTAAAAAGCCATAAAACATATATGGTTTAACTGGAAGGCCTGACATAACTATTGATGCAGTACTTGCGCTAGCACCCGGAATTGGAATAATTCTAAATCCTTCAATCTTGCATCTTCTTACAAGTTCAAATCCAGGATCAGATATTATTGGAGTACCACAGTCAGATATAATACCTACGTTTTTACCATCATTTAGAAGAGATAAGATATAATCTTCTTTTTCTTTTGATGAAAAGTCGTGGTATGAATCAAGTTCTCTTTCGATATTATAATGTGCTAAAAGTTTGGAAGTTACACGAGTATCTTCGCAGAACAGATAATCCACATCTTTAATTGTCTCAAGAGCTCTTAAGGTGATATCTTTTAAATTACCGATAGGTGAAGATATAACATATAGAGCGTTTTTCTTTTCAAGTTCACTTGATCTAATCATGTTTTTCTCCAAAGTGGAAATAAAATTTGATTTCTTCTGTGTATTCACCATCTTTATCGTAAATATAAAGTGGAGTTAATATCTTTAAGCCGTGGCTTTTGGCATTCTTTCTTGCGTCTATCATAAATACATAGCTTTCTTTAGAGCTATCTGGATAGACAAATCTAATTCTTTTTGGAACTAGGCGGTATTTCTTTAATAAATCGATGGTTTCTATAAACCTATCAGTTCTTTGAACGAGATTTAGTGAACCACCATCAGTTAAAAGATATGACGATTCCTTGATGATATCTTCAAGAGTGATTAGATATTCATGCCTTGAATACTTCTCTTCAAGGTTATCGTTTTTATGCTTCGAATCTTCGATTCTAAAATATGGTGGATTAGATACAACCATTGAGAAAGATGATTGTTTAAAGAGGTTTTTAAGGTTCTTTATATCATCGTTGATGAGGGTAATTCTATCATCTAAATGGTTTAATTCAATGCTTCTTTTTGCCCTATCATAGACATTTTCTTGGATTTCAATACCATATATCTTTTTATCTGTCCTAAGAGATAGGATGAGAGGAATTATCGCATTTCCAGTTCCAAGATCAATAATATTCTTTTCACGAGGTTTTATATCACAAAAGAAAGAAAGAATGGTCGAGTCTATCGAAAAACTAAACGCATCCTTATCTTGTATAATCTTATATGAACCTTCGTAACCTAAAATATTATCGATTTCTTCCATTATATTTCTAATTTAACGATTTCTTCTTCGTCTTTATCTTTAGATTCATCTGGTTTATTTTCTTGTGATTTTGAACTTTCACTTAGTTCTTCGTATAAGCTATCTTCGTAGCTGATACAACAGAGAAGTTTGCCACATAAACCTGAGATGGTAGTTGGGTTTAGGGAGAGGTTTTGGTTCTTAGCCATCTTGATTGTGACATTTTGAATGTCACCTAAAAATGAAGAACAGCACACTTTTCTTCCACAAACACCAATTCCTGATATAATCCTAGAGGCATCTCTAGGGCCTACTTGTCTTAGTTCAATCCTTGTCTTATAGACAGCGGCAATATCTTTAACTAGTTCTCTGAAGTCTACTCTTCCTTCAGCACTAAAATAAACGACAAGTTTCGTTCTATCGAGAGTATAAGTTACTTCAAGTAACTTCATTTCAAGTTCTGACCTTGAAATGATTGATTTGACTTCATCATATAGTCTTGGTTTAAGTGCTTTATTTTCTTCGTAGTTTTCTAAATCTTTTACTGTCGCTTTTCTTTGAACCATCTTGAGTTCGCCGATGACATCTTTATCATCGATTGTCTTTTCTTCTTCAACGATAGTACCTACTTCAAGACCTCTTGCGGTCTCTACTACGACTTTATCTTTAGAGCGAAGATTTGTGATTGCACCAAAATAATATTTCTTATTGTTTCCTTCGAAAACAACGCCTACAACTCTTGGCATATTTACCTACTTTCTGGCAGCTAATTCCATCTTTAAAAATAAATTATCCAGGTGAAGATGGAGATTGATGGCTTTGCCACTATTTACATTTGATTTAATATTTAATAATTCTCTTAAGAATTCACTAAATTCATCCTTCTTATAGAGAACTGCGATTCTTTTTATACGATCTGTCTCCTCTTTATAGATTGGTTCATATGACTTGCTAACCATCATATTGAAGACATCCATAAGATATATTAGGACTAATGATAAGAAAAAGTCTGTCTTTTCTGTATCTTTTACGATTAAACCATAGTTATCATTGATATAGAGGACAATTGAACCAGTGCGTTCAAATTTTTCGATAAACATATCTTTAGAAAGACTATAAAGACGCATATAATCATCATCTTTCATAATCTCTCTAACCTTATCTTCTTTTTGAGTATATTCAAGGACAACATCTAATACTTCTTCTTCAAAACCTTCCTCAAGAAGTTTATTCTTAACGTGATCTTTATCTAAAGGTTTAAACTTTAATAGAACGCATCTTGAGATGATGGTATCAAGTAAACTTGATAAGTTTTCAACTAGGAAGATGATGTAGATATCATCTACTGGTTCTTCAACGAATTTTAAAATAGCGTTACTAGAACTTGTGTTTAAGCTATCGCCATCTTCAAAGATAAAAAATCTTGGACCTTCTTCTAAAGAAGATGATGCAGTTTCCTTGATGTAGTCTTTTACTGAATCGATACTGATTGATGATTTCTTATCTTTCTTAATCCAAAAGATATTTGTAGAGGAATCATCATCGATTCTTTTAAATACTGGAGTGCTATCTATTTCAAGGCCTAGAAAATCACTATAGATCATCTTAATGAAGAGAGTTGCCATCTCTTTTTTAGATGTACTCTTATCCCCATAAAAAATGAAGGCATGTGGCACATGCCTTTTTTGTATCATGTTTTTGAGGGTTGAGTAAACAATCTCTTGTTCACTAATTAGATAACTATAGTCCATTCTTTTTTTTATAGGATTTCCTTGATTAATTGGAAGCAATCAAAAGCTACTTCTTTGATACTTCTCTCTCCGTTTACTTTCTTGATTCTATCTGGATACATCTTAACGAGTTCTAGATAACCTTCGTGTGTTTTTTCATGGAAGTTGATAGATTCTTTATCCATTCTGTTTACTTCATGACTTAATTGATGAGTCATGATTCTTTCAATTCCAACCTTAGGATCAACATCTAAGAAAATTGTAAGATCTGGGTAGATTCCATCGATGGCGAATTCATTGATTTCTTTTACTTTTTCAATGCCAATACCACGAGCATATCCTTGATATGCGAGTGATGAATCTACATATCTATCGCAGATGACAATTGTATCTTCTTTAAGTAGTGGTATAACTTTTTGAACTAAGTGTTGTCTTCTTGATGCAGCATAAAGAAGAGCTTCACATACTGGATCCATTTCTGTGTTTTGTACATCGTGAATGACATTTCTAACTTGTTCAGAGATGGAAACGCCACCTGGTTCACGTGTTGTGACAACCTTATATCCTTGAACCTTTAAATATCTTTCTACTTCTTTGATTATTGATGTTTTTCCAGAACCATCAGTTCCTTCGAATGTTATAAATTTTCCTGGCATAAAAACCTCCATTACTAAATTATTATTGCACAAAATAGATAGTTTTGAAATATTAAGCAACTTAATATTTTATTTTTATGAGATATAGACCTGATGCAGGGGCAAGTTTTGGTGTTAGATTCTTATCCTGTTTCTCGGTTAATTCTAAGAGAGATGGTTTATCGTTGTTTACTGAATCAAGTAGTGCACCAACGATAAAACGAATCATATTATGTAGAAATCCATTAGCGGTAAAGGTGAGTATGAGTTCATTTCCATTTATTGTTAAATCTGTATTATAAATGGTACGGACTGTATTATCGTTTTCACCCTTACAGAATGCCTTAAAATCATGTGTTCCAATGATTGAATGAAGTTCTTCCTTTAGTTTTTGAGTATCCTTTACCTTTGTATAGTAAACATAATCATTTTTGAATACAGAGAAGGTAGATGTATCGATGATATAGATGTAAGTTTTTTCTATAACGTCATATCTTGCGTGAAATAATTGGCTTCTAAGTTTTGCATCTTTTATTCTTATATCATCTGGAAGGATGTTGTTTAGGGCATAGATATATTTCTTAGGTTCAATACCATTTGCATCAAATTGTACGATGTTTCCTCTTGCGTGAACTCTAGCGTCAGTTCTTGATGAGATGATGGTATTCACATCTCTATTTAACATCTTCTTTAAAGCTAGTTCTATTTGACCTTGAATGGTTGTGTGAGGCATGAGGGATTGTTTTTGCATACCGTTATAGTTTGAACCATCATATTCCACTTCTAAAACTACCTGTGCTTTAGATTCATCATATATCTCAGTTACTAAAGATAGTACCAATTCTTTCTCATCGAATCTTATTTTTGTAATATAATGTTTTTCATTTGTATCATAAAACATTAGAAAGTGTGAATCTTCAGGGATAAATTCAATGTTTTCTATGCTAGTGATATTTGAATAGTATTTGAGTGTTTCTTCTTTTCCTTTTAATACTTCAAAGTCTTCCTTTCTAAGACCGATGAAGTTGTCTGAGAGGAATGAAGTATCACTGTTTGTTTTTAAAAGATAATTCTTGAAAGATTCTAGACAATTATGAATAGACATATTGAACCTCCAAGTAGAATAAATGATAAAACAAGAGACATTGTATCAATCGCTTTCCATCTTAATATATGATATTTGGTTTTTTCTTTTCCTGGAACAAAGTTTCTTGAAAGCATTGCATCCGCAAGTTCATCACTTCTTTCAAATGATATGATAAACATTGGAATTAAGAGCGATACGATGATCTTGATTTTTTTGAATAGAGAGCCACTATTAAAGTCAGCACCACGAGATGCCTGTGCATCCATAATACGATAAGCTTCTTCCAAGATTGTAGGGATGTATCTTAATGCAATAGTGATGATTAGTGCTATTTCTTCGGAATTGATTTTAAATACTTTTAATGGCTTTAATAGATATTCAATACCGAGTGTTAAGTCTGTAGGTTTAGTTGTGAGGGTAAGAATAGTCGCAATGAAGACAACGGTAATTAATCTAAAGAAGACAAATAGGCTTGTCTCAAGACCTTTATCAAAGATATTTAGTGTGTAACTATATAGAATATTTGGATATGCTAAATATGCAAGAGATAAATAGATGGATGCGAGATATATTAACAGCAAGATGAACTTGAATTTTATAAATCTTCTTATAAAGAAGAATAAAAATGTTAGTACTATTATTGATACTATTGAGGAAATAGAGAATACTAATTCGCTTGTATAAATAACTGTACCAGTTTGATTGAAGAATATTTGGAAGAAAAAGACAAATAGTGATAATACTAGGAGTGGTTTTAATCCTCTTATTGCCTTTATGATTGAGATTCTTCCAGATAATAATATTAGAAGAATAACTCCAAGAGCGCCTAGGATTTCATAATAAGTCGTAAGGAAAAAAACGCTGACCATTAGTAAAATAGTCGAGATAATCTTGACTCTTGGATCTAATCTGTATAAATAAGAGTTTCCTGGAACATATTGGCCGAGCACAAAATTACGATTCATAAGTGAGTACCTCGGCTATTTCATCTAAATTCTTTAGGTGTTTATCGATTTTTATACCGGTTTTTTCTTCGATAAAATCTATTAATGTGTAGGTATCTGGAAGATCAATATTTGAATCTTTAACGATATCACTGTTTTCTTTAAAGAGTTCATATGGAGTTGAATCGAGAGCTATTCTTCCCTTCTTCATTAGAATTACTCTTTTTGCATAACTATTTACGATATTCATATCGTGAGTGATGATGATTATTGATTTATGATGAACCTCATTAAATTCTTTAAAGAGCTTTAATAATTTCTTTTTTGTGCTTGGGTCTATTCCCGCTGTAGGTTCATCAAAGATTAGAATATCTGGTTCCATCGCTAAAATACCAGCGATTGATACGAGTTTTTTCTCACCACCAGAAAGTAAGAATGGACTTTTTTCATAGAATGATTCATCGATATGAACTAGTTCAAGGGAATGTTTAGCGATTTCTCTTGCCTCTTCTTTTGTCTTAGAGAAGTTTAGAGGTGCAAACATTACGTCATCGATTACTGTATTTTCAAAAAGCTGATAATCGCTCATTTGGAAGACAAGACCTACATGTTTTCTGATGTTGTTGTAGTTTTCTCTTCTCTTACGGATTTTTTTAATCTTGATTCCTGATACGTATGCTTCACCTGATGTTGGGATCTTAAGCGCATTAAAAATAGAGGCAAGGGTTGATTTCCCGCTTCCTGTCTCACCGATAATGGCGATGAATTCATCTTTATCAGTTATTTCTAAATTGATATTATGAAGGGCATACACTGTCCCTTTTCTTTTTGGATTATAAGAAAAACTTACTTCTTTAAGGCTAATTCCCATAAGGCATTTAGGACCTCCTTATTTCCGTAATTTTTCTTCTTTAACTGATGATATAGATAAAGAGCGCTTGGCATCTCAAGTCTTGATGATTTTAAAAGATCGTAATCATTTAATACATCGATGGTTTTACCATCTCTTACGATTTCTCCTTCTTTTAAAACGATACATCTATCTGTAAGGAGTGCTTCATCCATATCATGGGTGATCATTATGATGGTCTTGCCAGCTTCTTTTAATGTTTTCACAATCTTGATGAAATCTTCTCTTCCTTTTGGATCTAACATTGAAGTTGCCTCATCAAGGATATAGATATCTGGGTTTATCGCTAAGATTCCGGCAATTGCGACACGCTGTTTCTGACCACCAGAAAGATTGGAAGGCATTTCATATCGATAGTCTTCCATACTGACAGCTTTAATTGCATCATTTACTTTTATAATCATCTCATCTCTTGGAGTAGAAATATTTTCGAGTCCAAAAGCGATGTCATCTTCTACGCTGGTTGAAACGAACTGATTGTCTGGGTTTTGGAAGACAATTCCTATATGCTTTCTGATATCATAGAGATTTTCTTCTTTAACTTCTATATCGTCTAGATAGATAGCGCCTTCAATTGGTGATAAAAGGCCGATTAGTAGTTTCGCAAGAGTTGATTTTCCTGACCCATTGTGTCCGATAATTGAAACCCATTCACCAGTGCCAATAGTAAAAGAGATACCTTTTAGAATCTCTCTGTTTCCTTCTTCATATTTGAATTTAACATTATCAAACACAATTTTCATGAGTACTAAATAACCTCGTTATTTATTATATCATATTTTACTATTATCATTATAATAAACGATAGATATAAAAAAATGCACTCTTATATAAAGAAGTGCATTTTTAAGATAAATTAATTATTTAACAAATCTGATGAGAGCCATTGGAGCTCCATCACCAGTACGTGGTGCAAGTTTGAAGATTTGAGTGTATCCACCATTTCTATCTTTATACTTTGGTGCGATTTCATCAAATAAGATTTGAGTTGCAGTTTTGCCATCAGCATTCTTGAGTGGTCTAACTGTTTCCATAACTTGTCTTCTTGCAGCAAGTAAGTCTTTAGAATTGTTTGTATCTAGACCGTTTTTAGCACAAGTAACGAGCTTTTCAACGATGCCTGAAACTAATTTAGCTTTCTTTTCAGTTGTCTTGATTTCACCATGAAGAATGAGTTGAGTTGAGAGATCTCTAACTAATGCTTTTCTTGATGACATATCACGATTTAACTGTGTGAACTTGTTTGACATATAGTCCTCCTAATTATTAATAACGTGCGAAGCCAAGGCCCATTTCTTCAAGTTTGTCCTTGATTTCCTTTAAAGATTTCTTGCCGAGGTTTCTAATCTTCATCATATCTTCCTCGCTCTTGTTGCAAAGATCACTAATCTTGTAGATACCAGCTCTCTTGAGGCAATTGTAAGATCTAACACTTAAATCTAAATCTTCAATTGGTCTATCAGGAGTTTGAGATTCTTCAGATTCAACGATTGATGCACCAGTAGTTGAGCCTTCTTGAACAGCTCTATCTGAGAGTGATGCAACACAATCTAATTGATCTTTTAATATCATAGCTGCTTTAGCAACTGCGTATTCAGGAGTAACACTACCATTTGTAGTAACATCTAATACGAGTTCTTCGTAGTTAGCGTTGTCTTGAATTCTAACTTTATTTACATGATATGCAACTTTTAAAACAGGGGTATAGATTGAATCGATTGGAATAACACCAGCTAGAGATTCACAATATTCTCTGTTTTCATCAGCATTCTTATAACCGATACCTTTTCTTGCGGTGAGTTGAACTCTAAGTCTACCGCTATTTACACGACAGATGTATTGATCTTTGTTGACGATTTCTACTTCTTCATCACAGATAATGTCACCTGCAGTAACGGTGATAGGACCAGTTACATCGATTTCAAGGTTCTTTTCGATTGCATCTTCTGATAAGATTTTAAGAATAACTGATTTTAAATTTAAGACGATTCCAGTTACATCTTCAATTACACCAGGAATTGATGAGAATTCATGTTGAATACCATCAATTTGAATTGAAGTGATTGCAGCACCTGGAAGACTTGCGAGTAATACTCTTCTAAGAGCATTACCAATTGTAAGACCATATCCCCTTTCAAGTGGTTTAACTGAAAGAGTGGCAACATCTTTATCACTACTTGGAGTGATAACAGCCTTTGGAGCGATGAGCTTTAGCTCTTCTCTAGCAGCTCTAGATTCTTGAGTGATATCATAATCTGCCATAATATCAAAGCCTCCTAGCCACGTGGTCTCTTTGGTGGACGACAACCATTATGTGGAATTGGTGTAGTGTCGTAAATAGCAGTGATTTCTAAACCAGCAACTGCTAAAGAACGAACTGCTGTATCTCTTCCTGGTCCTGGTCCTTTAACATCTACTTCTACCTTTTTCATTCCGCAATCCATTGCAGCTTTTTTAGCAGCAGCTTCAGCTGCAAGTCCAGCAGCGAATGGAGTTGATTTTTTAGATCCCTTATAACCTACTGCACCTGCAGATGCCCAAGATACTAAATTGCCTTGTGGGTCTGTGATAGATACGATAGTGTTATTGAATGTTGAATGAATGTGTGCAACACCATAAGGGATGTTTTTCTTAACACGACGTTTTCTTGTTGTAGCCATTTTAGATTCCTCCCTTATTTCTTCTTGTTAGTAACGGTCTTCTTTGGACCTTTACGTGTTCTTGCATTATTTCTTGTGTTTTGTCCGTTTACTGGTAAGCCTTTTCTGTGTCTAATGCCTCTATAGCAGCCAACATCCATTAAACGTTTGATATCGTTAGTTGTATCTCTTCTGAGATCACCTTCGATTTTGTATTTTGAAACTTCATTTCTGATTTTAGTTAATTCTTCATCAGTTAAGTTTTTAACTCTTGTATCTTCTGATACTCCTACTTCTTTTAAGATTTTCTTTGAAGTGCTTAATCCGATACCATAAATATAAGTAAGGGAAATAACGACTCTCTTATCATTCGGAATATCTACACCAACTATACGTGCCATACTCTTTTATCTCCTTATTTACCTTGTCTTTGTTTATGTTTAGGATTTTCACAAATTACCATAACTACGCCATGTCTTCTGATAACTTTACACTTATCACAAATCTTTTTAACTGAAGGTCTAGTTTTCATTAATTTGATTATTCTCCTTTTTTAGTGTTGTATCTCCTCGTAATTCTACCACGTGTTAAATCATAAGATGATAATTCAACTTTGACTTCTTGACCTTGCAAAATGCGTATGTTGTTTATGCGGATTTTGCCAGAAACGTGCGCATGGATACGATGTCCATTCTTAAGTTCTACAATGAATTCTGTGTTTGGAAGCACTTCTACTACTGTGCCATCAAACTCGATTACATCATCTTTTGCCATTCATTATTCTCCTTAATATTGCTTAGTTTTGTCTCTTTAGAGATATTTTAAGAAACTAAAACTTTCTTTCATTGAGGTTTGCCTCAATTACTTGATAAAGCTCTTCTGGTGGTAGAGCACCGTCTACTACCATAAGTAAACCGTTCTTTGTGTAATAATCGATTAAAGGTTGAGTTTTTGTTTTATACACATGTAAACGTTCCTTAATTGCATCGACTTGGTCATCTGCCCTTGTGTAGATTTCACCACCACAAAGGTCACATTTACCTTCTACCTTAGGCATATGGTTTCTTGTGTTATAGATGGTACCACAGTTTCTGCATAGTCTTCTTGTCGATAGTCTTTCGATAACGAGATCATCACTAACGTTCATATCGATGACTGCATCAAGCTTGATGCCTAGCTCTTTCATCATTTGAGCTAGTGCATCAGCTTGATTTACAGTTCTTGGATAGCCATCAAAGAGATAACTCTTTGTTGGATCCTTTAATAGTACATTCTTGATAATTTCGTTGGTAACACTATCCGGACATAGATTACCCTTACTAATGTAAGAATCAGCAAGTATTCCAAGTGGAGTTTTTGCCTTGATTTCTTCGCGGAAAATATCTCCAGTTGAAATATGAGTGAGATTAGCTTTCTCTACGCAATATGCACAGAGTGTGCCTTTACCTGCACCTGGTTTGCCAAGAATTACTAAATTCATGTTTCACCTAAGAGAGGAATCCCTCGTATCTTTGATCTTGAACATCAGTCTTGATTTGACGTACTGTTTCGATAGCAACACCGACAACGATCATGAGTGATGTACCACCAATTTCAATAGCGGTAGATGCACCAAGCATTGTTGAGAGAGTTGGAAGTGATGCAACAACAACAAGATAGAGTGCGCCAAATAGAGTTACGTTGAATAATACTTTTGATAAGTATTCTTCTGTTTCATATCCTGGACGATAGCCTGGGATATATGCTCCTCGTTTTTGGAGATCTTCTGCAGTCTTTTGTGGGTTGATTTGTAAGAATGTATAGAATATTGCAAAGAAGAATATTAATAATACATAGATTACATAACCGATGATGGCATGAGATGAGAAAATTTCATTTAGCCATAAAGCTGCAGCAGTGTTTTGATCAATCGCAAATGAGAAGATTGTTTGAGGTATACCTAGTAAAGTTGCAGCGAAGATTACTGGGATAACTGAAGCTGAGTTGAGCTTAATTGGGAATGTAGATTCGCTTGCGCCTTGGAACTTAGCAGCACTAGGTCTATTAGCATATTGAATCTGAATCTTTCTTTGTGAGCCTTCCATAAATACGATACCGATTAGGATAACAAAGAATAATAGGAGTGAGAAGAATGCAGTGAAATATTTAGAGAATGCAACTTCTTGACCTGAAATATCCGAAACTAGAGTACTTATAGAGCTTGGGAAAGAAATAACAATACCAATTGTGATTAGTAATGATGTACCATTACCAACACCATAAGTTGTGATTAAGTCTGCGAGCCAGATACAGAGAGCTGAACCAGCAGTTAGAGTAATAGAAACGGCCATTAAACCAAGGAATGAAGTTCTTCCGCCTTGGAAGATTTGGGCTTGCATACCGAATGTAGTAGCAACTGCTTGAATGAAAGCAACGCCGATACCAGCATATCTTGTGAGTTGACCTAATTTTTTACGTCCTTCTTCTCCTTCATCTTTCCATTCTTTGAGAATTGGAATGATATCCATTTCTAAAAGTTCGATGATGATTGATGCGGTGATGTAAGGACCAATTCCTAATGCGACTATTGAATAATTTCTAAGAGCGTCTCCTGAGAAGGAGTTAATAATACCGATAAATCCTGCTGAATCTTCAGCTTTGAATAATTGGACATTATTTACTGCAGGGATCATAGTACAAATTTTAAATACTAAGAACATTCCAAGAGTAAATAAGATTTTAAGCATCTCTTCTTTGTTTTTGAAGACCTTCTTGATAGTATCCATTAGATTACTCCTCTACTTTTCCACCAGCGGCTTCAATTTTAGCTTTTGCGTTTTCTGAAACTTTGTCAGCTTTTACTGTAAGAGCAACATTTAATTCGCCGTTTGCGAGTACTTTAACGAGTTTGGCATCTTTATCAACTAAACCTGCGTTAACGAGAGCTTCTTTATCAACAGTTGAACCAGCTTCGAAAACATTTAACATAGAAACATTAACGATTGCGTATTCTTTCTTGAATACATGTGTGAAACCTCTTTTCGCAAGTCTCTTATAGAGAGGTGTTTGCCCACCAGCGAAACCTAAACGAGGTCCACCACCAGCACGTGATCCTTGACCTTTTTGGCCTCTACCTGAAGTTTTGCCATGAGCGCCATAACCACGGCCTAGTACTTTCTTTGAATGAGTTGAACCAGGAGTTGGTTTTAAATTTTCAAGTGCCATATTATGCCTCCACTTCTTCGACCTTAACGAGGTGTTTGATTGTGTTAATCATACCTCTGATCTGAGGATTATCGTTTTTTACTACTGAGCTGTGGAGTTTGTGTAAACCTAAAGCTTTAACAGTAGCGATTTGATTTTGTTTTCTTGTAAGAGGGCTCTTAACTAAAGTAACTTTTAACATTATTTAAGTACCTTCCTTGCCTCGATTCCTCTAACTTCAGCAACTTGATCTACTGAACGTAAGTGAGTTAGTGCATCGAATGTTGCTCTAACTACGTTGATTGGAGTATGAGAACCGAGAGATTTTGATAATACGTCTTCAATACCTGCAAGTTCCATGATAGAACGAACAGCACCACCAGCTGATACACCAGTACCAGGAACGGCTGGTTTTAGAAGAACTGAACCAGCACCGTAGTGACCTACGATTTGGTGAGAAATTGTAGTTCCGTATAGTGGAACTTTAACTAAATTCTTTTCTGCATCTTTTGCAGCTTTCTTGATTGCATCTGGTACTTCATGAGCTTTACCAGTGCCAAAGCCAACGAGACCTTTACCATCACCGATAACTACGAGGGCATTGAAACGCATTCTTCTACCACCCTTAACTACCTTAGTGATTCTGCCTACAGAGATTAATTTTTCTTGGTATGGAGATTCTTCTTCAACCGCTTTTTCTCTTCTTGGACGTCTTTCAGAGTTTCTACGATCTCTTCTAGGTCTCTCTTCTTGAGTAGCTTCGCTAGCTTGAGGAGCAGCTTCAACTTCTGGAGTTTCTAAAACTTCTAATTCTTTTTCTTCCATTTAATAATCCTCCTAGAATTTGAGTCCGGCTTCTCTAGCGCCGTCTGCGAGAGCTTTA
This sequence comes from bacterium, assembly GCA_017541975.1. Lineage (GTDB taxonomy): Bacteria > Bacillota_I > Bacilli_A > Izemoplasmatales > UBA1188 > UBA1188. The sequence goes on along the minus strand of JAFXYB010000006.1, from coordinate 30,559 downwards.
ACTCTACCATGATAGATATAACCACCACGGTCGAATACTACTTCAGTGATTCCAGCTTTGAGAGCAGCTTCAGCAACCATCTTGCCTACTTCTTTAGCTGCTTCACAGTTTGAACCACGAGCGAGTTTTAAACTTGATGCACTAGCGAGTGTAACACCCTTAGTATCATCAATAACTTGAGCATAGATATGCATATTTGAACGGAAAACATCTAATCTTGGACGTTCAGGAGTTCCGCTTACAGTTTTTCTTACGCGTTCATGACGTCTTAGTCTTTGTGCATTTGAATCATAAATCTTAATCATAATTACTTCGCTGTCTTTCCTTCTTTATGTCTAACTTTTTCGCCTTTATATCTTATACCTTTTCCATGGTATGGCTCAGGAGGTCTAATTCCCCTAATGTTAGCTGCATATTCTCCAACTAGTTCCTTGTTTGCGCCTTTGATAACGCAGTCAGTTTGAGTTGGGAGCTCAATTGTGATTCCTTCTGGAATCTTAGACTCTACTGGATTTGAATAACCAGCTAAAACTGTAAGAACACCAGGAGTGCTGTTTACAAATCTGTAACCTGTGCCCTTGATTTCGAGTGCAACTTTGAAACCTTCGCTGCATCCTACTACCATGTTGTGTACTAATGCTCTTGCAGTTCCATGATAAACTTCTGAGAATGATGTAGGGTTTTCTGGAAGAGTAACGTGTACTTCGTTATCCTTTACTTCGATTACTACATCGTTTCTAAATTTTTGTGTGAGCTTTCCGAGTTTGCCTTCTACAGTAACTACGTTGTTTTCAACTGTTACTTTAGTGCCGTCTGGGATAGCTATAGGTTTTTTACCAATACGACTCATAATTACTACCAGATGTAGGCGATTACTTCGCCACCGATATTTTGTCTTCTTGCATCTTTATCAGTCATAATACCTTTAGATGTAGAGATGATTGCAACACCGAGCCCATTAAGTACCTTAGGGAGTTTTTCAGCTGCTGCATAAACTCTTAAGCCTGGCTTAGAGATTCTCTTGAGTCCTTGGATAACTCTTTCATTGTTTGATAAATATTTTAAAGTTACTTCAATAACGTTACGATGAGAAACTTCATCTCTCTTAACTTCGTAACCCATAATATATCCTTCTACTCTTAATACTTCAAGGATTTCTGTTTTAGTACGTGATAGAGGAATATTAACAGTTTTCATCTTCATCGCATTAGCGTTTCTGATACGAGTGAGCATATCAGCAATTGGATCTGTCATCATATTTTACTTTCCTCCTACCAACTTGATTTTCTTACTCCAGGGATCTTTCCCTCTGAAGCTAATTCCCTGAAACAGATACGGCATAAATGGAATTTGCGATATACTGCATGAGGACGTCCACATCTTTCGCATCTTGTGTAAACACGAGTTGAGAACTTTTGTGGTCTTTTTGAACTAACGATTTTTGATGTCTTTGCCATAATTCTTATTCACCTTTGCGTTGGAATGGAACACCTACGAGTTTTAATAATTCGAAAGCTTCCTCATCAGTTTGGGCTGTTGTAACGATTACAATGTCCATACCACGAACTTTAGTTACCTTATCTAGATTGATTTCTGGGAAGATAATTTGTTCTTTAACACCTAATGTGTAGTTTCCTCTACCATCGAAAGCTTTAGCGCTTACGCCTCTAAAGTCTCTAACACGAGGAAGGGTAATTGAAACGAGCTTGTCTAAGAATTCATACATTCTTTGACCGCGAAGAGTAACCTTTGTACCGATCTTCATTCCTTCACGGAGTTTGAAGTTAGCGATTGACTTCTTTGCGATTGTGATAACTGGTTTTTGTCCTGTGATTTGAGTTAAATCAGCTACTGCATCATCTAATAATTTTGAGTTTTGGATTGAATCACCAACACCCATGTTTACAACGATCTTAACAACTTTAGGACATTGCATTACAGTTGAATAGTTGAATTTCTTCATTAAAGCTGGTTGGATTTCATTTAAATATCTTTCTTGTAGTCTATTCATAATACACTCCTACTAATCCAACACTTCTTGAGTCTTAACTGAATATCTAACTTTCTTAGAAACAGCTGGACTATTTTTCTTTTTAGATTGTTGAGTTATAGTTTTATAACCAACTCTTGTTCTTTGTTTGTCTTTTCCAACTACGAGCATAACGTTTGATGCATCAATTGGAATAGCTTTATCAACGATACCGCCATCTGGGTTTGAGTTAGATGGTTTTTCATGATGTTTAGCGAACTTGATGCCTTCTCCATCGAGAAGAACTTTGTTGTTCTTTAGAACAGCAACGATCTTAGCAGTTTTGCCTTTATCTTGGCCACTAATGATAACAACTTGATCACCTTTCTTAAGATTCATAGCCGTCCTCCTATAATACCTCAGGAGCGAGAGATACGATCTTTGTGAATTCTTTATCACGGAGTTCTCTTGCTACTGGACCAAAGATACGTGTTCCTTTTGGATTCTTTTCAGAGTCAACGATAACGGCTGCGTTATCATCGAATTTGATTGATGATCCATCAGGTCTTTGGATACTTCTTTTAGTTCTTACGATAACAGCTTTAACAATATCAGATTGTTTAACGTTACCGTCAGATGATGCACTCTTAACAGAAGCTACGATAATATCACCGATATGAGCGAATTTTCTGTGAGTTCCACCTAATACTTTAATGCACATAATTGTTTTAGCGCCAGAGTTATCAGCAACTCTTAATCTTGAAAAAGTTTGAATCATTACCGAGTCCTCCTACACTTCAATATGCTTCTCAATGACTTTGATTAAACGATAACGTTTAGTTGCACTGAGAGGTCTAGTTTCCATGATTTCAACTTTATCGCCAACATGAGCGATGTTTTCTTCATCATGAGCTCTAAATTTCTTAGATGACATCACTCTTTTAGAGTAGAGAGGATGTTTTTTATAAGTATCAACTTTAACAGTGATGGTTTTATCATTTGTATCAGATACAACGATACCAACGAAAGTTTTACGAACGTTTCTTTCCATACTTTCCTCCTATGCCTCTACTCTTCTCTCATTTAATACTGTAGAGAGACGAGCGATAGTCTTTCTTGTTTTCTTAATGTCAGCTACATTTTGTAATTGACCTGTAGCTTGTTTGAAACGGAGATCAAATAATTGTTTCTTTAAATCTTGAATCTTCTTAGTGATGTCTTCGTTAGAAAGCTTTCTGATTTCTTCGATTCTCATAAAACTATTGAACCTCCTTCTTAATCATTTTTGTTAAAACTGGGAGTTTTGCAGCGCCAAGACGGAAAGCTTCTTTAGCTGCTTCTTCGCTTACTCCTGCAAGTTCGAAGAGGATGAATCCTTCTTTAACTACTGCAACGTATCCTTCAACCGCACCTTTACCAGAACCCATACGTACTTCGAGAGGTTTCTTAGTTTTAGCTAAGTGTGGGAATACTTTGATCCAAACTTTACCAGTTCTGTCTAAATATCTTGTGATAGCAACTCTGGCTGCTTCAATTTGACGGGCAGTGACCCATGCGCCTTCTTTAGCAACTAGACCGAACTCACCGAATGCGAGTTCTGTTCCGCCTTTTGCATGACCTTCGAATGAAAGTCTATGTGGACGACGGTACTTAGTTCTTTTTGGCATTAACATGTCTTCTATCCTCCCTTCTTGTGTCTTCTTCTTCAGGAGTTCCCTTTAATACTTCGCCTTTATAGATCCACACTTTAACACCGAGGATACCATAAGTAGTTAAGGCTTCAGTGTGAGCGTAGTCGATATTAGCACGAAGAGTATGTAGAGGAACGTTTCCTTCAGAATAACCTTCACTTCTAGCGATTTCAGCGCCAGCAAGTCTACCAGAAATAGAAGTTTTGCATCCTTTAGCACCAGCTTTTAAAGCTCTTGTGATAGCGAGTTTTTGAACTCTTCTGAATGAAGCACGGTTTTCAAGTTGACGAGCGATTGATTCAGCAACGAGTGTTGCATCAGTTTCAGGACGTCTAACTTCTTTAACGTTAACGTAAACTTCTTTTCCTGTTAATTTAGATAATTCTTCAACAGCTTCTTTCTTGATAGCGCCTTCTCTACCGATAACCATACCAGGTTTTGCAGTATAGAGAGTAACTACTACTCTGTTTTTACTTCTTTCAGTAACAACTCTTGCGATTGATGCTGATTGGAATTTCTTAGCAACGTATTTTCTAATTTTTAAATCTTCGTCGAGAAGGTATGGCACTTCTTTATTGCTTGCATACCATCTAGCATCCCAGTTCTTGTTGATGCCAAGACGTAAACCATTAGGATTAACTTTTTGTCCCATAGATTATTCCCTCTCTCCTAAAACGCAGTAGATTGAACTAGTTCTTTTTAAGATTGCAAAGCCTTGGCCTTTAGCATGAGGTTGCATTCTCTTCATTGTAATTCCTTCGTTTGCGTAAATTTCTTTTACATAAAGCTTTTCAACGTCCATATTGAAGTTGTGTTCTGCATTAGCTTTACATGAATTGATAACTTTTAATACTTCTCTAGCTGCGCCACGATTAACGTTCTTTAAGATGGCTTCAGCTTCTTTGTAATCTTTGCCTCTAACTAAATCAAGAACAAGTCTTACTTTACGAGGAGCAATTCTGATCATTTTTACACTAGCTTTAGCTTCCATATTACTTCCTCCTATTTCTTACCTTGTTGTTTATCACCAGAAGTATGGCCACGGAAGTTTCTTGTGAGCGAGAATTCACCAAGTTTATGTCCAACCATATCTTCTACTACGTATACTGGAACGAATTGTTTGCCGTTGTATACGCCGATTGTTAGTCCTACAAATTCTGGGAAGATAGTAGAACGTCTTGACCAAGTTTGAATGACTTTCTTTGATTTTGAGTTTTTAGCTTCGATGACTTTCTTCATTAAAGATTCATCACAGAATGGACCTTTCTTAATAGATCTTGACATGTCCTATCTCCTACTTACCATTTCTTCTTCTTACAATGAACTTGTTAGAAGGATTCTTCTTGCTTCTTGTCTTAACGCCAAGAGCTTTCTTACCCCAAGGGGTCATTGGTGCTTTATGTCCAATTGGTTGAGTACCTTCACCACCACCATGAGGGTGATCTACTGGGTTCATAACTGAACCTCTTACAGTTGGACGAATACCATAATGTCTAGATTTACCAGCTTTACCTACATAGATAAGTGTTCTTTCACCGTTACATACAACACCTATTGTTGCACGGCAAGCTTCTTTAAATCTTCTTACTTCACCGCTTGATAATCTGATGATTACGAAGCCGTTATCTTTACCAAGAATTTGTGCACTTGATCCAGCACTTCTAACGAGTTGTGCGCCATGACCAGGGATTAATTCAAGGTTATGAATGAATGTACCTACTGGAATATTACCTACTGGGAGGCAGTTACCAGTTTGGATATCTACGTTTTCGCCAGAGATTACTTTATCGCCTACTTTTAAGCCTTCTGGACGAATGATATATCTCTTTTCTCCATCAGGATATTGGATGAGAGAGATAAATGCAGTTCTTGATGGATCGTATTCTATAGTTTTAACTACACCTTCAATACCATCTTTGTTTCTCTTGAAGTCGATAATTCTATATTTTTGTTTTTCACCGCCACCTTGATGACGAACAGTGATTTTACCTTGGTTGTTTCTACCACCATTTTTCTTTAATACTTCTGTTAAAGATTTTTCTGGAACATTTGTTGTAACTTCCTTGTAGTCAAGGGCGCTCATATTTCTTGTTCCGTTAGTGATAGGTTTAAATTTCTTAATTCCCATAATAAATCCTATTTAGCGTAGATTTCAATCTTATCGCCTTTAGCTAGTTTTACAACTGCTTTGTGTACAGCTGGTAAGTATCCTGAATATTTACCAACTCTCTTCGCTTTTGGAAGACAATTGATCATGTTTACAGATTCAACATGAACTTTGAAAATTTCTTCGATAGCCTTTTTAACATCAGCCTTGTTAGCGTTTTTAGCTACTTCAAAAGTGTATTGGCCCTTTTCAACGAGTTTCATACTCTTTTCAGTAATGATAGGCTTCTTTACTACATCATAACTATTCATCTAATAAAGCCTCCTCGAAATAATTTACTACGTCTTTTGTTACTACTAGTGTTTCAGCATCTAAAATGTCATAAACACTTGAGTGACTATCTAAACAGATTGCTGCATAAGGTATATTTCTTACTGAAAGTTCTAATTTAACATCTAAGCCGTTAACGAGAACGAGTGTTTTACCTTCTGCTTTAACATCGTCAAACATCTTAACGATTGTTTTAGTTTTAACATCTTCAACTTGAAGTGAATCAAGAACGATGAACTTGCTTGTAGCTACTTTTTCAGATAAAGCAATTCTTAAAGCTTGTCTTCTAACTTTCTTGTTTACAGAGAAACTATAATCTCTTGGATGAAGTTCGAATACGTGTCCGCCACCTCTATATTGTGGAGCTCTGATTGTACCTTGACGAGCATGGCCTGTACCTTTTTGTCTGTAAGGCTTTCTTCCACCGCCTGATACAGCTGCACGGTTTTTAGTTTGGCTTGAACCGATTCTCATAGCTGCTCTTTGAGACTTAACTACATCGTAGATTATTTGATCGTTCCATTCTTGTCCGAAGACTTTGTCGTTTAATTCGAGTGATGATACAACTTCACCCTGCATATTTAATACATCGATATTAGCCATATTTTACTCTCCTACGCACTCTTCTTAAGAGAAGCTTTAACGAATACTAATCCCTTCTTTGGTCCTGGTACATTTCCTTTTACAAGGATTAAGTTCTTATCAGCAATAACTTCAATTACTGTTAAGTTTTGAACTGTTCTAGTCCAAGCGCCCATATGAGAAGGCATTCTTTTACCTTTATACACTCTGTTTGGAGCGATAGAACCCATTGAACCGATTCCTCTGTGATATTTTGAACCGTGGCCCATAGGTCCTCTATGTTGGTTGTTTAACTTGATTGGACCAGCATAACCTTTACCAATTGCAGTTCCTGTTACGTCTACGTATTGTCCAGCTTCGAACATATCTACGTTAACAGTATCACCAACGTTTAATGTTATGTCTTTGCATCTAACTTCAGAGATACATCTCTTTGGAGCTGTATTAGCTTTCTTGCAGTGAGCGATTAAAGCTTTAGATGCATTAGATTCCTTCTTATCTTCGAAACCTAATTGATAAGCAGAATAACCATCGTTTTCCTTAGTCTTAATTTGGAGAACTGTGTTTCCGCCTTTTGCTTCTAGTACAGTTACAGGTACTAAAAGTCCGTTTTGATCAAAAATTTGTGTCATTCCAACTTTTCTTGTAAGGATTGCATTTCTCATATTCGTCACCTACTTAAGTTGAATGTCAACACCTGATGGGAGGTCTAATCTCATTAATGCATCCATTGTTGCTTGAGTAGGATGGATAATGTCGATTAATCTCTTGTGTGTTCTTCTTTCGAATTGTTCCCTTGAATCCTTATTGACATGAGGACTTCTTAAGACTGTGAAGACTTCTTTGTCAGTAGGTAGTGGGATAGGTCCTGATACTTTCGCACCAGTTCTTTTTGCTGCTTCAACGATACGTTTAGCAGATTGGTCCAATAACTTTGCGTCATAGGATTTTAGCTTGATTCTAATGTCTTTTCTTGCTACCATGTGTTGCTCCTTTCTAAATATCTTTTAGTTTGTAATTTGAGAGTTCCCTGCTCACTATGACAACACCATCTAGTGTAGCAGCAACATCCCAATAATTTATGCATGCTTACGCACGCGAGATATATTATATTACAATATAATATTAAAGTCAAGTAGGAATTTTAGATATTTTTTATGGTTTATATACTCAGTATATAAACCTAAAGGTTAAAAAATTGTGTATTTGTTACAAGATAGTTTTATATTGAATTTTGCGCAAAATAGTGAAAAGTTCATCTAAAAAAATAAAAAAAGCAAAGGCTAACTCTGCTCATTTTCATCTATTTCTTCCCTTGGTTTTGATTTAATTACCTTAATAATAAAGATAGTTAACATAATTAATACTAGGGCAAATAATACATATATTATAATATCTACATAGTCTTTAAAGAGGAAAGTTAAGAGGGTGATAATTGATCCAGCAATGAAGTTTCCAAGGACTACTGGAAGGATAGAATCCTTGAATTTCATCTTTAAAAATACGGCAACTGCAGTACCTGTCCAAACGCCAGTCACAGGGAATGGAACGGCTACAAAGAGGAAGAGTGCTAATCTATACATTCTTCTTTTTTCTTGTTCTGTATCGCACGATTTCTTTTCAGCTATTTTCTCAGCCTTTCTTTCAAAAACTCCTTCTATTTTTTCGACAAGTCTCTTAAAGAATTTTATTTTCTTTAATAGATTAAATATAGGTATTAAAAGGAAAAAGACAAAGAAAAATACAATAGTTGAACCTAAATAGGCAAAAAGAGCCGATGATAAAAGATTTTCTCCAAGTCTTACTCCAACAGGTATTGCACCCTTGAGTTCGATTAGTGGAATCATCGAGGCTATGAAAGTTATTAATTTAGAATTGCCACTAAAAAGAGCAATTAGGAATTCAACTATTTTCTCTATCATATTACTTATTATATATTATATTTACTAATAAATAAAAGAAAAATGAGCTGTGATGAGCTCATTTTTCAATTTAAAAGTTATTTACTGGCCTATTAAAACTATTTAATTTCAACAGTAGCGCCAGCGTCTTCGAATTGTTTCTTGATTGGTTCAGCTTCTTCTGGAGTGATGTTTTCCTTAATAGCTTTAGGAGCAGCATCAACGATACCTTTAGCTTCAATTAGACCAACGCCGAGTAAATCTCTAACAACTTTGATAACAGCAACTTTAGAAGCACCAACACCTGTTAAAATAACAGATACGTTCTTTGGACCTTCTTCTTCAGCTGGAGCAGCAGCTTGAGCTGGACCTGCAACAGCAACAGCAGTTGGATCAACGCCGAATTCTTCTTTCATTGCATCTACCCATTCTTTAACTTCGAGTAGAGTCATTTCTTTTAATGATTCAATAAATTGTTCTTTTGTGATTTTTGCCATGATAAATTCTCCTTAGATTATTCTTGTGTTTTAGCTTCAGGATTAGCAATCATATGTAATCCTAAACATAATTGCTGGATTGTTTGATACATTCCACCTGCGAGCATTGCAAGTAATCCAGTCTTTGATGGTAATTGAGAAATAGCGATTATTTCTTCTTTAGTGCAGTATTGTCCATCAACAACACCGTCCTTGATTTTAAGCTTCTTATTCTTCTTAGCGAAAGCAGCTACGGCTTTTGGACCGTCTACTGATTCATTGTTAGAAATAACAATGCAAGATGGGCCTTCAACATCGTTTAGTTGTTCAAAACCGTTTGAGATTGCGGCTCTTTTGATAGTATTGTTTGTTGCGACCTTCAAGAAACAATTATCTTTTCTAAGAGTCTTTCTGAGTTCTTCCATTTGAGCGACTGTAAGTCCTGCATATTCACAAAGGAAATATGACTTACTTTCTTTCATTTGGGTAGCTAGCTTTTCAACTTGATCTGCTTTAGAAGCAACGATTTTTTGATTTGCCATGAATTTCTCCTTTAAAGTAAATAAAACCTCTTTTCGCCGAGAGAAAAGAGGAAAAATAAATGTATTATCCTTGAAATCTCAGCGGGAAATTAAGTGCTTAGCACACCAGCTATCTTAGATATATATTCGTTTTTTTGGTTTTCTTCAAATAATTAGTACTGGATCTTGATTCCAGGGCCCATTGTTGAAGAAATAGTAATGTTCTTGATGAAAGTTCCTTTTACTGTTGCTGGTTTAAGTTTTTTGAATAATTCTACTGTTGCGTTGATGTTTTCAACGAGTTTTTGATTATCAAATGAAACTTTTCCGATACCGAGTTGGATGTTACCTACTTTATCAACTCTGTATTCTACTTTACCGGCTTTGATATCAGCAAGGGCTTTAGTCAAGTCGTTTGTTACTGTTCCAGTCTTTGGGTTTGGCATTAAACCTTTAGGTCCTAAAACTCTACCGAGTTTACCAATAACTGCCATCATATCAGGTGTAGCAACTACTGTGTCGAAATCGAACCATCCACCCATAATCTTTTGAACGTAATCAGCTTCGCCAACGTAGTCAGCACCAGCAGCTTGAGCTTCTGCAGCTTTTTCACCTTTAGCGAATACTAAGACTTTCTTAGTTTTACCAGTTCCGTTAGGGAGCACGAATGCACCTCTTAGGTTCTGTTCAGCTTTACGTGGGTCAAGATTGAGACGGAAAGCAATTTCTACTGAAGCATCAAACTTTTCGAAGTGAACTTTCTTAAGTAATGCTACAGCTTCTTCAACTGTATATTGCTTAGTAGAGTCTACTTGCTTAGCGGCTTCAATATACTTTTTACCTTTTTTCATAAATGTTGTTTCCTCCTTGTGGTAATAGCGGAATATCCTTCCACACAATTGTCAAATGACTATTCTACAATTTCAATGCCCATCTGACGAGCTGAGCCCGCGATGATCTTCATTGCAGCTTCGATATCATTTGCGTTTAAATCTGGCATCTTCTTTTCAGCGATTGCCTTGAGCTGTTCTTTAGTGATAGTTCCAGCTTTTTCTTTGTTAGGTTTTCCTGAACCTTTCTTGATTCCTGCAGCTTGTCTTAAAAGATCAGATGCTGGTGGAGTCTTAGTGATGAAAGTGAAACTTCTGTCATCATAAACGCTGATGATTACAGGCACAATTGAGCCAACCATATCCTTAGTTCGGTCGTTAAACTGAGTTACGAATTGCTGTAAATTAACACCTGCTTGTCCTAGTGCTGGTCCGATAGGTGGAGCTGGAGTGGCTTTTCCACCAGGGATTTGCAATTTAACAACTGTTTTAACTTGTTTTGCCATGATGTTTCCTCCTTGATCATGTTGTGGTCTAATGAGCACATTTTGCGCTCTCCCACACGTGCGAACAACTCACACGCGTTTTTTATTATATAATAATCAATTATTAATGTCAATAATTAATTTCAGCGAAAAACAAAAATATTTAATTAATGAAACACGGGCAAGTGTTGTTTTACTTACCCGCAATTTCAATCATCTTTTTTACGAATGAATCATCGATATTTTTGAAATAATATTTTGAATATTTTTCTAGTGTTTTTTGATGTTTTTCGCTTGTTTTATCGTATAAACCGACAGTGATAAATCCTAGTGATTTTGTGGCGATAATTCCGTATGGAAGATCTTCAAAAATCATTGTTTCATTATATGGTACGTTAAAGTGATTTGCGCACTTAATATAGATATCGGGATGCTGTTTAGATTTGCCGATTTCTGTTGAAGTTGTGATGAATGAAAAGAACTTATCTAGTGATAATTTTTTAAGGCAAGCTACTATTAATTCTCTATCTGTTGAAGAGGCAACTGCCATCTTGATTCCAAGATTATAAAAACTTTCTAAAAGGTCAATGATATGTGGTTTTATATTAACATAGTTAATATAGTTTTCAAGCATTATATCATCAATTTTCTGGCATATCTCTTCGTTTGAATAATTTAAACTATAGGTTTTTATAAGATAGTCTGCTGATTCTGGAAGCGACATTGAAAGGAACTTATCGCATAGATTCTCTTCGGCTTTGATGCCTTCTTTTTCAAGAAGTTTTACTGCTGAAGTTTCCCAGTATGGCATTGAATCAACGAGTGTACCATCTAAATCAAATATTGCACATTTAACCATCATTAGACCTCCTTTATACTTATATATATTAATAATAATAAAAGGTAGCCTAGGCTACCAATTAATTAATTAACGACTTCGACATCATCTGCAGCAACAGGGGCAGAGATTGTACGACCGAACATTTCAATAGAAATAGTTGTCTCCATTTTATCAAGATCGATTGCTTCTACTTTACCAACACGGTCTTTGAAATTGCCTCTTATTACTGTAACGATATCACCAACATGATAAGAAATTTCTGGAGCTTTAGTAATACCGCAAGCTTTTAGAATTGGTTCCATTTCATAAGCTGGAACTGGAACTGGTCTTGTCTTCTTACCAGCAGATCCTAAGAAACCTGTAACTTGTGGTGTATTTCTAACAACCCACCAAGATTGTTCATTATCAATCATCTCAATGAATACATAACCTGGGAAGATCTTAACAACTTTTTCTTTGATTGTTCCATCTTCTTTCTTTTCTTGAACGATTTGTTCTGGAACGATAACTTGGAAGATTTGTCCTTCCATATCCATTGATGTGATACGTTGAATTAAATTATCTTTAACGGCATTTTCCTTTCCAGAATAAGTCTGGACGATATACCAAAGTTTTTCGCCCTTAATTTCTGCCATATTATGCTCCAAATATTAAATTTAATAAAGGTGCAAGAGCTAAGTTGAATAGATAGAATAAAACAGTTAAGAAAACAATGAATGAAATAACAGTTAAGCTATTAGCAAATAAAGTCTTTTTATCTGTCCATGTGACGAACTTTAATTCTTTGAAACTTGGAACACATACTGGCCAAATACAATAAACGATTGAGCCTAATGATACTACTACGATTATTGAAGAGATAAGTATAACTTTCCAAGGCTTATTGAAGATTCCCCAACCTGAGAGTGAAATATCAAAGAATGTGTCTGCGAATGTATTTACAGTTGCATCATCACCCATTGCATTACCAATACCAGCTAGTAAGATGTATAAAGATAATACTAGAAGAATTAGTGCAAGAGCGAATAATAACCAGTTTTCAAATTTATGTTCTTCTTTGATGAAAGCCCATACTCTTGACATTGAACCTTCTTTAGTTACTTTTTCAGTTTTAGTTTGTTCTTTTTCGGCATTCTTTACTTCTTTTGCCTCATTGTCTTTAGTTTCCATACGATTTCTCCCATTACTTTGACTCTTTATGAAGAGTCCTTTTATTACAGTGCTTACAAAACTTTAGAATTTCAATTCTTTCTTTTTTTAAGCTATTCTTATTCATTATATAATTGCGAGATGAACACTCTGCACAAATTAGAATTACTTTTTCTTGCATATTAGTCGTCCCATTTTATATATTTTAAAGATATATAATTGAAAAGTCAAGCATTTAAGATTTTAGTTTATCGTGTTGACATTTCCATCTTAAAAAAGACATATTTCAAAAATATGCAATATCATTATATCAAATAATCAAAAAATGTAAACAATTTTTTTACTAGGTTATTTAACAAATAAACAAGATGTGTTTTTGTTTTAGATTTTAGAATGATAATTGGTATTTTGTGATGTTTTTTCTTATTGTGTTTAGGGCTTTTTTTACTATGTAATAATAGGTACTTCTTTTCATCTCATAGTTTTTAAGAATGAATGATACTTCTTTTTTTTCAAGGAACCTGAGTTCAATAAGTTTTCTTTCGAGTGGTGTTAGTCCTTTAAAAAGTTTTTCGTTTATGTCGTAATCAGCAAAAAAAGAAAAAGATGAGTCCATCATTACTCCAACACTATCAGAAACTAACAATTTGTTTTTCTTTTTTGTGGTGTAGATTGATGATAATTTGTTTTGAAGATTCCTACTAAAGAATGCAACAAAAGGAACTGGACCATCTTTATATTTTTCTATTGAATTGTTTAATACTATTAGACATTCTTGCAAAATGTCTTCATAATCGGATTTAAAGTTGAATTCTTTTATTTTTTTATAAATAAGATTGATGTATTTTTTATAGATGATGTCTAGAGCTAGAGAGTCACCATCTTGAATCATATACAAGAGTTCATAATCATTAAATCCAAATGTGTTTATAGCTTTCTCCTCCTAGATACTATATCAGACATGACAATCGCACAAGAGATAGATGCATTTAAACTATTGATTTTGCCAACCATAGGTATCCTTAATAGATAATCACAGTTTTGTTTGATTAGCTTGCTCATACCAAAACCTTCAGAACCGATGATAAGGGCAATTGGCATATCTACTCTAACATTATCATAGTCTGTATCGCCATCCATATCAGTTCCCATCACCCAATAACCATTATCTTTGAGTTTTGAAATAGCTTGATTGAGGTTTGTAACTTGAGTGATCTTAACGTGCGCATAGGCACCAGCTGATACTTTTGCGACAGTTTCATTTACTTCTATTGAACGATTTTTAGGAATAATTATAAATGATCCACCAAGGGCTTCAAAAGAACGAATGATATTTCCAAAGTTCTGTGGATCTTCAATTGAATCTAAAATAACACATAGAGAATTATTGGTTGTATTTTTTAAACATTCGTCAAAAGATGCATACTGATAATCGCCTGTTTCTACGACAATTCCTTGTGCATCTTTATATCTCATATTGAAATCCTTATCAGGAAGAATGGTATAATTTATATGGTTTTTCTTCATGTATGTTAAAACTTCATCATTGAAAGACTCTTTGATGATAATTTTCTTTATATTTTTAGATGAATAAATTGTTTCTCTAGAAACGTTTTTTCCTTTTAACAACATAAATTATTTCTTCCTTACATTTATAATTATATCATAGAAAATGCCTAATTGTAGTCATTTTTTGAATTTATATAATTTATAGATTTATTGATTAATTCATCCATTCTATCGAGATTTTTTATCAAATAGAGGTATCCTATTAATGCTTCAAAGCCTGTGGCTTTTCTGTAGTCATTTAAAGAGGCATTTTTAGGTTTATGAGTACCACCGGTGTTTCTTCCTCTCTTATAATATTCGATTTCTTCTTCAGTTAAATTTGGCATTAAATAGTCTATTATTTGTGCTTGACTAATGGCACTTGTATACTTTATTGCGTGCTTATGAAGATCGTTTACTTTTGTATAGTTTTGTGTCAAAAGATATTCTCTTATTTTGAGTTCATAGATCGCATCGCCAATGTATGCCAAAGTTAATCCATTTTCTTGTATCATAACTCTACGCCACTATCTATTAACTGTTTTCTAAGTTCATCAGCCTTTTCAAAATCTTTATTTTGTCTTGCGAGATTCCAATCATTATAGAGTTTTCTATTCTCTTCATTCATTCTTTCAAGTTTACTATCAAGGCCGTAAACATAGAGCATCTCTTTTAATGTATTATATAGAGATACTAATCTTTCTGGATTCTTTTTGCCTCTTAATTCTAGATTAACTTCTTTTACTATATCGTTGATTACAGTGACGCCATTTGGAGTGTTCATATCTTCGTCATTAGCATCATCAAACTTCTTCATGAAGTTATTTGATTCTTCAGTATTGACGCTATCATCAAATAAGTTATTTACATCTAGATATAAGAATAATTTATGGAATGCAGTATTGATTTTATCGAATTCAACACTGGCTTGATCTTGAAGTTCATCAGTATATGATACAACGTTTCTATAAGATGCCTTTAAAAGGAGAAGACGGAATGCCCTTGGATCACATTTAAGATCTTTTGTCCAGATGACATTACCTAAAGATTTACTCATCTTTTCTTGACCGAAATTGAGTCTTCCGTTGTGAACCCAAATATTGGCAATTCTATTGTGATAGAGTGATTCATTTTGAGCTATTTCATTTTCATGATGTGGGAAGATCAAATCAGCACCACCACCATGAATATCAATCATACCACCAAATAATTTATGAATCATTACGCAGCACTCAGTATGCCAACCAGGACGTCCTACTGACCATGGAGATGGATAATTGATTCCTTGTGGGAATTCTTTCCAAAGGGCAAAGTCAAGGCCAGATTCTTTTTCTTCTCTAACTTCTACTCTTGCTCCTTGAATGAGTTCATCTGTTTTTCTATTAGATAATTGTCCATAGTTTTTTAAAGATGAAACACGATAATATACATCACCACCACTCTTATATGCAGCACCTACATCGATTAATCCTTTGATAAAATCAATTATTTCTGGAATAGTTTCTGTGACACGTGGTTTTAAGAAAGAATCATCAGCATTTAAGAATCTGACATCACTCATATATGCGTTGATATATTTTTCGGCAACCTCCATCTCTGAGATGCCTTCGATTTCTGATTGTTTGAGGATTTTTTCATTGATGTCGGTAAAATTAGAAGCCATTATTACTTTATAGCCTTTATGTTCTAAGTATTTTTTAAGCGTATCAAAAAATACTATTGGTCTAGCATTTCCAATATGAATATAGTTATATACTGTAGGTCCACAGTAGTAGATAGTTACTGTATTTTCCTTAATTGGTTTTAATTCTTCTATTTTATTTGTATAGGTATTATATAATTTCATCTTCTTTACCTCATCTTTACAAATGATTATATCACATCATTGAGTAAAATAGAAACACATTAGTGTTTAAGATATGAAATGAATAAAAAAATCTCTAAAACGAATTAGAGATTTTTTTATTTTATTCTTCTTTTGTGATGTTTATTGCGTTAGGGCCTTTTGGACCTTCATCTACATCAAATGTAACTGTTTGGCCTTCTTTGATAGTTTTGAAGCCATCGCCCATTATTTTAGTATAATGAGCAAAATAGTCTTCACCATTTTCACCAGTTATGAAGCCATAACCTTTATCATTATTGAACCATTTAACTGTACCTTTCATGTGCTTCCTCACTTATTTAGTATTTATATATACAATATAACATAACTTGAGGAATTATTACACAATTTTTTATAAATTGTCACACTATAGTTTTAAACTATCACTATAGACATGTTGCATGATAGGATGAATTACTTTAAAAGATTCAGCTAATTTAGTATTAATAGCTTCGCCTTCTTTCATCGCTTTAAGCATGAAATATTTAATTAAAAGTTCTGATTCAGGCGAAGATAGTTGTGATTTATGAAGAGTTAGCGATGATATCTTATCATTGAGGTTCTTTTCAGATACTTCTACGTATTTGTTTGAATCATCTGTAAAATACTGTGCTAGGAAGATGTTTCTTGGGAATTCAGTAACGTTAGAGGTATCGATAGAATGTCTATTTAATGCTTCTTTATAACCAACTATTTGAAGGGCATACATCACGCCAGTGCCTACTTCAATATGGTCGTGATGGCATTCGCTTCTAAGTCTTGGATCTGGTGCAAAGACGATATCCGGTTTATATTTAAGTATATATGGTGTTACTTTCTTTAAAACATCTTCACTTGTGAATGTACCGCCATCTTCTAAATCCTCAAAATCAATAGTATCTACGTTTAAGAACTTGGCTGATGTGATTGATTCTTCTTTTCTTATAGATGCGAGAAGTTTAGGGTTCATTGTTGAATCAGCTGAACCGGCAGCTCCATCAGTAACAACTAGAAAATGGATGGTTGCACCTTTTTCTTTCATCTTAGAAACTAGTGCTCCACAACCAAATTCAATATCATCTGGATGAGGACCAATAAATAGTGGGTTTTTAAAATCCGAAATATCAGGGATACTTGCGTATTCTTTTATTACTTCTTCAAGTTTCATATATTCTCCTTTTTTGATAAAAAACTCCCACAAAGTGGGAGTTAATTATTATTGTTGATTTGCCATCTTAACGTAGTTTTCAAATCTTTCCTTAGCGTGTTCAACGTTAGCTTCAAGTAAGCCTTGAGCGTTTTCAGGATTGATTTGAGCTAAGCTAGCATATCTTGTTTCATTCATTAAGAATTCATTATATCTTTCCCAATCTGGAGTCTTAGAATCGAGTTGGAATGGATTCTTGCCTTCAGCTTTTAGTCTTGGGTCAAATCTGAATAATGGGAAGTAGCCGCATTCTACTGCGAGTTTAGCTTCAGCTTGTGATAAGCTCATACCTTTCTTGATATGTTGTTCGATACATGGAGCATAAGCAATAACGATTGATGGACCTGGATAGCTTTCAGCTTCTTTTAATGCTTTAACCATTTGAGCTGGGTTTGCACCATGAGAAATTGTAGCTACATATACATGTCCATAACTCATTGCGATAGCAGCGAGGTCTTTCTTCTTGCCTTCTTTACCTGCAGCAGTGAATTTAGCGATTGAACCAGTTCTTGATGATTTAGAAGATTGTCCACCAGTATTTGAATACATTTCTGTATCGAGTACTAAGATGTTTACATCTTGATTGTTGGCGATAACGTGGTCAAGTCCACCATAACCGATATCATATGCCCAACCATCACCACCGAAGATCCAGTTAGATTGTTTAACGAAGTAGTTCTTCATAGCGAGGACTTCTTTTGCTTCAGGAGCTTTTTCTTTTTCAAGTGCAGCAACTAATTTCTTTGATAAAGCAAGAGTTGCATCACCATCATAGAATTTTTCTTTGAATTCATCAAATAATGCCTTAGTATCAGCTGATACTTTATCAGATGCAGTATCCATCTTTGGAAGGATAGATTCTCTTAATGTTCTATAACCGATTGTCATACCGAAACCGAATTCAGCATTGTCTTCGAAGAGTGAATTTGCCCAAGCAGGACCTCTTCCTTCACTATTTACAGTGTAAGGAGATGCAGGGAATGATGCACCATAGATTGATGAACATCCAGTTGCATTAGCAACTACCATTCTTTCACCAAAGAGTTGTGTAACGTTCTTAACATATGGAGCTTCACCACAACCAGCACAAGCGCCTGAGAATTCGAATAATGGTTGTGCAAATTGTAAGTTCTTAGGGTTATTCTTGCCTACTAAATCTGATTTATAAGATACTTTATTGAAGAAATAATGACCGAGTTCTTTATCAGGAGACTTCATTGCATCAGCAATTGGTACGAATGATAAAGCTTTTTCTTTAGCGATACATTGGTTGATACATACACCACATCCAGTACAGTCTTCAACTGAAACTTGAATACGGAATTTATATTCTTCAAGGCCTTTACCCATAGCTTTAAGATAAGTTGCACCAGCTGGAGCTTTAGCTTCTTCTTCAGCACTTACTAAGAATGGACGGATTGCAGCATGAGGACATGCGAATGCGCATTGGTTACATTGAATACACTTAGTTGCATCCCAAACTGGAACTTGATCAGCAATAGCTCTCTTTTCATATGCAGATGTACCAACTGGCATCATACCATCTTCATATCCCTTGAATGCAGATACAGGAAGATCATATCCCTTGATTGCATTAACTGGATCAGCAAGAGTCTTAACGAAGTCAGGTCTATCAGCACCAGAAGCCTTCTTATCAGCACTTAAGTTCTTCCATTCAGGTTTAACGTTAGCTTTAACAAGTCCTGTGCCACCGATTTCGATAGCTCTATAGTTCATTTCAACGATAGCATCACCTTTTCTACCGAATGTCTTCTTAGCATATTTCTTCATAAGTTCAACAGCTTTATCATATGGAATGATTTGTTCGTTGAGTTTGAAGAATGCAGATTCCATAACGGTATTGATCTTGTTGCCAAGACCTACTTCTTTAGCGAGTTTTGATGCGTTGATTGTATAGAATTTGATTTCTCTTTCAGCTAAAATCTTCTTTACTGAATTTGGAAGAATAGCTTCTAATTCTTCACCTTCATATGGAGCATTTAAGAGGAATGTTCCACCTTTCTTGATTCCACCAATTAGATCATATTTAGGTAAATATGAACTTTGTGAGCAAGATACGAAGTCAGGAGTATTAACAAGATATGTTGATTTGATTGGGTTCTTACCGAATCTTAAATGCATTCTTGTAACACCACCAGATTTCTTAGAGTCATATGATGAGTATGCTTGAGCATACATTTCTGTGTTATCACCAATTAATTTGATAGCATCTTTACATGCACCAACTGTACCATCTGAACCAAGTCCAAAGAATAATAGTTCAGTTGTAGATGGATCACCAACAGCGATTTCTTCACCAAGTGGGAGTGAAATTCCATTAACGTCATCAACGATACCAACTGTGAAATGATCTTTCATAGCGCCAGCTAAGTTATCAAATACAGCAATGATTTGTCTTGGAGATACATCTTTACTTGAAAGACCATATCTACCACCAACAATCTTTGGAGCATTTTCAACACCAAAGTATGCAGATCTAATATCTAAATATAATGGTTCGCCAAGAGCACCAGCCTCTTTAGTTCTATCAAGAACAGCAATTCTCTTAACTGACTTTGGCATAGCTTCCATTAAATATTTAACAGAGAAAGGACGATATAGATGAACTTCAAGAACACCTACTTTTCTTCCTTTAGCATTTAGATAATCTACAACTTCTTCAGCAACTTGACATGCAGAACCCATGAGTACTACTACATCAGTTGCATTCTTATCACCATAATAGTTGAATGGATGATATTCTCTTCCGGTAGCTTTAGAAATTTCAGCCATGTATTTAGCTACGATATCAGGAATAGCATCATAGAATTTATTAGAAGCTTCTCTTGCTTGGAAATAAACGTCATCGTTTTGTGCTGTACCATAGATTACAGGTTTTCCACTGTTTAAAGCTTTATTTCTAAATTCTTCTACCTTTTCTCTATTTAATAATTTATCAAATACTTGATAATCCATTACTTCAATCTTGTTTACTTCATGGCTTGTTCTGAAACCATCAAAGAAATGTAGGAATGGAACAGATGCTTCGATTGCTGATAAATGTGCAACACCACCTAAATCCATAACTTCTTGAACAGAACCTGAACAGAGCATTGCCCAACCAGTTTGTCTTGCAGCCATAACGTCTTGGTGATCACCGAAGATTGATAAAGCATGAGATGCAAGCGCTCTTGCTGCAACATGCATTACACCTGGTAATAATTCACCAGCGATTTTGTACATGTTAGGGATTTTGAGTAATAAACCTTGGCTGGCTGTGAAAGTAGTTGTTAGAGCACCTGAAAGTAGTGATCCATGAACACTTCCTGCAGCACCAGCTTCAGATTCCATTTCAATAACCTTAACTGATGTTCCAAATAAGTTCTTCTTGCCTTGAGAACTCCATAAGTCAACGTATTCTGGCATTGGTGAAGATGGGGTGATAGGATAAATTCCCGCAACTTCAGTGAATGCGTAGGCACACCATGCCGCAGCTTGGTTACCATCCATTGACGCAAAAACTTTTTCTGACATTAATAAATTTCCTCCAATTATTAATTTTTTATTCACCAAAAATTATTATAACCCATTGAAATATATATTTCAATATTAGAAATTTCAAAAAACACATTAAAAATAAATAATGAACTCAT
Source organism: bacterium (assembly GCA_017541975.1). Classification (GTDB taxonomy): domain Bacteria; phylum Bacillota_I; class Bacilli_A; order Izemoplasmatales; family UBA1188; genus UBA1188. The sequence continues at coordinate 9,405 of JAFXYB010000006.1, read as the reverse complement.
GAAGAGTCCATTATCATATATTATTCAATTATTATGCCGACAGGGCAGTGATCAGACCCATAGATATCATTATAGATATAGGCATCTTTTACTTTAGAAATATATTCTTTATCAACTAGGAAATAGTCGATTCTCCACCCGATATTTCTTTCTCTTGAAAACTGTCTATAACTCCACCAAGAATACTTAATCTTATTTGGATAGAAATACCTAAAAGTATCAATAAATCCAGAATCTAATAATTCACTAAATTTGTTTCTTTCTTCATCACTAAAACCCGGATCAAAGTGATGGACATTTGGATTTGCAAGATCTATTTCGTTATGTGCTACATTTAAATCACCACAGTAAATTACATGTTTCTTTTCTTTAAGTGATAAAAGATATTCTCTTAAAGCATCTTCAAATTCCATTCTATAAGGAAGCCTTAATAAGCCTTCTTTAGAATTTGGAACGTAGCATGTCACAAAGTAAAAATCATCAAATTCAAGGGTTATAGTTCTTCCTTCATCATTATGTGTTCCATTTTTAAGACCATAATGCACAGATATTGGTTCTATTTTTGAATACACTAGCGTTCCAGAATAGCCCTTTCTTTCAGCGTTATTCCAAAATAGTTTATATCCAAGACTTTCTATTTCTGCTTGACCTTCTTGCATCTTGGTCTCTTGAATACCTAGAATATCTGGGTTTTCTTCTTTTAAAAAATCATAGAAACCTTTATTTATTACTGAACGAAGGCCATTAACATTAAAACTCATTAATTTCATATTATTTCTCTCTTTTTAGTTTTAGGAGTTTTTAGCTTCGAAGACAATTGCTTCATATGGTCTGAAACTTATAGTGCCATTAGAATAATTAGTATCATCGTAGTTAGAAATAACCTTAGTTAAATTTACTAAATCATCAGGTACTTTGTATTCAACAGGCTTATTAGAAAAGTTACCTACAATGAAATATTTAGAATCATCTAATGTTCTAGTATAGGCTATTACTTTCTTATTATTATGAGAGTATTCTTGAGTTTTACCATAGATAATTGTTTTATTAGTCTTTTTGATATCTATAATTCTTTGATAATACTTATAGACTGATTTATCACTTTCTAAATCTTTCTTTGCATTTATTTCTTTATAAGTAGTAGATACTTTCATCCAAGGAGTGGTGCCCTTATTGAATCCACCATTTATACTATCATCCCAGGCAACTGGAACTCTTGCGTGATCTCTTGCGCCATAAAGAACTGTATTAAGTTTCCATTTCTTTGATGATGGAATCTTTTTGGCGATATTATAGATGAAATGAGATACTGGATCCATTAATTCATCTAAAGATGAGAATTCGTTATTTATCATACCGAATTCTTGCCCTTCATAGATATATGGTGTACCAAATCCCATATAGAGGATAGTTGGAATGAATGTTGCGGCTTCATAGCGGTAGTTCTTAGTATCTATCCCAAAACGAGATATGCATCTTGGATTATCATGGTTTTCTATAACTAGTGTATTCCAACCATTTTCATAGTATTTTTCTTGAGGTTTGAAGAAACCATCTTTGAACTCTTTTAAGTTGAATTTCTTCTTTAAATATTTAAGTCCAAAAAGGTTGTCAGATGTCATATGAGCGAAATTAAATAGAGTATCAAGTTCAGCGCTACTTTCATCAATATATTTCAAGGCATCTTCTTCGTTTGGCATCATTGATTCGCCAACACTCATTGAATCATATAGTGATAGGGCTTTAGTGTTTAATTCATGGAGGAATTCATGAATTCTTGGGCCATCTATATAATAATTACCACCTTTAGGGAAGGCAAAAAGACGTTTATCGCTTGGAAGACCTTCTACTTTAGAGAATAGATTAAAGACATCAAATCTAAAACCATCAACACCCATACTTAAGTAGAAATTTAGAATGTCGATGATTTCTTCTCTTACATTTTCATTCTCCCAGTTCAAATCAGGTTGTTCAATGGTAAATAAATGAAGATAGAAATCATCTGTATCTTTTATTCTTTCCCAGGCAGATCCTGTGAATGTCGATTTCCAGTTATTTGGTGGAAGGAGCTTGTTTCCTTTTTTGATTCCTTTTCTTATAATGTAATAATCTCTATATGGAGAGTTTTCATCTTCCATAGCTTTTTTAAACCATTCATGTTCATTTGATGTATGGTTTACAACCATATCCATTATTACTTTTATTTCTCTTTTATGGCATTCGTCTAAAAGGGTTTTGAAATCATCCATTGTACCGAAGGCTTCTGCAATCTTTCTATAGTCTCTAATATCATACCCATAATCCTTGTTTGGAGAATCATAAAGAGGGCTAAACCAAATTGCGGTTATGCCTAAGTTCTTTAAATAATCCAGTTTTTGAATGATACCTTCAATATCACCCATTCCATCATTATTTCCGTCCATAAAACTGAATGGATAGATTTGGTAGATTATAGCTTCCTTATACCATCTTGTCTTTTTATCCATAATGTTCACCTCATATACTTTTATTATACAATAAAAAAGAAAAGATAAAGTCTATCTTTTCTAACGACTAAGTATTAAATCAAGCGTCTAAGTAAAGTTTCGAGGTTCAAATTTTACTTAGAATCATTTTTTATCATTTAAGTAAAGGATAATTAATAAATGTTATAGTTTCAATGAATATTCATAAAGAGCGATTGAAACTGCGTTTGTAACATTTAATGAATCAATCTCATCTGAATGCTTAATGATAAGAGAGTTTTCATTTAAATATTTCATATCAAGGCCAGTTGCTTCATTGCCAAATGCGAGGGTAACTGGTTTATTAGAAAATGTTTCATCTCTTAAATTCTTCTTTGCCTGAAGCATAAATGAATAGATATTATGGTGTGGGTATTTTGATTCATAGTCTTCAAGTGAATCAAAATATTCAATATTAACACTAAATATCGAACCCATTGATGATCTAATTACCTTTGGATCAAAATAGTCTACTCCTGGTTTTATAATCGCAATATTCTTAATGCCAAAACCAAGACTACTTCTAATTATTGTACCGAGGTTACCCATATTTGATGGATTATCGAGAAGTAAATGATCAGAGTTCTCATCTAGTTTTGAACTATACTTATTAAATACACCGATGATGAAACAGTTGCCTTTATCTGATAACTTAAGAACTAATTTATCATTAGTGAAGATTCTTGTATTATCAACTAAGGATTTTATTTCATCAATTACATTTTGGTTATCAAATGATGAATGGATGATTATTTTATCTACTGCATCACTCTTTTTCTTGATTAATTCCATTGTAGGGAAGGCACCAAGAGAATATGAATAATCATAATCTTTTTTATATGTTTTGACTTCCATATATTTCCTCCATCATTTCTTTAGCTAGTTTTAGGATTGGTAGTTCTCTATTTTGAACGAGTTTACCAATTTTATAATACATTTCATTTTCGTATAGTTCAATTGCTTTATCAATTTTTACAAATATCAATGTTGCGACAAGTCTTTTTTCAAGATCTGTGTAGTTTGTCCCAACATACTTTATTGCCTTAGTTAAGAAGTAATGATTATGGTTTTCTCTATAGATGGCATTGTAATAATCTATTACTTTACCTATTGGAGCTATTACTTCGACTTCATATCCTGTTTCTTCTTGCATCTCTCTTTTAACGGTTTCTTTTAGAGTTTCGCCCTCTTCAACACCGCCACCAGGGAGTTCGTAGTATTCTCTTTTACCGAAGTCCTCATCCTCGCCTTTAATCTTTAGTAATGCAACTTCATTCTTTTCATTAATCATTACCGATCTTGCGATTTCTCTTACTTCCTTGATACCCATAAATTCATATTCAGTATCTTTTAAATGATTTTTTATTTTCATATATGTACCTAGAATTTAATGATAGTATCGATTAAATCATCCGCAAATCCCTTTTCGTGGGATACGATGATGACAGCACCTGGGAAATCTTCTATTGCATCGTGTAGAGCATCTTTAGTTATCTTATCAAGATGGTTCGTTGGTTCATCAAGGATTAAGAAATTTGATTTCTTTAAGGTCATTAAAGATAGCCTTACTCTTCCAAGTTCGCCACCAGATAGTTCACTCATAGGTTTTCTTGCAAGATCACCCTTGATTCCAAGAGGAGCAAGTGTTTTTAAACACTCCTCTAGTAGCATCATAGGATATGTCATTCTTAGATATTCTATTGGTGTTTTTGTAAGGTCGATATCTTCTTCCTGTGAAAAATAATTGATAGTTACTGATGGGTTAAAGGTATAGGTACCGCTGATTGGTTCTCTTTCTCCAACGATAGTTTTTATGAGTGTGCTCTTACCAATACCATTTTTACCGATTATTTCCATCCTCTCATTCTTCTTCATAAGATAATTGAGTTCTGGAAGTAGTGGATAGTCATATCCGATTAAAAGATCTACCATCTTTAAAGCTTCTTGACCCATATCTTTTGAATATGGGAAATGAATATGAGGATGGTATTCTGTGGTTGGTTTTTCAAGGACATCAAGCTTTTCAAGCATCTTACGTCTTGATTGCGCTCTTTTTGTGGTAGTCGCTCTTGTGATATTCTTCTGGATGAATATTTGTGTCTTCTTTATGAATTCTTGTTGGCGGTAGAAAGCATTTAATTGCTGCTCATGACGGAGATCTTTTTCTTTTAGATAGTAATCATATGTGCCTTTATATCTCACAAATGATTTAGCTTCAAGTGCGTATACTATTTTTGCGATTGCCTTTAAGAATTCTTGGTCATGTGATATCACAAGGAAAGTACCTTTATAGTTTGATAGATATTCGCCAAGCCAATTGACATGCGATTTATCGAGAAAGTTTGTAGGCTCATCCATTAAGATGCAATCAGGTTTTTCAAGGAGAAGTTTTGCAAGATATACTTTTCCTTTTTCGCCACCAGAAAGGGTTGAAAGAGTCCTATTCATATCGATTGTAGAAAGTCCTAAGCCTACTACTACGTTATTTATTTCTGTCTCAATGTTATAAAAATCATTAACCTCAAGATATTCTCTAATCGATTCAGCTCTATTGAGCATAGTATCCATTTCATCAGGACTATAATTCATAACGTTATTATAGATTTCATTCATTTGAGCTTCTCTTTTGAATAAATCTTCATAGACGCCATGAAGATATTCAGCAATTGAGATATCTTTAGAGATTGTGAGTTGTTGATCTAAATAGGCATATTTTATACCAGTAAGCCATTTGACTTCACCACTATCAGGTGTAAGCTTAGATGCGATAATCTTCATGAATGTAGATTTTCCAGATCCATTAGGTCCAACTAAAACCACGTGTTCTCCTAAATTCAAATCAAAAGATATCGAATTATATAATTCGACATCTGTATATCCAAATTTAAGATCTCTTACTTCTAATATTGCCATAGTATTATTATATGCCAAGATAGTGAGTTAATACAATCCAAACCGCAAGAATAATGAGGATTGTACCACCAATTATCGATGTTATTTCGTATTTTCCTTTCAAGATTCTTTCTATTTGTCTTCCGAGGAATAATCCAATTAATGAAAAGATAAAGGTAATTATGAAGATAATCGAGATATGGAGATAAATTGTAGTATTTGTTGATAAATTAGAGTGTAGGGCAACACCAGCACCAAGTGCATCTATCGCAGTCGCAAAAGAAAAATATATGACTTCCTTATAGGAAAATAGTTTCATATTCTTTTCTTCTTGTGGCTTATTTATCTCCTTTATACTATCGATTATCATCTTAAAACCAATTAAAAGGAGGAGCGAGAAGGAAACCCAGGTGACAATCTTGCTCATGGTGATGCCTGCGCTTTCACCCGCAGTCTCACCTACAATAATGGAAATTATTTCGACAAGAAAATAGCCAATAAGTGGCATCAAGGCTTGCATAAATCCAAATAAAGATGCAATAAAGAAAGATTTCTTCTTATCGATATCTCTATATATTAATCCATCTGTGATAGAAACTGCAAAGGCATCCATCGAAAGAGCGATTCCAAGAAGGATTATCTTTGATAATATTTCTAGGGTCATGCTTCTTCTCCTATAGTTTAATGAGAACCCCAAGGGTTGCCTTGGGGTTCATAAATATTATTTTAGTTTATGATATCGTAACCATTGTAGTAATAAGTGTAGATGAAACAGTTCATTACGCCTGGATAATCGAGACCAACTTCTAACCAACCATAATTAGTAGGTGTACCATCGTGGTTTAAAATACCGTGTTCTGAGAGGCCATATGCATAAGCACTTTCAGTATAGAATGTACCTTCGTTAGATGCAACACCTGCACCAACAAGTAATGCTTTATTGCCAGTATAACCTTGGTAAGTTGAAAGAGCTTGAGCAAGAGAGTTACCAGTAACGCCACCACCTACATCTTGTGTACTATTTACAAATCCACTATATCTAGATACTGGATAACAGTACATTGGGAGTGGATTTCCAGCCGCATCTAAGATTGGTTTAGAAATACCATTTGCGTTCATTCTTGCGAATGTTTGGAATGAACCATCACCACCATCAGTGTACATTGGAAGTCTTGTGATAGTTGTATCTAAGAGGTCTGTGACACTATTTCTAAATTTAGCTTCTGGAATGTTGTGGTAGAGAACTTGTTCGCCTGAACCACTAGTCTTTTCTCTGTAGATAACTGCGAAATTGAAGAGTTGAGTATTACCACCATATTCACCACTGAAGTCTGATGTATAAGCTGTATCGCCTTCTGATAATCTTGAATAACTCTTGACTACAGAATACATATTAGATTGATCGCCATTTATTGTTGAACCAGATACATATCCTTGCATACCAGCGAGTAATTGGCCAGATAGCGAGCTCATATCATATAATTGGAACCAAATTTCTGAACCATTTACCCAGTTAACGAGTTGTGTTCTTTGGTCGATATCAAGAGTTGCCTTCTTAGTCATTGAAAGTTCTTCTGATTCGCCTGTTAGACTATTGTAGTGGTAGATTACCTTATTTGTGTTTTCAGCGTTACTTAAGTTTTCTTCAATATTATCATAGTGGATTGATGCACCACCAGAATATCTGAATTCTGAATTAGATACCTTTACAACATTTGAACCAAATGAATATACTGAGTTAGCCCAAGAATAATAGATATAAGTATCTTTTGCATCGATTGATGCACCATCGAATGAAGCTGTAAGACCGATTCCACAGTAATCGAGTACTACGTTATTAGTTTCTATCTTACATCTTCTTGCCATAATACCATTATAACCACCAGAGTTTCTAAGAGCGATTTCAACTTGTTCATCTTGAGCAGCTGCAGGATCTTGGAAGTTGACAACTGGAGTAATTGTATTAGAGATGATATTCATATTGTTATATGTTACTGAGTTATTGATTTGTTTATAACCGATATAATTATAGCCAACCATATAAGTTAAATATTCATGGAAGATACCAATTTGGATATTCTTGATATATTTACCTTTATATTTACTGTTTTCATTGAAGAATGTACCATTGTTGTTATCGGCTTGAGATGATGATAATCCATTACCATTTGCATCTAATTGAACAACTGGAAGTTCTGAACCATCGATAACGAAGAAGTTACCATTGATAGTTAAATTATTGTTATAGATTTCTGAACTATGTACAGCTCTTACATAAACGCTACCAGTATTGTTCATACCATCTTCAAGTGTAGCACCAATTTGGTGAATCTTAGCTTGATCGTAACCACTTGATACGTTGATTGGTGAACCAAGATATAATTGGCTAGGATCGAGTTTACTTAAGATCTTTGAATGGATGTTGATGATTGGACTTACATCACTTTCATCAATCATATAGTTAGCATAAGCATCTTTTAATTCTTCATGTGATTCAACATTTAAACCATTATTGATATAGGCCATTAATGTTGCGCTTGCTTCATCGTTTTGAGAATTGCCAGTATTCATTGGTTTAATTACTATTTCAAATCTCTTGCCAACTGCACTTGCTGTGAACTTAATTCTATCATATGTTGTATCATCATCTGAATCATTACTGTTTAGTACATAGAAGTATACTACTTCTAATGTTCCGTCTTCGTTTTCATCAATACCATATTCAATACCATTATAAGATGTTGTGCCAACTAAAATATCTTTTGCTTGATGTTGAACTGATACGAGGTTTACTTTTTCAGCTTCAGCATTTTCACCTAAGAGTTTAGCTGTATATGTCTTATTGAAATCAGCTGATTCAATTGGAACTGAGTTAGAGTCTAAGATGTTGAATCTTAGTTTATAGATATTATCACTACCAACTTGGTATGGATTTGCTGAATAAATACCTTTTTCTTTATTTAAGTATTTACTTGTTTCCATACTTAAGTGTTCATAATCATAATAACCTGAACTTAGTGAGAATCCAGATGTTAATTGAGAGATGTGGAGTTGATAATACTTAAGTGCTAAATCTTTAGTTCCTTTAACAAGTGCATAGCCACCAACTTGTGGATTGAATGTGAGTCTTGCATATGAATCATTATATGAAATTGAACTATTGTTGAACTTATCACTAGATGAGCATAATACTTCAACATCTTCTAAGCTGAATGAATAGATACCACTATATACATAGTATGATGTGTAAGTTACATCATCGATTGTAACTTCATATTTATAACCACCACTTGATGGAAGTTCTGATTTAGTTACTCCTGCAACATAGAGTGAATATGGATCATTCTTATAGAACTTAACAGTTATAGTCTTGTTTTCATTAACTTCTTCATCATCAGGACCAACTAAGAAGAAATAGATATAACCTTCTTTTTCACTGACATTTGGAAGGAGATTTAAGACATTATGATTATTTGCTTCATGAAGGTTTACAGTAACGTTTTCATATCCACCTTCACTTAAGTCGAATGTTACTTCTGTTGCAAAGTATGCATAGATACTATAAGTATTTGTGTTATTCTCGTTATATACTAATGATTCTTCAAGAGGTGTATTAAGTTGTGTTGTTGTATACATACCCTTGAATGATTTATTTGGAATTTCATGGCTTAGGTCATTTCCTACTTGAGATAGGATTACTTCATTTACGTTATAAGCTTGACCATATACGATATTTGTACCAGCTGTAACTTCGTATTCGTATTTAGTATCAACTAATTCGCCATCGATAAAGGCAACGATTCTTACAGTAACCACGAGTTCATCGTAAATAGCATATAAAGTGATATTTCCACTTTCAAGGAGATTTAATACTTCTTGTTCGTCGGTATAAGTTGTACCTGTGCCATCAGCTTTAGTATTCCATTCTTTAAATGAATAACCAATAAGTGAATAACCATTTTGTCTTGCAGTGAATGAATGTGCTTTTTCAATAGTAGTATTGTTTACT
>JAFXYB010000005.1 GCA_017541975.1 bacterium | reverse complement strand
TAAAAAAATAAGAAAAGAACAAAAGAGATTATCTAAGCGCACCTTACATTCAAATAACTGGAATAAGCAGAGAAGAAAATTAGCTAAAATCTATCAATATAAAGATAATTACATGTTAGATAAAATACATAAGGCAACGAAAGCCATAGTTGACCGATATGATAATATCTATATGGAAGATTTAGATATTAAAGATTTATTATCTAAACAGAAATTAAAAAAACATAAAAGAAAGATGTTGACATCTTCTTTAGGTAAAATTAAAATCTTACTAGAATACAAATGTGAGCGCTATGGTAAAGCATTAAAAAAGATAGATAGATATTATCCATCTAGTCAAACTTGTAGTAAATGTGGAAAGACATATAATGTTAAAGCAAGCGAGATATACAAATGTCCTCATTGTAAAACCATTATAGATAGAGACTATAATGCAGCAATCAATATTTTAAATTATGGCTTAGCCAATAATTAAAAATAAATAGTACGGTAGGGACTACCGGAATTTACGCTCATGGAGTCCATGTAAGAGGCCAATTGGCCCAGAGGACTATGAAGTGAGAATCTTATGATTCAAATCATGAGAGGTTCAATTTGCTTATAAATAATGAAATAATTATTATTAGATTGGAGGTTTATCTATGATAAAAATAGCATTAGACGCAATGGGAGGAGACTTTGCACCAAAGGAACAAGTAGAAGGAGCAATGCTCGCCATTAAGAATATAGATGACATTGAAATAACTTTATATGGAAGAAAAGAAGAAATAGAGAAATATCTTAAAAATTCAGAAAGAATCAACATAGTTGATTGCCGTGATGTAATCCCAATGGGAGAACACAATCCAGTACACGCCATCAGATCAATGACTGATTCATCAATGGTAAAAGCTTTTAGAGCAACTGCAGATAAGGAACACGATGTAGTTGTAACATGTGGCCCAACACAAGCAGTAGTAGTTGGCGCTCATGTCATAATTCACAGAATGGAAGGATTTAGAAGGCCAGCATTAGCACCAATCATTCCATCCCTAACAACTGGTCAAACAGTAATTCTTGACTGTGGTGCAAATCTAGAAGTTAGACCTGACCAATTAGTTCAACAAGCTCAATATGCCGTAGTATATTCAAAAGAAGTTCTCGGAAAAGAAAACCCATCAGTAGGTCTTTTAAACATTGGTACTGAAGAAGGAAAGGGAAGAGATTTTGAAAACGAATGCTATAAAGCTCTTCAAGAAAGTGGCCTTAATTTCTATGGTAACGTTGAGACAAAAGATATTCTTGAACCACCTACAGATATTTTAATATCTGATGGTTTCACAACCAACATGGTTGTTAAATGTATGGAAGGTACAGCTAAATCGATGGGTAAGATGTTAAAACAAAACCTTATGAGAGGTTTCTTTGGCAAAATCGGTGCCCTTCTATCAAAAAAGAATTTAGATAGATTTAAAAAACAAATCAATCCAGATGAAGTAGCTGGTGGTATGATTTTTGGTTTAAAAATGCCACTCATCAAAGCTCATGGTTCATCACAAAGTTATGCAGTTTTCTGTGCACTCAGAACTGCGGCAAGCGTAGTGAGAAAAGACGTAAATAACAAGGTTCAACAGGCATTACTTTCTGAAAAACCTTTAGGAGAATAACATGAAACATCCTTTAGAAGAATATTTTGGGATTGAATTCAATAATCCTGAACTTTTAAAAATTGCCCTAACACATTCTTCATATTCTAACGAAAATGGTGGCAAAAACAATGAAAGATTAGAATTCGTTGGTGATGCAGTAGTAGATCTTCTCGTTGGTGAGTATCTTTTTAAAACCATTCCTGAACAAGAAGGAACACTCACAAAAAGAAGAGCTAACATCGTATGTGAAAAATCTCTAGCTCATTACGCTACACTTTTTGGTCTTGAAAAATATCTACTCCTCGGAAAAGGAGAAGAAAAAACCGGTGGTAGAGAAAAAGATGCAGTAAAATGTGATGCATTTGAAGCATTTATTGGTGCCATCTATTTAGACCAAGGGTTAAACACATGCAGAAAAGTTATGGAAAAGATAGTATTTCCTAACTTAGAATATGCCTTTGAAGAAACAGTAGACTATAAGAGTATTCTCCAAGAATACCTTCAAGCTGATAAGAGATCTTTAAAATATGAACTTGTATCAGAAACTGGTGAACCACACAATAAGACATTTGTTTTCCGTGTTATTATGGACGACTCAATTGTCCTTGGTGAAGGAAAAGGAAAGAGTCACTTAGAAGCTGAAAGAAACGCAGCTAAAATGGCATTATCAAAAATGGCGGTGATAGAACAATGAAAGAAAACACATTATTTAGAAAACTTTTAGAAGATGACATGATTAATTTCAATGCCATCCTCATTAAAAACTATAGAAAATTAAATATTAATGAAAAAGATATCATCGTTTTATCTAGCCTCGCAAGATCTGAAATAAAAGGTCATGTTAGTTTTAATCCATCAATGTTAAAACAAAAAGTAGGTCTATCAAAAGATGATCTTTATAAATCACTAAATAATCTTACTGAAAAAGGTTATTTGGAAATAAAGCCATCTATCAACGAAAAGACAGGTAAACCTTGCGAAGTATTTTCACTTGAGGTTCTCTATCAAGATATTGTAAATATCTATCTTAAAGATGAAAACCCTGAGGCAGGAAGAAAAAACATGTCTTTCCAAGAAGAAATATCACTCTTTTACGAAGAAACTTATAATAGACCTTTAACACCTCTTGATATCGATATCATTAGACAATGGGCAAGTGAAAAGGTATTTACCATTGAAGAAATCAAGAATGAAATGCTTGATTCTATCAAAATGGGTAAGACATCTTTAAAATCTGTAGACCAAGCTCTCGTTAGAAAGAGACTTCAAAGGGAACAAAGCCCAGAATATAAAGAAACAAATCAAGTTATAGAAGAACTCAAAAACAAATGGAAAAAATAAGTAGAGAATCTTTCTTATCGTATTTAGAAGAACTCCATAGCGATGCTAAATGTGCTCTTGATTATAATAATGATTATGAATTATTAATCTCGATAATTCTTTCAGCTCAAACTACAGATAAGTCAGTAAATAAAGTCACAAAAGAATTATTTTCTAAATATAAAACTATTGAAGAATTAAGCAGTGCTGATTTAGAAGAAGTAGAAAGAATAATTAAGCCAATAGGTTTATATAAGAATAAAGCCAAAAACATCATTCTTGCATCAAATAAACTAAAAGAACTTGGATATAAAAATATTCCAAACGATTATGAGACTTTAATCAGTCTCGATGGCGTTGGAAGAAAAACTGCGAATGTCTTTCTATCTGAATACTATGATGCAAACACACTCGGTATAGATACACATATCGATAGAGTGTCAAAAAGGCTTTCTATCTCACCTCCAAATGCTACAACGATTGAAACTGAAAAGAAATTAAAAGAATTTGTAAAAGATTTTAGTTATAAGAAACTACATCATATGATGATTGCGTTTGGAAGAAACGAATGTAAAGCCCAGAATCCTCTATGTGAGACCTGCAAGTTCAAAAATAATTGTACATATAAAAAATAAGCATTTTTCAAGAAGAATGAAATATGCTTATTTTTTATATTAGGTTTTGAATTTTTATTTTTTTATCACGCAACATAATGTTGAAATTTGTAAAAAAATATACTATTTTAATTATAAATTTTTACTAGAAGGAGGAAGCATTATGAATTCTATTAAAATTTCTTCATTGCTGAATAAAAAGAATAAAAATGAAGACAAACAACTCATTACCTATTCCATCGGAACGGTCACACGAATGCGAAGGCTTGAACTAAAAATGACACTAGAACAAGTTGCAAGCAACATTTGTAGCGTTTCCTATTTATCTAAGGTGGAATCAAACAAGATCATTCCTAATCCAGATTGTGTTGCTCTATTAATGGAAAAAATGGATATTCCTAAATATGAGCAATACTTGATTGAAAACGAATCTGAATTACTGAATGAATCTTTACACTATTTCTATACTATGGATATAGATAGTTATAGTGTCCTTTACAACAAGATGGTTTCTATCAAAAATTGTGTCGCGTATATTATAGTGATAGGTTATTATCTTTTAAATGGTGAATACGATAAATGTGATAGCCTTATTGATAGTGTAGAAGAAATCGCAAATACCCTATCAAATAAAGCACTATCTATTTATTCCCTATATACTGCCTACTATAGTGTATACATAAATGAATATAAAAATGCCAACACCCTGATAGATTCATTAAAAGAATATCATGGAAATGAACATTTTGATATATTGCTAAAAGAAGTAAGCTATATGGCGCACATCAAAGAAGGAAGATATATTTATGTATATAAAGAATTTGATGAACTAAATAATTATTATTCAAGATGCGGACATTATCAAAAAATAAAGAATATAAAACTATTATTTATGAGAGCTCTATTTGATGCAGGAGAATTTAAGGAAGTTGTAGATATTGGATCTAATATCCTTTTTGAGTCGAGTTATGTTAAATTAGACGAATTCAATTATTTAATGGGTAATTCTTTAGCATATATCAATAAAACAATTGCCGCAAAAGATTATTTAGATAGAATAGATTCATCATCACCATATTATAAGAAATGTCTATTCACTAAGCATACAGTTGATCTCGAAAGTGGAAGTGTAATAGAAGAAGTAGAAAAATTAAACAAAGAAAACCCAGATTTCTATTATCAATATTTCCTAGAAAAAGCAAAAAATAAAACCGTAAAAAAAGAACTATTCACATCCCCATACTTTGCATCAGCAATTAAAGATGCATCGATTATGGAAAGAATAGATCTTTATAGACTATATGCTAAAGCTTTAGAAGAATCATTTAGATACAAAGAAGCTACCGCAATATATGAAAAAATAGATAATCTAAGAGAATCAGTTAAGTCTAACTGGTGAGAATTCTTTTTTGTATATATCTTCTTTAGATATTAAAGAATAAATATTAGTGAAATCTAATTCACGGTTTAGTGATGCATATTCACTTTTCTTTATTGATGTGAATATTTCCACATCATCATTTTTAAATACCTTTAAATAATCTTGCCCAGTTTTATTGAATCCGAGAATACGAACATAAGGAAGCTTAGAAGAAGATACTTCATCTTTCTTTATATTAAGTAATAAATATATAAGAATTCTTTTAATCTTCGTTTCTCTATTTCTTTTAGATGTTAGTACAGCAATCAAGTTCTCATAGGTTGTGAACTCTTTTATTGATTTTAATTTTCCTTCAAACCCCTCTGTAATTCCTTTAATTGAAGTCAGTTCTTTTTTTGATAGAGAAACAATCTTATATTTGATGATTTCAAACACATCTTTTTCCATAATGTGAACGATATTTTTCACATCATATGGAAGGTATTTTTCATACTCTAAGCCATTATTAATAAGTTCTCTAATCGCACTGGCAGATTGAATAAATGTCCCCTCTTTTACTGGATCAAAGTAAGAAGTATCCACCCTTTTGATAAAATGAGGTTTAATGTTTGGATTGATTATTTCGATAGCTTTTAAGTATTCAATCGCAAGAATATTGTTAGGAGATGATAAAATTGATGCAAATTCCTCGTCTATATCAAGAAGCGATTTTTTACTTGCAGTATTAAAACTATCCCCATTATCAAGATATTCTTTAAAATTTTTCTCATACTCTATAGTTTTACTAGCTTTTATAATTCTGTCAAAAATATCTTGATTATCACATTCGACACCAAAGAATAAATCAGTAATACCTAAATCATTTAATAATTCAATTGCTCGACACGAAAATACTGTCGCATTTTCTACTGCATAGATGGTAGGAATCTCAACAACCATATCAATTCCATTCATTAAGGCGTGTTTAGTTCTTTCAAATTTATTGAAGATTGCAACCTCACCACGCATCACAAAATTAGGACTCATTGCTGTAATCACAATGTCCATATTATAATCATTTTTAATTTTCTCTATTAAGTATTTATGCCCATAATGAAATGGATTAAATTCAGCGACAATACCGGCTATTTTCATAATTTTATTATATACTAGATTTTCTTCCTTTACAATTTATGTTTTTTAAGGTATGATAATTCAAGCGAAGGAGTGCCTGATGAACCTCCTTCTAAAACAAGAAAACAGGAGGTATTAATATGAAAAATAATCAAAGGGTAAAGGATATCGCTCAAATCGGTATTGTCGCAGCACTATATGTTGCGTTAACACTCGCTCTTTATCCCCTATCTTATGGCAGCCCTCAGTTTAGATTATCTGAGTGTTTAGTTCTCTTAACCTATTTCAATAAAAAACATGGAATTGGCGTGACATTAGGTGTTCTTATTGCAAATTTCTTTAATCCAGAATTCGCTTTAATCGATTGCATATTTGGAACACTCTCTACCGCAATCGCAGTAGTATTCATCTGTCTACTTAAGAACTTCTTTATCGCTTCACTCATGCCAGTTTTAACATCTATCATCGTTGTTTTAGAACTTTATTTCGTTCTTGAATTACCATTTTGGATTACCCTTATTGAAGTTATGGGTTCAATGTTTATAATTGAAAGCATCATAGGTTATACACTTTTTAGAATTCTAGCTAAAAATCAGAATTTCTTAAAGGCAATAAAAAACGAAAGAGAAGAATTTATCAAAAATGAAGTATAACTATTACGAACTAGAAAGAAAAATAAGAATCACAGACAGGTTAGAAGAAACAATCTCATTTAAAGACAAAATTGATGGTGTTGAATATTTAGATATTGATGATGTTAAAGTCACAGGTAGATTTCAACTAATCAATAGAGATTCAGTTAACTTTTCTCTTCATATCACCACAACTATCACATCACCTTGTGTAATTACTTTAGACCCTGTAAAAGTTTTAGTTGATTTTGATACCGATTTGTTATATACTTTTAAAGTGGCCGATGATGATTCTTTCCCAATCATAGATAATATGATTGAACTTGATGAAGTCATCTGGGGTGAAATAATTCTTCATATGCCTCTTCGTGTTATCAAAGAAGGCGCAGAATATGAAATGGAAGAAGAAATCACCATCGAAAAAGAAAACCCTTTCGCTAAATTATTAAATGAACAAATGGAGGAGTAATATATGGCAGT
The DNA here is from genome assembly GCA_017541975.1 of bacterium. Lineage (GTDB taxonomy): Bacteria > Bacillota_I > Bacilli_A > Izemoplasmatales > UBA1188 > UBA1188. The sequence goes on along the minus strand of JAFXYB010000005.1, from coordinate 75,804 downwards.
TCCATTCAGAAAGACAAGTAAATCAGTAAAAAGAATCCGTCGTGGAAACAAAGGTTTAACTCAACCTGCACTTGTAAAAGATCCTGAAACTGGTGAATACCGTGTTAGCCATCAAGTAGATGAAAAAGGTTTCTACAATGGCGAACAAGTAGTTGAAATCAAGGAAAAGAAAGAAAAAGAAGACAAATAAGATCGAGCACTTTTCTGGTGCTTTTTCTTTTTCATGTGAGTGTTTATGGAACATATTTCAGTATTATTGAATGAATCAATTGAAAGCTTGAATATAAATCCAGATGGTATCTATGTAGACGCAACATTAGGTGGCGGCGGTCATTCAAGCGAAATATTAAAAAGACTTTCAAGTAAAGGGCGCCTTTACTCTTTTGATGTTGATGATTATTCAATAATGCGTGCCAAAGAAAAACTCGAATCAACCGGCAAAACTAACTACACAATAATAAAATCTAATTTTGAAAACTTAAAAGAAGAATTAAGTAATCTTGGAGTATTTCAAATAGATGGAGTTCTCTATGACCTCGGTGTTTCATCATTCCAATTCGATATGCCTGAAAAAGGATTCTCATATAACTATGATGCAAAATTAGATATGAGAATGGATAGTTCGCTAACTATTTCTGCCTGGAATATTGTAAATGAATATTCATATAAAGAAATCGCGGATATCCTCTATAAATATGGTGATGAAATATATTCAAGAGAAATAGCTAAAAAAATAGTAGCCGAAAGAGAAATAAAACCAATAAATACCACATTTGAATTAGTAGATGTAATTAAAAAAGCTCTTCCAAATAAAGAATTAAATAAAAAAGGCCATCCTGCCAAAAAATCTTTTCAAGCCTTAAGAGTTAAGGTAAATAGAGAACTAGATGTCCTTGAATCATCCTTAAGACAAGCAATAGAAATTACAAAACCTGGTGGTAGAATTGCCGTAATTGATTTTGAACCACTCGAAGACAAAATCGTTAAGAATGTATTTAAAGAAGGATATACAGAAATAACCGCAAAGAACCTTCCAGTAGTATTAAAAGAAGCAACCTTAAAGCGAATTACTAAGAAACCAATTCTTCCAACCGATGAAGAAATTAAAGAAAATAGAAGAAGCCATAGCGCAATGCTTAGGGTAGTTGAAAAAATATAACTATCTATCGTAAAACCACTCAAAAAGTGGTTTTTTTAATATTATATGCTAAAATAATATAAAAGGAATTGTGACAAAAAACAACTCAATGTTGTTTTACATTATGGAGGGCATATGAAAAGGAATCTCATTGAATTCATTAAATATGCAATAGTTGGTGGCATAGCCGCTCTTTTCGATATGGGTGCTAACTACCTCTTTTTATATTATGTTTTTAATTCTGATAAAAACGATTTACCAATGGTCACAGTTTCTATCGCAATCGGATTTATCATCGGATTAATCGTAAATTATGTTCTTTCAATCATCTTCGTCTTCACAAGTGATAACCAAAAGAAGAAGAGTAAATCCGTTAAAGCATTTCTTCTCTATGCAGTTATTGGTGTAATCGGATTTTTTATGGCTGAAGGATTAACACTTCTTGGTACTAACTATATTTCTAGCGAAGGAATCTATTATATCATCTTATCGGCTATTGTAAAGATAATTGTTTTAATCTGGAATTATCTTGGAAGAAAGATATTCGTATACAAAGAAAACCCAATAAAGAGTGAGGAGGTAGTAAAAGATGAACAATAGTAGAATTGCAATTATCATCGGTGCTGGTCCTGCAGGACTAACTGCCGCCTATAAACTCCTAAAAGAAACTGATATCAAACCAATAATCTTAGAATCAGAAAATGCAGTTGGTGGCATATCTAAAACAGTAGAATACAAGGGAAATAGAATGGATCTTGGTGGGCATAGATTCTTTACCAAGAATAAAGAAATAAATGATCTTTGGATGGAACTAATGCCAATACAAGGAAGCCCATCATATGACGAAATAAAGCTCGGCACCAAGAAAACATTCGATGGTATTGGCCCAGATCCAGAAAAAGAAGATAGAGTAATGTTAAAAAGAAATAGACTTTCAAGAATTCTATTTCTTCATAAATTCTTTGATTACCCAATTTCTCTAAAGCTTAAAACATTTAAGAATATGGGTTTTAAAAGAACATTAAAATCCGGTTTTGGTTATCTTGGAAGTAGATTCCATAAACTCGAAGAAACATCACTTGAAAACTTCTATATCAATAGATTTGGAAGACCTCTTTATGAGATGTTTTTTGAATATTATACTGAGAACCTTTGGGGAAGACATCCAAGTGAGATATCAGCTGAATGGGGTGCACAAAGAGTTAAAGGATTATCCCTCGGTAAAGCTATCTGGAGTGCAATATCTAAACCATTTAGAAGAAAAGATAAAGTTGAAACATCTCTAATCGAAGAATTCATGTATCCTAAAAAGGGTCCAGGTGAACTCTATGAATACATGAGGGATGATATTATAGATATGGGTGGTGAAATTATATTAAATTCCACCGTTAATGAAATAACACTTGATGGTAATAGAATCACTAGTGTAAAAACCAGCGATGGCCTAACCTACACTGGTGATTATTTCATCTCATCAATGCCAATTAAAGATTTAATATCATCAATAAATAGTGAAATAGATAATGAAGTTAGGAGAGTCGCTGAAGGCCTACCTTACCGTGATTATATTACGGTAGGCCTACTTGTGAAGAAACTTAAACTTGAAAATAAAACCAAGATAAAAACCCTCACAGGTGATGTTCCAGATAACTGGATATATGTTCAAGAAAGAGAAGTAAAACTTGGAAGACTTCAGCTTTTTAATAACTGGAGTCCATATATGGTATCTGATCCAGATAACACCATGTGGATTGGCCTTGAATATTTCGTTAATGAAGGCGATGATATGTGGAATATGAGCGATAGTGATTTTATTAATTTCGCTATAGATGAACTAGTTAAAATAAATGTAATAGATAGGGAAGATGTCTTAGATTCTAATAGAATTAAAGTTAAAAAAGCATATCCTGCATATTTTGATACATACAGTGAATTCAACATCGTAAAAGATTATCTCGATAGTATAGAAAATCTATACTGTATCGGAAGAAATGGTCAACATAGATACAACAATATGGACCATTCAATGTTAACTGCAATAGAGGCAGTTAAATGTATAAAAGAAAATAAACAATCTAAAAATGATATTTGGAATGTAAATACTGAAAAAGAATATCATGAAGAAGAGAAGAAATAATGGAAAATAAAACACTAGATATCAAGAAAATACTATATAGTTATATTCTTCCAGTACTACTAGTAGTACTCTCTTTTGGAACGATTCTTTATTATATAATCGGTCCAATGAAGGGATATATGACTTCAGATTGCACAGATTCACTTAGATGGGGCTATGAAACATATAAATCAGGAAAACTCATAAATAATGAATTTTATTATGCAGCAGTTCAACCATTTGGTGGTAATCTATTCTTCCTTCCTTTCGTTGCCGTATTTGGTTATACTTTAAAAGCTCAGATTTGGGGATTATCATTCTTCCTTACTACTCTTTATTTATCACTATACTATTTCTTTAGATCTTTAAAGGTTTCAAGAAACATGTCATTAGTATTTAATACAATATTTATTTTCATAATGGCTGCATCACCAAAACTTAGAGAAATAATGTTTGAACATATTTTCTATTATAATCTTGGTATATTATTCTTCCTATTAGGCTTTGGCCTAACACTAAGAATTATTGATAATGGTGGATTTAAAATAGGTGATATTAAAAATGATAAAAAAGAAAAGATATCATTCTTTATTACAATAGGATTATTTGTCTTATTCCCTATTCTTTATGTAATCGCAATGCCAGATGTATTATTCTTACTAATTATTACTATATTATTAGTATTAGTTGGCGTTGCATCATTCATTTTACCTAAAGTATTAAAACTAGATTCAAGCGGTATAAGTAATAGTTATAGAATCTTGCTTCTTATAATCTTTAGTTTAATAACTGCGACTGATGGACTACAAACACTCATTACATTTACACTTCCAGTTATGGGAGCTCTTCTAATAATGATTCTCTCAAACAAGGAAGAAGATGGAAAATTCTTCTCAACTAGTAATAAGAATATGATTACTGTCCTGTTATTAGTATTTGTATCATCAGTAGTAGGTTATTTATCACTAATGAAGGCATCCAACGATGTGACTGCAGGATACCAGAATGCTTATTCAACTCTCTCGCCAATGAATGAATGGTTAGATAACTTTTTAAATATACCACATAATTTCTTAACTTTAATTGGTGTTACAAGCTCTGGTGGAGATAGCCTAATTAGTGAATTATCAATTATAAATATGATAAAGATATTTGGAGTAACACTTCTATTAATTCTTCCAATTGTAGCTCTATTTAAATTCAAAGAATTTAAGAATGGTGCATCAAAAATAGTTATTGTTGGCCATTTCATCGTATCACTCTTCATTCTTTATGCATGTATATTTGGTTCGATTGGAAATGCTAACTGGAGATTAACTCCAATGCTTGGAACAAGCGTTATCGCAAGCATTGTCGCATTATATGAACTATTAGATATAAAACCAATTGGTCAAAGATTCTCATATCTCTTACTTATATTTATGACAGTATTTTCTCTTCTTTCATTCGTAGATATAATAAAAATGGAAAACAACTATGAAGAAACAGATATTCACTATATATGTGCAAAAGAATTAGAAGAGAGAAACCTCAAATATGGCGCAGCCAATTTCTGGTTCTCTGAAGAAATATCGATGATATCTGATACACTTGAAGTTACAAATATCAAAGAAAATGAAACATCTCCAATTCCATATCGTTATCAAGTAAATGAAAGAGATTACATGGTTGATACTGATCAATATTTCATTCTCTTAACTGAATCAGAAAACAGAAGATTTTCTTCATACATTTTATCAAATCCACCAGTTGATTCATTCACAATCGATGCTAAATACAACATCCGTGGATATAGTGGTGAGAAAATGTATGTATACATCTATGACAACAATATTTTGAAATAGAATAAGTAACACAATAATCCAAATGTGTGTTATCGCTATGTAATTGACAAAAATCGTATATATATATATACTTAAAGCAAAGTAGTAACAAATTATTAATACGGGAGAAGACATACATCATGAAAAAACTGACATCTTTATTCTTTGCATTATTTATAGTTTTACTTCTTTCAGCATGCACTGATGTAGCCGCTATAACTATAGGTTCGAATAATATAGAGTCAAATGAACAACAAATTAGTTCTGATGCTGCATCTTCAAGTGAGCCAAACTCATTAGTGAATGAACTTGAATCACTAATCACAGAACTAAGTAGTGAAATTTCAGAACTTAGATTTGAGATGTATTTATTAGAAAACAAAAAATCTAATTTGATTAATCAAATTTCTAATTTACAAGAAGAGCTATCTGAACTAGAAAATCAAAACACCAGTTTGTATTTAGAGTATACAAGCTTAGATAATATCATCGAGGATTTAAAGTCGCAACAGCTTGAACTAAAATCTAGGCTTGCCTCTTTAAAGGAAGAATATCAAGAATTAAGTACAAATAATCATGAATTCTTAAATCGACTTGAAGAACTAGAAAGAAAAATAAATATTAGAATAGTTTGTGATTATAACAATGATGGGCATTTCTTAGAAGAAGATAATTCTGATTGGGTGCACAATTTGTTTTCTAATAATTTAGATTTAACTGAATGGTTCAATTACATATTTGTAGATTATCCTTCTAAAAGTGCTGAGTACACTTTTAGTTGCTCAAAAGGTCTTTTAGGCGAAAAAAAGAATACACCTCTTGCTAAAGAATTAAAACTTACTGCAAAAAATAATTCTGGTGAACAAACTTGCTTTTGGTTTCCTGATGAAGATATAGAAAATGAATTTGTTCAAGTAGTTATAGAGAAAGATGATGATATTGTGGGATATGCTGTTTTTAAGGCGATTAAGGTAGAAATAAGAGGGGTTGAGGTTCTTAAATTGCTGTTATTAAAGGGCGCCCTAATTTCAGTAATAGATGATAACAAAGTCACTCTTGAACAAGTTCAGTCATCCATTGATGCAATAAAAGCAAGAAATATGGACTAATGCGTGGAGGACTAAATTATGACGAAGAAAATAATTATTGTTCTATTAATTCTAAGTTTATTTATTCTAAGTTCTTGTACTGAAGAAGCATCAAGCACCACAACGTTGAACGATATCACTACAACAATGTCTGGTAGCACTACCAGTACAGAAACACACGCACAAGAAGAAATAACAACCACATCAAAAGACAATAGTCTTATAGAATTATTAGAACATTTAGTAAGCGATATTAAAAAACAAATCAATGAATTAATCATAGAAACCGAAGAACTTGGATTTGAAAATAACGAGTTAACCACCCAAATTGGAAGTCTTGAAACCCAAATTAATAATCTAAAAGAACAGAACACTGCACTCAGTAATAGATCACTAGAAATAATAGATAAAATTGAAGAATTAAATAATGAAACAAGTGAATATAATAATCAAATATCTGAATTAAAAAATCAAACTCTAGAGCTATTAGAACAAACTAATAATTTGAACGATATGTATAAACATTTAGGGGATAAATTATATGTTGGGCTGAATTATACATACAATGAAATAGGTATGTTTTATGAAAAAGATGTTGATGATATGATTGAGTGTTCCCATTTTAATTATAGTAGTGGAAGAAGTAGTTTAGGGGATCCAATTTTATTAGATTTTCCATATGATAATGATGTATACTTTATCATAAAAGCAGAACGTGGTGAATTCATCGCTGGCACTCATTGGGAAATACAACGTGAGAAGGAAATAATATTATATCCTGAACCAAATAACTATTGGTATCCAGATGATGATTTAGAGCATCATGCTGATACTGGTTTTTGGTGGGGACCTGATGGTCCAATAACTAGCGATTTTATTCAAATTATAATAATAAAAGAAGATATTATAGTTGGTTATGCAGTAATAAAAATTCAAGAATATTCAAGCTCTAGTTCATCTACATTTGCGGTACTTTTAAAATCTGCCATTATTCCAACAATAAAAGGTGAAACAGTAACAAAAAAACAGGTTCAAACTGTCATAAATAGCATAATAACCGAAAATAGAAAAATTGAATGGTCGTTGCCAAACACATCTAATTAAAAAGTAGTATCTAATAACTAGAAAGGATAAGTAGCACATTATGAAAAAAATAACATCTTTATTTTATACATTATTTATAATTTTACTTCTTTCAGCATGTGCTGATGTAGCTGCCCAAACTATAAGTTCTGATGGTACAGAGCCAAATGAACAACAAATTAATTCTAATGCCACATCTTCAAGTGAATCAAATTCATTAGTTAACGAACTTGAATCACTAATTGGTTTATTAAGAAATCAAGTGACTGAACTTAAAAATCAGAACAATACTCTCGACAGCCAAATTCAATCACTAAATAATAAAATAGATGAATTGAAAGAAGAAAATATGTCAGTTGAAGATGACATATCATCATTAAATAGCGAAATAGCTGGATTTACTAATAAAAACACAGAACTCATTGTTGAAATTTCTAATCTTGAAGAAGAGATTACTGAACTTGAGAATAAATCCATAGAATTAAACGATAAAATTGAATATCTAGAGGATGAAATAGTGGTTGGAACTACAAGTAACTACAATAAATCTGGCAAGTTCTATGAAAGATTAGTTACTAATATGGTTGACTGTTCTCAATTTCATCATTCTCCTTCTAGTAATTCGCTTGGTGTTCCAATTCTAATAGATTTCCCAGAGGATGATGTATGCTTTATCTGTGAGGTAGAAGATGGTGTCTTTTATGCTGGCGCTCATTGGCAAATACAACGTGAGAAGAAAATAATATTATATCCTGAGCCAAATAACTATTGGTATCCAGATGATGATTTAGAACATCATGCTGATACTGGTTTTTGGTGGGCTTCAACCTCTTCAAATAATCAAAAACAGCAAGACTTCATTCAAGTCATAATAACAAAAGAAGACCATATAATTGGTTACGCAGTTATTAAAATCCAAATACTAGGACCTGCTACGTATGCTGAGGCTATCACTTTGAAATCAGTAGTTATTCCAAGAATTGGTGATGAATATCAAAATGTTACTACTGAACAAGTAGAGCTTGCTATTAATGAAATCAAGCTTCTAAATACTCCAGTTGAAGAAGAATAGATTTACTAATCTATAATATGTATGAATAAAGCCTCTTTCTATGGTATAATGAAACTGAAGAAAGAGGTTTTTATTATATATGAACGTTTTTGATTTTATTACGCTCAAAAGTGATACTTCGTACATTGAATATGATTCTACAGTAAGACAAGTCCTTGAAAAAATGGATATTTATAAGCTTACCAATATTCCAGTAATAGATAAAGATGGTAAGTATATCGATAGCATTTCTGAAGGTGATGTCTTAAGGTTTATGAAGAATGAAGCTAATTTTAGTAAAAGACTTACAGAAAAAACTCCAATATCCAAAGTCTCAAGATATAGACCTTATAAAGCAATTGATATAAGAAGTTCATTTGAAGAACTATTTAATCTTTCTCTTAAACAAAATTTCATTCCTATTGTTGATGATCTTGGTACTTATATTGGAATCGTTAAAAGAAAAGATATCATTAAATCATTAAGTAAATATATAAGTGATGTTCAAGAATAAATAATTCATGAAAAATTTCATGAATGGAAGATAATTTATCTTGAAAATTATCTTTAACAAGACTATCATATTATTGGTAATCGACAAAGTCGAAACATAAATATTAAAAAGGGAGAAAAAAATGAAAAGATTAATCGCTTTATTACTTGCTGTTATATGTGCAGTAGTACTTGTAGCTTGCGGACAAAGACAATCTACATTCGAAATCGCATTCGTAACAGACATTGGACAACTCATGGACAAGTCTTTCAACCAAGGTACTTGGGAAGGTGTTGAAAAATACGCTAAAGACAATAAGAAGAGTTACAAATATTATCAACCAGCTAATGGTTCTGACGCTACAGATGACGACAGATATGACGCTATGAAAGCTGCAATTGATAATGGTGCTAAAGTTGTAGTATGTGCTGGATTTATGCAACAAACTGCTTTAACTAAAATTGCTCATGAAAATAAAGATGTATCATTCATCTTCATCGATGGATATCCACTAAATTGGAAATATACAGTACAAGAAGACGGCAAAGATGTTGAAAAATCAGAATTATTAACAAACGTTGCTGGTATCGCATTCATGGAAGAACAATCTGGATATCTCGCAGGTTATGCTTGCGTTAAAGAAGGATACACTAAACTCGGTTTCTCAGGTGGAGGAGGCGGAACTAACCCTGCTTGCCAAAGATTCGGTTATGGCTTCATCCAAGGTGCTAACGATGCTGCAAAAGAAGATTCTAAACAAATCGCTATGAAGTACAGCTGGAAATATGGTGAATCATTCAGTGCAGGTGCAGATCTTCAAACTATGCTTGAAGGTTGGTATTCAACTGGTACTGAAGTAGTATTCTCATGTGGTGGTTCTATGTGCAACTCAGCTTTCGCAGCTGCTAAAGCTAACAATGGTAAAGTTGTAGGTGTAGACGTTGATCAATCAGGCGAATCTGATACAGTTATCACATCAGCTACTAAAGGTCTTCAAAGTGGTACTATGTGGGCTCTTGCTAAATTCTATGCAGGCAAGTTCTCAGAAATCGGTGGTAAAGGTACTTCTCTAGGTGCTGCTGATGATGCAGTATGCTTACCAGAAGCAACTTGGTCACTCAAGAACTTCACAGTAGATCAATATAAAGCATTATTCGCTAAAGTTAAAGCTGGCACTATCACTATCGACAACAATCCAGAAGGTGCTGAAACTAAGACTTATTCAAACGTTACAGTAGATTTCGTTAGATAGTTTTATTAAAAGCCAAATAATATAAGAATGTGGTTACTTTTTGTAACCACATTTTTTTGACTAACTATCATTATTTACTGTATAATATAGATAACAAGGGATTGAATTGAATTCATGGAGGATTATATGGATAACTATATAATTGAAATGCTCAATATTACAAAAGTATTCCCAGGCATTATCGCAAATGACAATATTACTATCCAACTTAAAAAAGGTGAAATACACGCTCTTTTAGGTGAAAATGGTGCTGGTAAATCAACGCTCATGAGCGTTCTTTTTGGTATGTATAAACCAGAAGCTGGTATCATCAAGAAAAATGGAGAAGTAGTTGAGATTAACGACCCAAACGATGCGACAGCGCTTGGAATAGGAATGGTGCATCAACACTTCAAGCTTGTTGAAGTGTTTACAGTTCTCGACAACATCATTCTTGGTGCAGAAACCACAAATAAACTTGGTTTCTTAAAAAAGAAAGAGGCAAGAGAAAAAGTAGAAAGGTTATCAAAAGAATACAATCTTCAAGTTGATTTAGATGCTAAGGTACAAGATATTTCTGTCGGTATGCAACAAAGAGTTGAAATCTTAAAGATGCTTTATAGAGATAATGAAGTATTAATATTTGATGAACCTACTGCCGTTTTAACTCCACAAGAAATAGAAGAACTTCTTTTAATAATGAAGAACATGGCTAAAAGCGGTAAATCAATTCTATTCATCACTCATAAACTAAATGAAATCAAAGCTGTTTCTGATAGATGTTCAGTGTTAAGAAAAGGTAAATATATTGGTACAGTAAACACAAGTGATACTACAATTGAAGAATTATCTGAAATGATGGTTGGAAGAAAGGTTGATTTTAACGTATTTAAAAAACCATCAGAACCAAAAGAAGAAATCCTTAGAGTTGAAAACATCTCCCTTAAATCAAAGATTAAAAAAGGAAACGTTGTAAACAATGTTTCATTTAATGTTAGAAGAGGTGAAATTGTTTGCGTTGCCGGAATTGAAGGAAACGGTCAGACAGATTTAGTATACGGAATAACTGGTCTTGAAAAAATAACTTCTGGTAACATTTTCCTTAAAGGGAAAAATATAACTCACGCTTCTATTAAAGAAAGAAACACAAATGGATTCAGTCATATTCCTGAAGATAGACATAAATACGGATTAATTCTTGACTTCACACTTGAAAATAATATGGTTCTTCAAAGATATGAAGAACCAATGTTCCAAAACCACGGTTTCATTAAACCAAAGGCTGTCAGAGAATATTCTGACAAACTAATAGAAGAATACGATGTCAGAAGTGGACAAGGATCAGTTACTATCGTCAGAAGTATGTCTGGTGGTAACCAACAAAAAGCGATAATCGCAAGAGAAATGGACAAAGACCACGATCTATTAATCGCAGTTCAACCAACAAGAGGACTTGATGTTGGGGCAATTGAAACCATTCATAAAAGAATTGTAAAAGAAAGAGATGAAGGTAAAGCAGTGCTTCTAATATCTCTTGAACTCGATGAAGTAATGAGCCTATCCGATAGAATCCTTGTAATGTATGAAGGTGAAATCGTTGGTGAATTTGATCCAAAGACTACTACAGTACAAGAATTAGGTCTTTATATGGCTGGTGCAAAACGTATGGAAGGAGGATCTAAATAATATGACATTCATATTTTTGTTTCTTATCCTCGCAGTTATAATTGGTGGTTTTAGTGTATACGCTATCTTAACAACTAAAAAAGCTAAAGCTAATGGATATGAAACTTGGCTTATGAAATTCTATGCCAAGGATTCAGTTAAGACAATTATATCATCTGTCACAGCCATCCTTCTTGGACTCCTCGTTGGATGTTTATTCTTAATTATGTTTGTTGGCTCAGAGATGAGCGGAAGATCAATAAGTGGATTTGATTTAATCGATGCACTACAACTCATTTTCTTTGGCGGATTCAATACTGGTAGAAATGAATTTGGTTCCCTAATATATGGTTGGAATGGTGTAAGCCTTGGCAATATGCTATTTAGGGCAACTCCACTAATTCTAACTGGTCTATCAGTTGGTGTTGCCTATAAGACAGGACTATTTAATATCGGTGCACCAGGTCAGTATCTAATGGGTACAGCTGCAGCACTAATTGTATCTCTTACTATTCCATCAGATGTAATACCTCCATTTATTATTTGGATAATTGCCTTCTTAAGCGCAATTATCGCAGGTGCACTATGGGCATCAATAGTAGGACTCTTTAAAGCATTCCTAAATGTCAACGAAGTAATCACATGTATTATGACAAACTGGATTGCAGCAATACTTGTTACATCACTTTTTGATAAGACAACTGGTCCATTCAATTTCCTCTTAGACCCAAGTGGAGATAAAAACTATAAATTCGTTTATAAAACAGCTCATAATGGTGTTGAAACAATCAAACTTGGACTCGATAAACTATTCCCAGGTTCACAGATAAATGCTGGTATTATTGTCGCAATACTTATTGCAATACTAATGTTTATTATCATCAATAAAACTACATTTGGTTATAGTTTAAAATCTTGTGGAAGTAATAAACATGCAGCACAATACGCTGGTATTAATTCAAAACTCTATATCACTCTTTCAATGGCAATCGCTGGTGGTCTTGCGGCTGCCGGTGCAGCACTTTACTACCTAAGTGGTAATACAGAATTTACTTGGTCAACATATCAATCACTTCCTGCAATAGGCTTTAATGGAATACCTGTTGCGCTTCTTGCGTCATGTAATCCAATAGGTATAATATTCTCCGCATCCTTTATGGCATATCTTGATATATCAGGCTTACAGATTAGAAATATGACAATGTATAACGAATATATTTCTAGCATCGTATCAGCCTTAATCGTTTACTTTAGTGCATTTGCCTTAATATTCAAACAGATTCTTTCTGGAAAAATAAAACTATTTAGAAAGAAAAAAGAAGATATTAGTAACGCAGTAGATACGAGATTTAAAGAAGAAGATTACAACGTTGATAAGAAAGAAGAAACAGATTCAAAAGAAGTAGAAACTACTGAGGAAGGAGGTACTGAATAATGGCATTTTTCATCCAACAAACCCTAGTGTTTATGATCCCACTCATGATAGTTGCCCTCGCAGGAACGTTTTCTGAAAGAAGTGGTGTAATAAACTTAGCACTTGAAGGTATTATGATATTCGGTGCTTTCATCGGTGTATTATTTATCAAAATAATATCTGATGCAGGATTAGGTCAGGACCATGCACAACTCCTTCTAATTATTGGTATACTTGCGGCTATGATTGGTGGCGGAATCTTCTCGCTCCTCCTTGCAGTATCGGCAATTAACTTAAAAGCCGATCAAACAATCGGTGGTACAGCATTAAACCTTTTAGCTCCAGCACTAGTAATGTTTTTAATTATCATTATTACTGGATCAAATACTATTAATACTCCAGCATCACTTGATTTTATGCTTTATAGAGGTGATTTTGGTATCGCAGAAGGAAAAGAATTAAATCTCTTTGAACAAATCTTTATGAATAAAGTATATCTTTCAAACTGGTATGCTTTAGGATTATACGTAATCCTATCAGTAATACTATATTTCACTAAATTCGGTCTAAGGCTTCGTTCTTGTGGTGAACACCCACAAGCTGCAGACTCAGTTGGTATCAACGTAAATAAAATGAGATATATTGGTGTTACTATTTCAGGAACACTCGCAGGTCTTGGTGGATTCCTTTTCGCACTAACTGCCGCAGGAGGAGCATCTACAGGTGATGTTGCCGGTATGGGTTTCCTCGCTCTCGCAGTTATGATATTTGGTAACTGGAACCCACTCACAATCGCTGGTGCAGCATTCGTATTTGGCGCATGTAAGTGTATCGCATCTGGATATCAATATATTGATATCAATGGTGATGGTATATATGCCCTTGCGAACCTTGGTATCAGTAAATATGTTTATATGATACTTCCATATGCCATAACACTAATCATTCTCGCATTTACATCTAAGAATTCTCACGCTCCAAAGGCCGAAGGTCAACCATTCGACCATGGACAAAGATAGGAAAGAAGTCCAATTGGACTTCTTTCCTTTTATTAAGATTCATTATATAATATATACAAATGAAGAATAATAGATTGAAACTCATCCTACAGTTATTCATAGATTATTTCAAGATTGGTCTTTTCACATTTGGTGGAGGATTATCAATGATTTCCTTAATCCAAAAGACCTTTGTTGAAAAAAGAAAATTCATCACTGACGATGAACTTTTATCTATTACCGCAATCGCAGAATCAACTCCTGGAGTAATTGCGGTAAACACCGCAACTTACATTGGATATAAGGTTGCAGGATTCTTTGGATCTTTATTTTCAACTATCGGTGTTGTCTTACCATCATTTATAATAATACTTATTATATCTTATTTTTATGATGCATTTATTGAAATAAAACTAATACAGTATTTAATATCTGGCCTTGCAGTAGGTGTTACATACCTACTCTTTAGAGCTGGATTTAAAGTATATAAAACATATGAGAAGAACTGGCTTGGATATATTATAATTGCACTATCATTTGTCGCTATTCTCTTATTTAAAATCTTTAATATCAATTTCTCATCTATCTATATCATCCTAATTGGTGGAGCATTATTCTTAATACATTATCTTTTAACATACAAAAATAATGTAAAAGAAGAGACTATTGAAGAGAAGGAGGAACAAAATGATTTATCTTGAATTATTTTATGTCTTCTTTTTAGTAGGACTCTTCACATTCGGTGGTGGTTATGCGATGATTTCAATACTTGAAACTGAAATCATCTCACGTGGTTGGCTTGATAGAACTACATTCTTTAATGTTGTATCAATTAGTGAATCAACCCCAGGACCAATTGCCGTTAATATGGCCACATTCGTTGGCAAGATGCAAGGTGGAGTTTTAGGCTCAGCTGTTTCAACAATAGGTGTTGTACTTCCTTCATTTATCATCATTCTCTTAATCGCATCTATCCTCACAAAACTAATAGATAAACCTATAGTAAAAGCTATACTCAATGGCTTTAAGGCAGTAGTCGTTGGTTTGATACTCGCAACCGCTTGTTCATTCCTTTATAATAATCTTATCGATTCAGTTGAACCATTTAGTTTTGATTTCATTGCCCTAATTATATTTACTCTACTAGTATTTATAGGATGGGGTTATAAAAAGATAAAGAAAAAGGCTATAAGTCCATACATAATACTAATTATTTCTGGACTACTTGGTATGGCACTATATTTTATCTATTCTGGTTTTGTAATTTGATAATTTATGATAAAATGAATTATAAAATGTTTTTTTAGGAGGCTTTTCATGGAAGTTATTAAGACTAAAAAGAGATATCTATCTTTGCTTACAGGAAAGACAGATATGGGTAAATCAACCATTGCTACATACGACTGTAGTGAAAAACTAAGAGAAGGAGAAGGTGCACTATTCTTCTCATTTGAATATTGCCAATCAATGATTTACAACAAGTTTGTATCTCACTTTGGCCTTAGATGGCAAGAACTATTTAGAGTTGATGTAGTTGATAGTGCTAAACTAACATATGATGATGTTGAAAACATCATAAGAAAGAAAGCTTCTGATATAGATATTGTATATATTGATTATCTAGATTTGCTTAGAATGAATACATATAATATCGAAAAGAAAGAAGCAGTTGACCCAACAAAGATCCTTCACTTCCAAGAACTCCTATCTAAACTTGCAGCTCTAGCTTATGAACTATCATTAAGTATAGTTGTATTATCGCAGGAGAGTAGTCAAGGTTCATTCGAAGATACAATTGATGAATTAAATCTACTCACAAGCACAATTGAACACTCACATCATATCATCAAGATGTTTATTGGAAGAGATAATCTATTCTCAACTAAGATAGATTGTAATGATATATCACATGTTGTGCTTGTAGAAGGATATAACTTAAAACACTTCGCATCTGTAAACGTAAAGCAACTCTACAAAGACTAATTTTGTTAAAAGACAAGAAGGGCAAACTATTTGTCCTTTTTTATTTGAAATAATAATGAAAAACAATGAAAATATTTCATAAAATTTTCATTTATCTTGAAAAAGATATATGATTATTATATAATTTTAATAATCATAAGAGAGGAGGAGTTTCATATGTCTGACCATAGACCCACAATCTACGATGTTGCAAAAAGAGCCGGTGTTTCTAACGCCACAGTATCTCGTGCACTAAACCCAAAATTAAGCGAACTCGTAAAACCTGGTACAAGAAAAAAGGTAATGAAAGTAGCCAAAGAATTAGGCTACAAAGCTAACACCCTTGCGAAAGCCCTTGCCACAAACAAATCAACTCAAGTCGCTGTGATTTGTTCAGATCTTGCGAGAGGTTCAGTTGCAGAGATGGTAAAAGGAATATTAACCGTTGCTCAGGCATATAAATATTCAATCGTTATCGTGCCATCGCCACAAGATGATAAAACCGAAAATCTAGTTGCGGATATTTTATCAATGCGTGTAGATGGCGTACTTTATATGGTGGATGAAATCACTGAAAAACGAGAAAAATTCTTAAAGGAAATCAATGATACATATAACATCCCACTAGTTCTAGTTAATACTTGTATTCAAAACGATGAATCAATTTGTTCAGTCCAAATCGATTATGAAGCTGCTGGATATGAGGTAACTAAAGAACTCATTAAAGAAGGAAGAAAGAAAATCGCTCTTCTTACAACTCTTAAAAGATATCCTGTGTCTATCCTAAAAGAAAATGGATATATTAAAGCGATGGATGAAGCGAATCTTACTCCAAGAATATGTTATACATCAGGAAATCTTACATCAAATTATGATGATATCACTGCCTTCCTTAAGACAAATGATTTAGATGGTGTAATTGGTGTAAGAGATTCAATCGCTATCGCCTGCATGAATATCATGAAGAATTCAGGAAAAGATGTTCCAAAAGATGTGTCATTCTATGGATTCCAAAACACAAGATATGGGCTTCTCACAAACCCACAACTATCATCAGTTGATATTCCAGTATCGGAAATTGGTGCTAAAGCCATGAAGATTTTAACATCGATGATGGAAGATGAAAAAATAAATAAAAAAGGAAGAGTGCTTCTAAAACACGGAATTATCTATAGAGGTACAACACTAAAGAGGTAAATATATGAATTTAATAGAAGATTTAAAATATAGAGGACTAATATATAACGTCACAGACGAAGAAGTATACAACAAATTAAATAACGAAAAGGTTACATTCTATCTTGGCACAGATCCAACAGGAGATAGTCTCCATGTTGGACATTTACTAGTATTTATTCTTGCCAAGAGACTTGAAAAATATGGGCATCATCCAATTTTATTAATTGGTGGCGCAACTGGTTTTATCGGTGATCCAAAACCAACTGCCGAAAGAAAGATGCTCACAAAAGAAGAAATAGATTCTAACGCAAGTAAACTATATACACAGGTAAAGAATCTCTTTAACTGTGAAATGGTAAATAACTACGATTGGATAAGTAACCTTGATTTAATCACTTTCTTAAGAAAATATGGAAAGTTGTTTAACGTTAACTATATGATCAATAAAGAGACAGTTAAATCAAGACTTGATACAGGAATATCTTATACAGAATTCTCTTATCAAATCCTTCAAGCATTAGATTTTGAACATCTATTTACTGAAAAGAACTGTATACTTCAAGTTGGTGGACAAGACCAATGGGGCAATATCACATCAGGTCTTGAACTAATAAGAAAAATAAATGGTGCTGATACTTGGGCTGGTGGTATCACAGCTCCACTCTTCACAAAGAGTGATGGCACAAAATTTGGTAAAACTGAAGGTGGTGCAGTCTGGTTAGATCCAACTAAGACAAGCCCATATGCTTTCTATCAATTTTGGATTAATACTCCAGATTCAGATGTAATAAAAGAACTCAAACAATTCACATTCCTTGAAAAAGAAGAAATAGAAAAAATTGAAGAATCATTTAACAGTGAACCTCATCTAAGACTCGCACAAAAGACTCTCGCAAGAGAGATGACATTAATGATTCATGGTGAAAATGCCCTTAATGAGGCATTAAAGATCACAAACGCAGTATTTACTGGTGATGTATCTAGTCTTTCAGCTAAAGAAATCGAAGAAGCATTCAAAGAAGACGCAGTTACTTTAATAAATGAAGATATGAATATCGTAGACCTTTTAGTTTTAACTGGCCTTGCCCCATCAAAGAGCGAAGGAAGAAAACTAGTTCAAGGTGGTGGTATATCTGTAAACTCTAATAAGATCACTGATTTCACCTTCACTGTTAAAAAAGCTGATGCGATAGATTCAATCTATTCTTTCATAAAGAAAGGTAAAAAGAACCACGCACTTGTAAAACATGAGGCATAGTTTATGATAAAGAATTTTATGGAAAATTTTAGGCCATACTATGATAATTTCATGAAAGATTTAGATGGCCTACTTCGTATTCCAAGCGTTTTAGATGAATACAAAGAAAACTCAGATGCGCCATTTGGAAAAGGCAATAAAGATGCCCTTCTTTATATGCTTTCTCTTGGCGAAAAAGATGGTTTTAAAGCTGTAAATGTTGATAACTACGCAGGATTCTTAGAATTCGGTGAGGGTGACAAAGTATTACTCATCCTTTGCCACCTAGATGTAGTCCCTACAACTGGTAACTGGACTAACCCTCCTTTTGAACCAGTTATTAAGGATGGTAGAATCTACGCTAGAGGTTCAAGCGACGATAAAGGTCCTCTTATGGCAACTTACTATGCATTAAAGATGCTTAAAGATAATGGCTTTGAACCAAATATGAAAATTAGATTTTTCTTTGGTTGTGATGAAGAATCGGGTTCTAGATGCCTTGAAAGATATATCGAAAAATATGGAGAATGTGATTACGGCTTTAGCCCTGATGCTGGATTCCCATGTATCTATGCAGAAAAAGGCATCTCAGGTGAACTAATTAGCGGAACTACAAAAGATTCTAATCTCGTTTCATTTGATTCTGGAACTGTTTCTAATGTTGTGCCAGATGTTGCGAAGGCTGAAATAAAAAGCTTAAATCTTGAAAAAGAATTTAGTGAATATCTAAAGAATAATAATCTAGATGGAAAAGTAGAAGAGAACACCTATACAGTTTATGGTAAAGCTGCACACGGTTCAATTCCAGAAACCGGCATCAATGCCGCTCTTCATCTTGGAAGATTCCTATACAAATATATCGATAATGAATTTTTATCTTTCCTCTCATCAGAATTCGGTGATTTCTATGGTGATAATCTAGGAATTGGATATATAGACGCCGAAATGGGGAAGGTATCTAATAACCTCGCAGTATTCAAATATAAAAATAACGAATTCAAGGTAGTCACAAATATTCGTTATCCTAAAGGATTTGATTTCGATGAGAAGATGAAAGTGCTTGAGAAGCATATAGAAAAATACAATGCTAAACTCACTGTATTATCAAATTCAAAATGCCATTATGTTCCAAAGTATTCGCATCTCGTTCAAGCTCTCCTTAAAGCTTACCGCGATATGACTGGTGATTTAACTGAACCAATGTCAATTGGTGGTGGCACATATGCCCGTGATTTTGAAAATGCCGTAGCTTTCGGTGTAATCTTCCCAGGAGAAACTGAATCAATGCATATGCCAGATGAAAGCGCATCTATCGAAAACCTCATCAAGAGTATATATATTATTCAGGAAGCAGTTAAGAATATATGCGATTAAGACACGTTAAGAACGCTTTCGAGATAATCGAAAATAATAGAGATATCGCAATAGAGAACCCTGAAGAATATAAGGGTAGATGGAGAGAATCTTTTAATAAGCCTCAAGACTCAAGTCTCTCAGTTGAAGTCGGCTGTGGAAAGGGAAAATTCCTATCAACCATGTCAGAGGAAAATAAAAACGATCTTTTCATTGGCCTTGAGATGATGAGCAGTGTAATCTGCCGTGCTATAACTAAGGTTAAGGAAAAAGAAATAACTAACTGTCTTCTTTTAAATAAAGACTGCGAACATATTCTTGATTATTTTAAAGAAGGGGAAGTAGATAGAATCTATATCAATTTCCCAGATCCTTGGCCAAAATTAAGGCATGAAAAAAGAAGGCTCACATCACCTAGGTTCTTAGAAAAATATAAAACAATTTTAAAAGAAGATGGTATTCTTCGTTTTAAAACCGACAATTTAGATTTATACAATTATTCACTGGAAATCATTCTCCCACTTCTAAAAGATGATAAGAGATTCGGAGAAGTGGAATATGCTAGTGACACTATAATGACTGAATTTGAATCAAAATTTAAAGAAATGGGTAATCCTATCTATTTCATAGAAGGTAGTTTTAAATAAACTGGAGGAGCAAAATGATTCTCTTAATTGATATTGGAAATACATATACAAAAATATCATCAGATGATAGAAAACATTTCTACCAGTTTTTATCGTCATCTTATAATGATTCTGAATCATTAGAAAGCGCATTTTCAAATACAATAGAAGAATCTATTAATGGTGCTATCATCAGTTCTGTAGTAAGAAATAAAGAAAACATATTCAAAGAATATTTAGATAAAAAATATAATATTGATTCTTTGATTCTTACACATGATTTAAAATTCCATTGTGAATATCCAGAAAAAGATAAAAACGAACTTGGTGGCGATTTAATCGCTATCATGGAAGGCGCATCTAAAAAGCATAAATCATTCATTGGTGTTAGCCTCGGTACTGCGACAGTATTTGTAGTAGTTAAAAATCTTAAGTTTATTGGCTGTGCAATCGCACCTGGTGTTTTCACATCTCTAAATGGTCTAATTAATAGTGCATCTTTAATTGAAGATACCAACCTAAGTGGCGACTTTGAACTACTTGGAATGGATACCGAATCTTCACTTAAGAGTGGACTATGGAATGGGTTTTCTTTCTTGGTTGATGGATATATCACAAAAATCAAAGAAGAGTACGATATGATTGATGCGAAAACATTCATGGTTGGTGGTTTTTCAAATACCATCATCAATAATCTTAAAAACGAGAATATATCATACGATAAAGATTTAATCTTTAGCGGTTTATATGAAATATACAAATTAAACAGATAAGAGTATTATATGAAAAAATTTCTTTTAATCGATGGAAACAACGTGATGTTTAGAGCCTATTTTGCGACAGCCGCAATGGGCAACATCATGCGCAATAAAAAAGGTTTCCCTACAAACATGATCTATGGTTTTATAAACATCTATCAAAAGGTGATAGAAGATGGCTATACCCATATAGCTGTCGCTTTTGATAAGGGCTCTAAAACTAGAAGACATAAAATGTATAAAGATTACAAAGCTGGTAGGGCAGAAACTCCAAAAGAACTCATCGAACAAATCCCATATATTCATAAATTCTTAGAATGTATTAATGTTCATTATTTCTTATCTGATGATTATGAAGCTGATGACATCATCAGCGCAATCAATAAAAAATATAAAAACACCTTCGATGAAATCGATGTTTTATCAAACGACAATGACCTCTTCCAGCTCATTGCCCCAAATTCATTTCAACTCTATTCTAAACAAAAAGAAACCATTAAATATTCAGAGAATACCTTATTTGAAGAAAAAGGTATCACCCCTCTTCAAATCCCAGATTATAAAGGTTTAATCGGAGATAAAAGTGATAATCTCATTGGAGTTGAAGGCATTGGTCCTGTGACTGCCTCAAAACTCCTATCTAAATATAAAACACTCGATGGTATATATGAGCACATCGATGAAATAACTGGAAAAGTAAAAGAAAGATTAATTAGTGATAAAAATACTGCTTTCTTCACTAAATCTATGGCAACGCTTGATCCATCATTTGAATTCAACTTAGAAGAAGATGATTTCAAAATTCAAGAGGCAGATTATGATAGTCTAAAAGAATTATATACTGAACTTGAATTCAACTCTTTCTTAAGAAAGATGCCAAAATCAACAATCAAAGCGGAATTCACCTATGAAATAAAAGATGATGCGTTTTCACTCTCAGATATTATCAAAGAAGATGAAATCAACTATCTAATATTAGAAACCATTCACGAGAATTATCATACATCACCAAAAATAGGTTTTGGACTTTCTAATTCAAATGGAAATTTCTTTATTCCATATGATGTAGCTATCTCTTCATTTGATTTCACACTCTTTTTATCAGATGAAAACATCAAGAAGAGCGTATATGACTACAAGAAAATCTATTACTCTTTAAGAAAAGATGACATTATTTTAAATGGCGTTATCTTTGATTCTCTACTTTCATCCTATCTAATCAACCCAGATTTAACGAAAGATGACCTTTCAATCATCTCTAATTATTTTGGCTATTCAGATTTAGAAAGCGATGAAGCCATCTATGGAAAGAAAGATAGAGAAACTCTACCTTTCCTTGAAATCTATAGCGCTCATATCGCAAAAAAAGCATTCACCTTAAGTATGATTTATGAGAGGGAACAAAAAGAAATCAAAGATAATAATCAAGAATTCCTTTTAAATACCATCGAACTTCCATTCTCAAGAGTACTTGGTGATATGGAAATTGAAGGCCTTAGAGTCGATGAAGAAGCTCTTGATAACTATGAAACTGAAATTTTAAAGGAAATCTCAGATATAGAAAAAATCATCTATGATTTTGCCGGACATAAATTCAATATCCTCTCTCCTAAACAACTAGGTACAGTCCTCTTCGAGGAACTCATGCTTCCATGTAGTAAGAAGACAAAAACTGGTTATTCAACTGATCAAACAGTATTAGAAGAAATTATTGAGTATCATCCAATTGTTGGTTTCATCTTAAGATATAGGACTTTATCAAAACTAGAAGGTACCTATGTGAATGGTGTAAGAGAAGCTCTAAAAGAATCAAAAGATGGCCATATCCATACCATCTATAAACAAGCTCTAACCGATACAGGAAGGCTCTCATCAACTGAACCAAATCTTCAAAATCTACCAATTAGGAATAAAGAATCTAGTGAATTTAGAAAGATCTTCATCTCAGAAGATAATTGTTATCTACTAAGTTCAGATTATTCACAAATAGAACTTAGAGTTCTTGCCCATATGGCAGATGAAGAAAACTTAATCAATGCATTCAAAAATAAAGAAGATATCCATGAAGCTACCGCTAAGGCAATCTTAAGAAAAGATATCGTCACCAAAGAAGAACGTTCAAGTGCCAAAGCTATCAATTTTGGAATAATCTATGGAATGAGCACATGGGGTTTATCACAAGATGCAAAAATCAGCATTCAAAAAGCCTCTGAATTCATAAAATCATATCACGAATCATTCCCAAGAATAGAACCTTTCACAAATTCTCTAATTGAAAAAGCTAAAGAAGATGGTTATGTTTCAACTATCTTCAATAGAAGAAGATACATTAGAGATATCAATTCTGCAAACTTCCATCTAAGAGAATTCTCAAAACGTACTGCGATGAATGCTCCAATCCAAGGGAGTGCAGCTGATATTCTAAAATATGCGATGGTAAAACTAAGTGATGCCATCACAAAAAATAGGCTTCACGCCAAATTAATACTCACAATACACGATGAAATAGTATTAAATGTTCCAATCCAAGAACTAGAAAAAACCAAAGAATTAACCGAAGACGTTATGATAAATACCGTTACACTTAAGGTTCCTCTATCCGTTGGTTCAGGCTTTGGTAAAACATTATATGAGGCGAAATAACTATGCCAGAACTTCCAGAAGTTGAGACTGTGAAGAATAAACTTCTACCATCACTAAAGAATAAGATAATAAAAAGTGTAGAAGTCTATTATGAAAAGCACAGCTCTTTAAGACAAATTAAAGATGAAAAAATTTTAGATATTAAGAGAAAAGGTAAGTATCTAATTTTTGTGCTTAAAAGTTACTTCATGGTTTCACATCTCAGAATGGAAGGAAAATATTTTATCACAAGCCAAGAAAGAATAAATAAACACGATCTCGTTAAATTCATCTTTGATGATTTTAACCTCATATATAACGATGTTAGAAAATTTGGTACTTTTAATCTATTTAATAAAGATGAAGATATCTACAACATCTACCCATTAGTAGAAGTTGGGATGGAACCATTCGATATCGATAAAGACACCTTATATAATCTATTAAATAAAAGAAGTGAGCCAATTAAATCAGCTCTCTTAGATCAATCTATCATCGCAGGACTTGGCAATATCTATGTCGATGAAGTGTTATTCTTATCAAAGATAAACCCTTATCAAAAAGCGAATACTATAACACTAGAAGAGACTGAAAGCATTATCGATTCGTCGATAAAAACCTTAAATAAAGCCATCAAACTCGGTGGTTCAACTATCAAATCTTTTGAATCACTGAACCATGAAATCGGTCATTTTCAAACTGAACTCTTAGTTCACCTAAGAGAGGGTGAAAGATGCTATACATGTAATGGTTATATCATAAAGAATAGATGTGGTGGTAGAGGCACATATTATTGCCCAACATGCCAAAGATTAAATAAGAATCAAAAACTAATTGCCATCACAGGAACTTTCTCAAGTGGTAAATCAACTGTTTTAAAAATTTTAAAAGAATTAAATTATTCAACGTATTCTTTAGATGAAATCTATAATGATCTATTTATGAATTCTAAAGAGATGCTTAGGTCTATTAAAAAAGCCCTTGGCGTAACATCTAAAGAAGAATTAAGAGATTTAGTTTTTAGTGATGAATCTAAAAATAAACTCCTAATGGATGCTACACATAAATATGTGATGGAGGCACTCTATAAGAAGATAGAAAAAGATAATAGTAAATTAATCTTCGTTGAAGCGCCACTTCTCTTTGAAGGAAAATTAGAAAAGACCTTTGATAAGGTGATCGATGTATATGAAAGCGAAGAAGTATTATCACAAATATTAAAAAATAAAGGATTTTCCTTTGAAGAATATCAAAAAAGAATAAAATCACAACTTTCTAAAGAAGAAAAAAGACAAAAAGCCGATTATATAGTATATAATGATGGTACACAAAAGGATTTATTTGTAAAAATAAAAGGCCTTCTAAAAAACATGGAGGAATAAAAATGGGAGTACTTAGAAAAGAAGTTTCCACATCCTTAAATAATAGAAACTATCGCTTAAAAACTAGATTCTATAGAAACAGTCTAAAAGAAATAAAAGAAGCTTTTGAAAAGATTTGTTTTGAGGAGAATAAGAGTTTAAGACAAGCTGATGAAAGCGAAGGAAAGATGTATATAAGCACTCAGGAATATGAAGTATTCATCAAAGTTTTAAGCGAATCATCTGTGGAATCATCAGTTGATTTATCTGTTCACTATTTCGTTTCTTCTATGTTCAAAAACCCAAAGAGAATAATCTATAATCTATACAAAAAACTAGATAATTTATTAATATTTAAAGGAACCACAAACACAATATAATGGAAAACAAAGAGAGTTTAATCGTCAAAAGAAATAATATGTTTATCCTTGATAGTAATGACTACCAAGTTTTGTCGATGCTCTATAAACCATTAATCAACCATAATTCATTAAATATTTATTCAACACTATACATGATTTCATTAAACGAAAATCATGTTGAATTAAAAAGCTTATTATTTAAAGATATGACGGCTGATGATGATATCAAAAACGAATCAATAGCTGAATCAATAGATAAACTATCAAATGTTAAACTCATATCTTTAAATAATAATGAACTCATCCTCTATCCACCATATAGTGGTAAGGCATTCTTTGATAGCCCTCTTTCAAGTTATCTATCTGTCTATACATCTAAAAAACATTTTAACCACTTATCAAATATATTCACTGGAAAAGAAATAAAAGTTATATCACCACTAGACAATAACCTTGGTGATTTATCATTAAAACTTAGTCCAGCAACTAAAGAAAATAAAGTTTTATTTGATTTTGAAAGATTTAAATCAATCGTTTCATCTTGCCTAGAAGTTAAAGAAGAGGATAAAGATTTCTTCACCTCTTTAGCAACTCTTTATTCATATTCATTAGATGAAATGGTTTCAATATATTATGATGCAACTGATGAATCATCATATGATAAAGATAAAATTTTAAAAGTTGCATATGACAAATATGCAAAGAAGCTTTTAAAAGAAAAAAGGATGGAGTCTAAAGTTAAAAAAGATGAAGACTACATAGAATATTTTGAGAAGACTTCTCCAGAAACAATCATTAAAAATGGCACAAGAAGAGTATCTTCTGCCGATAATAAAACACTTGAAAGAATGAGAACGGAACTAAATCTAAGTGATCCAATAATCACCTTACTAATCTGTTACTCATTATCAACAAACGAAAATAAGATGCATCCATTTGTCTTTTATTCAAAAATAAAAGATGACTGGCAAAATAACGGTATCACTACCGTTGAGGATGCATATCTATATATTAATTCATTATATTCAACTACCCGCAACAAGAAGGCTAAAGAATCATCTGAAATCTCTAATGAAGAATGGTTCGAAAACTTCTGGAAAAAAGCAAAGGAGGAGATCAACAAATGATAGATTCCAAAGATTTATTTATGAAACACATAGTTGATACTGAAGTTTCTACTGATGAAGTAATCGATGATTTATTATTAAATCCAGAAATCAGAAAATTCGTTTTGGATAACGATTTAACACGTCTTCAAATCGAAGAAGGTTTACTAAAACTCATGGATTACGCAAAAGATACCTATAGAAACCAAGAAGGTCTACTCGAATCAAGGACAGTTAAAGACTTTGTCTTAACTCTATCTCTTGTCGATAATAAAATCGTATCTTCTTATGTAAGAATTAAACCCGAACCTAAAAGTAATAAAATCAAATTATTCAATATGCCAACGGAACTTTTAAACGCATCACTTGAAGATTTCCAGCTTTTAACTGATGAAAGAAGAAAGGCATATAATTATGCACGAACGTTTGTAAATAACTTCAAGACGGGAAACGATCTTAAAGGAATGTATCTTGGTGGTACATTTAGGTCTGGAAAGACCTACCTCGCATCAGCGATAGCCAATGAGATTGCTGACAAAGGTTATTCAGTAATCGTTGTCTATTACCCAGAACTTTCACAAGTATTAAAGAATACTTTCAGTGAAGAAAGTGAAGAAAACTTCACAGAAATTGTTGATGAACTTAAGAACTGTGATTTGCTTGTTCTAGATGATTTTGGTGGCGAAGCCATCAACCCATATATTAGAGATGAAGCTTTAGGCGTTGTTTTAAACTATAGAATGGTTAAGAAAAAACCAGTTATCTTCACTTCTAATATCAATGTATCTGAACTTGTGAATGTGCACTTAAGAAAAGATGGAAGCGGTGGTGAAAGAATAAAAGCCCAACGCATCCTTGAAAGAATAAAGGAAATTACTGAAGAATTTTCTATTACAGGAAAATATCAAAGTCAGTACAAAGATTTTTAAGAAAGAAAGGTTTTAATATGAAAATAAAATTATTAGATAACTACATGGAGTTTGATTCTCCATTAAAAGGATATGAGATTGCCTCGAAAATCTCCCCATCTCTAGCTAAAGCATCTATCGCTATGTCTTTAGATAATAAGCTAGTAGATATGTCAACTCTAGTTGATAAAGATAGCGAAGTAAGATTTATCACTTCAAAAGATAAAGAAGCTTTTGAAATATTAAATCACTCAACTGCCCATCTTATGGCAGAAGCTATCAAAGAATTATATCAAGATGTATCATTCGGTGTAGGTCCTGCGATTGAAGAAGGATTCTATTACGATTTTGAAATTGCTGGAAAAAAACTATCAGAAGAAGCTTTCCCAATAATTGAAAAGAAGATGCTTGAGCTTTCAAAGAAAGCTGAAATCATCTCAAGAAAAGAAGTTTCTAAAGAAGAAGCATTAGCTCTATTTAAAAATGATCCATATAAGACTGAACTCATTAATGAACTACCTGAGAATGAGACTATTTCAATCTATTCTCAAGGCGACTATATGGATCTATGTAGAGGTCCACACGTTCCAAAAACTTCATACATCAAGCATTTTAAGTTATTATCAATCGCTGGCGCATACTGGAGAGGCGATTCAAAACGCCCTCAACTAGAGCGTATTTATGGTGTTTCATTCTTCTCAGATGAAGAACTTCAAAACCATTTAAATATTCTTGAAGAAAGAAAGAAAAGAGACCATAAGAAGATCGGTAAAGATCTCGGTTTATTTATGTTCAGTGAATATGGACCTGGTCTACCATTCTGGTTACCTAAAGGCTATACTCTAAGAAGAACACTCGAAGACTTCTGGCTAGATTATCATAGAAAGAATGGTTACCTCGTTGTCAATACTCCAATTATGCTCAATAGACAACTTTGGGAAACATCAGGTCACTGGGATCATTATAAAGATGATATGTTCGTCGTTGAAGTTGAAGATGGAACATACGCTATTAAACCAATGAACTGCCCAGGTGCAATCCAAATCTACAACAACTCACTTCATTCATACAAAGAGCTCCCACTCAGATATGCTGAACTTGGTAATGTTCATAGATACGAAGCAAGTGGTGCTTTAAATGGATTATTTAGAGTAAGAGGCTTCACTCAAGATGATGCCCATACACTCCTCACAGAGGAACAAGTCGGTGATGAAGTATCAAGAATTATCGGTATTTATGACTACATCTATTCAGTATTTGGCCTAAATTACTCAATAGAACTATCTACTAGACCTGATGATTTCATCGGTACTATTGAGGTTTGGGATGAAGCTGAAAAAGCTCTTGAAAAAGCATGCCTCGCAACTGGTCATGAATTCAAGATTAACCCTGGTGATGGTGCTTTCTATGGACCAAAACTCGATTTTAAGTTAAGAGATTCCATGAATAGAATCTGGCAATGTGGTACTGTTCAACTCGACATGCAACTTCCAGGAAGATTTAACTGCGTTTACATCGCTCAAGATGGCACAAAGAAAACTCCAGTTATGATTCATAGAGCTTGTTTCGGATCGCTTGAAAGATTTATCGGTATTATTACTGAAAACTACGCTGGTGCATTCCCTCTATGGCTCTCACCTTACCAAGTTGAAATCATTCCAGTTTCACTAGATAACCATCTAGATTATGCAAAAGAAGTTGAAGCTAAGCTCAATTTAAATAAGATTAGAACTGATCTTGATGCATCAGAAGAAAAGCTTGGCTATAAGATTCGTCAAGCCCAAGTTCAAAAGATTCCATATTCAATCGTTCTTGGCGATAAAGAAAAGGAAAATGGTACTGTTACATACAGAAAATATGGTGAACAGAACCAAGTTACTGTTTCTCTTGATGAATTCATTGATATGCTTAAAAAGGATATCGAAGCTTTAAAATAATACAATAAAAGTCCCTTTTTAAGGGACTTATTTCATGGTGTTTATGGAAAGATTAGATAAGATATTTTCAAATAACTGTATACTATCTAGAAAGGATTTTAAAAAAGCTGTTAAAGCTAAAGATGTCACAGTAAATGGTGATATTATTTCTGATCAAGATATCAAAGTAAGTGAAGATGATATCGTTATGTATAAAGGAAACCAAGTTTCTTTAGAAAAGTATATCTACATCATGCTAAATAAACCTCTAGGTGTTGTATCATCAACCGATGATAAAGAAAATAAAACAGTTATTGATATCCTGCCTAAAGAGTTCATAAGAAAAGATTTATTCCCATGTGGCAGACTCGATAAGGATACAACTGGACTCTTAATTATCACAAATGATGGTGCTTCAGCTCATAAAAGGTTATCACCAAAAAACCATGTAGAAAAATCGTATTATTTTGAACTCAAAGAACCTTTTAAAACATCTTCAATCGAAAAACTAGAAAATGGAATTACCTTAAAAGATGGTCTAGCCACAAAACCATGTAAAGTTGAATTTTTCACAAAAACCACAGGCATTATCACAATAACTGAAGGAAAATATCACGAAATTAGAAGGATGTTTGCATATTTTTCTAATACTATTACATCCTTAAAAAGAATATCTTTCGGAGATATCAAACTTGATGAAAACTTAAAGGAAGGAGAGGCAAGACTTCTAACTAATGAAGAGATAGAAATTTTTAAAGAGTAATCATGAATATTTATTTTGCAGGATCGATTAGAGGTGGAAGAGTAGATGCCAATCTCTATAAAAAAATAATCAATTATTTAAAAGAAAAAGGTCATATTGTCCTCACTGAACATGTTGGAGATATATCCTTAAGCATCCTTAAAAATGGTAGAGATAAAGATAAAGAGATTTATGAGAGAGATATCGAATTTATGAAACAATCAGATATCTTAATTGCTGAATGCACATGTCCATCCCTTGGTGTTGGCTATGAGCTTGCCTTTGCGGAAAAATTAAACATCAAATCATATATCTTCTACAATAAATCTAAAACTCAGTTATCGGCAATGCTGACTGGTGATTCATTCTTCAAAATCTACGGATATACTGATGAGAATGAAATATTTAAAAAAATTGACGAAATATTAAATGAATAATATTGAAAAAATTAGAGAAGAAACAAAGGGTGTGGTGCTTGTTGCTGCAACCAAATATATTGATTGTGAGAAGATGCGTTCTCTTTTTAACTATGGAATAAACAACTTTGGTGAAAATAGAGTAGATTCATTCTTAAAAAAGAAAAATGAATTAAAGGATTTAAATATAACTTGGCATTTTATTGGGCACCTACAAAAGAATAAAGCATCAAAAGTAATTAATGAAATCGATTATCTGCATTCTCTTGATTCAATAGAGCTTGCAAAAATCATCAATGAAAAAAGAAAAGCTCCACTTAAGTGTTTTGTAGAACTTCACTTAACAACTTCCACCACAAAGAACGGTGTTAGAGAAGAAGAATTAGATTCTTTTATGGAAAAAATAAAAGAGTTCAAAAATATAAACGTCATAGGTTTTATGGCAATGAGTGATGCCACATACACAGTAGAAGAGACAACAACCGTTTTTGAGAGAGCTAATTATTTGAAAGAAAAATATCATCTTTCTGAACTTTCTATGGGTATGAGTGATGACTATAAAATTGCTCTTAAATGTGGTACAACTTTCATAAGACTTGGAAGAATACTTTATACCTTTCCTTTCTAAAAATATCAATAGTTCATTATTCTAAATTATTAATTTTCAAAATCTTATTCAAATTTTGTCATTTCACATCACGAAATGTCATTTTTGCATCACGAAATGCGTAAATTATTCATTCGTGTTGTAAAACACTCGTTTCATGATACATATTGTGTTTTAAATTATTTAAAATGATAAAATAATTTATAGATGGTAATATTTTTACTTAAAACTTTTGCTTAAAACTTTTACTTAAAACCTAAATAAATGTTATAAGGGGTTCTTATGTATAATATTGCTATAGTTGAAGATGAAGATACTTTTGTTGAGCAACTTGAAGAGTACTTAGAAAAATATTCAAAAGAAAAAAAGTTTGAATATCATACCACGAGGTTTAAAAATGGTGCAGAATTTGTGCTAGAATATAAACCTATTTTTGACATTGTGTTTATGGATGTTGATATGCCTAAGATGAATGGATTCGAGGCATCTAAAAAGTTGAGAGAGATAGATAAGGATGTAACCCTCATTTTCATTACCTTGCTTGCAAAATATGCAATAAGAGGATATGAATTTAATGCTTTTGATTATATTCTAAAACCAATTGTTTATGGTTCTTTAAAAATAAAGCTTGATAAGATTATTGCCGAAAGAGAAAAAAGTTCAAAAAAACACATTACAATTCCAGTAAATACTGGTTTATTAAGAATTGATGTTCATTCACTCAATTATGTTGAAATTGATGTACACAAAATCATTTATCATACATCTGAAGGAAACTATGAAGCATACGGAACAATGAAATCAGTTGAAAAGATTCTTCCAAGTGATCTTTTCTGTAAATGTAGTAGAAGTTATCTAGTCAATTTGAGAAGTGTTTCTAAAATTGAAAATGATTACATAGTTGTCGGTAAAGACAAATTATGGGTTGGAAGAACAAGAAAGAAAGAATTCTTAGATGCTCTCCAAAATTATGAATTAAGTGGTAACTGATTATGAATAGTTTAGCTCAAGATTTTATAAACAACTTTCTAATAGTTTTCTTTGCATATTTTATTTGCAAGGAACAAGAAAAAAGATCATATTTTTTATTGAGATGCATTGCTTGTTATGGCCTTGTATGCGTTTTTAGATATTTATATTTCAATCAGTTATTGACTATCTTTGATAGAGATATTAGATTGTATTTTGCAATGTTAGGTTTTACACTGCTAATATTCTTCGTAGTTGGGACCATACCAATATGCTATAAATGCGATTTCTTTAGCTCTTTATTTGCAGGAACATTTGGTTACTGTATACAATTCATTTGCCAAAAGATTTATTCATATTCATCTGGCAAATTTCCTGAAGGAACATCGCCAGTCTTTTATTATCTTCTTTATTTCGGAATAATAGTTTTGGCATTCATCATTGTTTATTTTTCTCTCAAGAAGTTTGATTTGTGCTATTTAATTAGTTAATAGAAGGTCAACGATTGTAATTTCTATTTTTGCAATAATCGCCACTATTATATTGAATCTTGTTTTCTCAAGGTTCTTAAGAGAAGGCAGTGAAATGCTTCGGGTTTGTTATAATATCTTTGTAATCTTGCTTGTATTAGTTATTATTCTTTATGAAATGGCGACTTTAAAAGCCAAAAACAATGAGATAGAAAGAGACAATATTAAAGAAATTCTTAAGAAATCCAAAGAACAATATTCATATGAAAAATCGGTTATCGATTTAATGAACATTAAATTCCACGATTTGAAACATCAAATTGAAAACTTTGAGGCAGATCAAAAAGAACTTTTATCGCAAGAAATAAGTGAAGCTGTAGAGACTTATGATGCGATAGTAAGAACCAATAATCCAGCTCTTGATGTTGTTCTCACAAGGACAAGCTTTATTTGTAAAAAGAAAAACATATATTATACATGTATGGCAGATAATGATTGCTTATCTCCATTTAAAGAAACTGATATATATTCTCTATTTGGGAACATTCTTGATAATGCAATTGAAGCTGTAGATAAAGTGGACAATGCGGAGAAAAGAGTAATAGATATCAGAATCACAAAGAAGAACTATTTTATAAATATTCACGAAGAGAATTATTTTTCTGGTGTAATAAAAATGTTTGATGGTGTTCCACAAACAATCAAGAAGGATAAAAACATTCACGGATATGGTGTTAAGAGTATTCAGTCTATTGTAAATAAATATAAAGGCAGTGTTAGTTTCAAGACTTTAGATGATAGATTTATTCTCGATATAATCTTCCCTTTAAACGAATAAAACGTTTCTAAAAAGATAAGAGATGCATTCACATTTGAATGCTCTCTTTTTTATTTTTCTCCATAAATTATTCAAAAATTAAATATCATGAAATGTTAATTTCACAACACGAATTGAAGATGATACTCTTTTTATGCTGTATAAATGCAGTTCGTGATGTGCTCTATTTTTTAAAGTATTTAGAATTGATAGAATATCTTGAAGGTAGAAACATTCTACAAATACAAAAAGGAGAAAAAAATGAAAAAAAGAAACACATTAAAAGTTTTTCTTAGCCTTTTATTTACTCTTGCTCTTGTATTAGGAATCGCTACATTAGTAGGCTGCGGTGGCGGCACAGCTGGTGAAAAAGGTGAAAAAGGCGATCCAGGCGCAACAGGCGCTCAAGGTCCTCAAGGTGAAAAAGGCGAAAAGGGTGACAAAGGTGACCCTGGTAAGGATGCATTCGTAATCCCTACTCCAGAATTAGAACTTATTGATGAACCTACTTACACAGTTCCTGGTGTTCAAACTAGTCTTTATAAGACTAATGCTGGTAAGTTCTATCCTGCAACTGCAACAAAGACTGAAGCAGACACAATCGCAGATTTAATCAACAGACAAATTGCAGATGAAGGCCAAGTACTTCTATACAATGATGGTGTACTTCCATTAGACACTGCTGATAGAAAGATCACTGTATTTGGTATTGCATCTCAAGATATAGTTGTTTCTGGTGGTGGATCTGGTAATGCTAAGCAAAATGATCAAGGCACTCAATACAATTGGGATAACGCTTTCGCTGAAGAAGGATTTATTATGAACCCTACTGTTCATAGCATTTATGAAAGAATTATTTCAGCTGGCGGACAAGTCTCTCAAAGATATTTAGAAGGAGATTTAGCACCATTCTCAACATCTGTAGTATCAACTTATAGTGCTTATAGTGATGCAGCTATCGTTATTCTCCATAGATTTGGAACTGAAAACGATGACTTATTAACTCATGCTGCTCCTGGCCATAGTGACGAAGACGAAACTGAACTCGATCTTCAAGACAATGAAAAAGCTTTAATCGCTCATGCTAAACAATATTTTGATAAGGTTATCGTTGTTTTAAACAGTTCAAATGCAATGAGTTTAGGCGAAATGAAAGAACTCGGCGCTGACGCTATCCTCTGGGTAGGTGGTGTAGGACAAGTTGGTTGCTTATCAGCTGTTAAGATTATCGATGGTAAAGTAAATCCATCTGGTAAATCTACTGACACTTGGTGGGTAAACGTTAACAAAGATCCAGCTTTCACAAACGTTTCAAGACAATCTCAAAACGCTGAAGGCGAAGGCAGAGCTGATGCATTCTTCCGTAATCCTGATGGAACTCAATCTATGTTCGCTCTCGTTGAATATAGAGAAGGCATCTACATGGGTCATAGATATTATGAAACTGTATACGATGATTTAGTTGCAGCTGGTAAAGAAGATGAAGCTGAAGAATTCTATGCTGAAACTGTAGCTATGCCATTTGGTGGTGGTTTATCTTACACTACATTTGAATGGCAACTAGCTGGTCGTTCAAAAGATTTAGAAATCAAATCTGATCAACAATATATCACAATCAAAGTTCAAGTAACTAATACTGGTAGCGTAGCTGGTAAAGATGTAGTACAACTCTACAACTGCCCTCCTTACACTAAAGGTGGAATTGAAAAAGCTTCTGCAGCATTAGTTGGCTTCACTAAGACAAAACTCTTAGCTCCAGGCGAATCTCAAATCGTTGAAATTCAAATCCTCGCTCATGATCTAGCATCTTATGACTGGAATGATGCTAACAAAAACAATTTCGAAGGTTGGGAACTTGAAGCTGGTGACTATGTTCTCTCATTAAGAAATTCTTCTCATGATGCTAGACTTTCTGTTACTTATAACGTTAAGGCTGACATTAAATGCCCAATTGACCCTGTAAGTGGACAAGAAATCAAGAACGTATTCATTGATGACTTCATGGATTTCAGAACAGTAAGAGCTGACTTACTTAAAAATATGTCAAGTCGTGCTGTTGAAGGTGGTGTTAAACAACCAGCTTACACTAATTTAGCAGATAGAACTTTAAATGACTATGAAAAAGAAATGTTAGATGCTGAATGGTCTTATTATCCTTATATGGATAATGCTGATCAACCTTGGTATGCAACTGAAGCTGGTATTCCAGACACTTGGACTCAAGGTGCAGCTCTTCCTGAAGGAAAGACTCTAAAAGATTTATTCTATGAACTCGTTGGTACATACTATGTTGAACCATACACTGAAAATGGCGTAGTTAAATATCCTACTATGACAGCTGAAGAAAAAGCTGTAAATGATAAGTGGGATGCTTATATGAACTGCTTAACATGGGATCAATTAGTAAGCTACTATACAAGTGCTAAGGGTCCAGTTATCAACAAAGGTTTAACTGGTAACGATGGCCCTGTAACATTTGGTAAAGGTGCTGACTGGTCAACTTGCCCAATCACAGCTTCTACATTCAACATTGAACTCGTTGAACAACAAGGCGAAATGCTCGGTACTCAAGCTATGCTCAACGGAACAACTGGTTGGAGAGGTGGAGGTATCGATACTCATAGAACTGGCTTCAATGGACGTTGCTTCGAATATTATTCAGAAGATGGCGTACTCGCTGCTAAGATTGCTACTGCAGTAGATAAAGGTGTTACTTCTAAAGGTATCATGTGCTACTGGAAACACTATTTCTGTAATGACCAAGAATATCGTCGTGCTAACGTAGGTGGTGTATCTGTATTCGCTACAGAACAAACTTTCCGTGAAATCTATATGAGACCATTCGAAGCTGTAGTTAAGAATGGTACGGCTGGCGTTATGACATCATTCAACAGACTTGGTTTCATCGTTAATACTAATAACTATGCATCTCACCAATGGTTAATGCATGACCAATGGGGCTATAGAGGTGGTACAGTTAACGACCAATGGGCTAAATCATATGTATCTCAAGACTTATCAGTACGTGCTGGTGATACATATCTCATGGGTTCTTGGAATGGATATGGTCCTACAGGATTCACTTGGGGTAAATGGGATAACACTGCTCGTAATGGCAAAGGTATCTGTTTAGTTCCAGCTGAAGATGCACAAAACCAAAACGTTAAAGATGGTACTGTTGCTGCTCCATCTCATTACTATGCAATGAGACTTGCAGCTATTAGAGATATCTTCAACGAAGTTAACTCTATGTGTATTAACAATGGTATGACTGAGTTAACACTCACTGGTACAGCTTATGCTGGTATTTCTGGAGCTGTCGAATTAACATGTGCAGAAACTGCTAACTATCAAATCACTGGTGTATCATTCCCAGTTGATATGACTAGACTTCCAAAGGCTAACAACTATGAAACACTCGATCCAAATCCAGTAGAAGAAGAACATAGTATAGGTGGTAGAAGACCTACTATTACTTACACTTACACTTATATCATCACTCCTGCTGTTGAAGACGATCCTCTAACTGAAGATGTTAATGAAGCTGTTGCAGCTGAAACAGTAGTTGTAACAAAGAACCAAGCTAAGACTTCTATTACAAAAATTGTTTGGAATTATCTAACTTATACAATCACTGAAACATATTCTAATGATGCATTAACTCAAACTCAATATGTTACTAAGTCTACTCATGCAAATCCTAACCTAACATTAACAGTTAACGCTTCTACAGGCGATAGAACTTATAGATTTGCTAATGGTGTATCTGTAAACGGTTCTACTGGTGCTGTATCAGTTCCAAGTATGACAGTAGGTCAAGAAGTTGAAATCACTGCTACTGCAACTGCTGATCACTGGATTAAGAACCTCCCAACAACTATCAAGATCAAAGCTGTAAGCCCAATCACTGCTGATGGCGTAGAAGTATCTAGCGATTCAGTTAACTATACTGACGGATTAACATTCTCATCTAATTACTATGCATATCAAAATAAGACTAAATCATTTATTGTAGCTGCTGCTTATAATGTAAATAACTCTGGTTGGATGCAACGTAAAGAAGATGAAACTGCAGCTGATATCGTAACTTACGATTATGCTAAAGAAATCGCACCATACTTAACTCAAGGTAATGATTTATATGATCCATCTAAAGTTCAAATTCATGAACCATCTTACACTATCACTGGACTCCCTGAAGGAATCACAGCTACTAATGTAATGATTACTCCAGTTGGACTTTGCGGATTAACTTATGTATCACAAATCGTTGATGGTATCAAACTCACAGGTACAGCTGCTGCTGGTACATATCCAATCACTATCACTCTCCAAACTTACACATTAGGTAACCCTGGTAGTGGTGGTAACTGGATTAGAGCTGGTCAAGGCACATCTGTAAGAGTAACATTAAATATCAATTTAGTTATTGCTTAATAACTTAATAGATAGTTTACTTTAAAACTATATGTTTTATGGGGCCCCTTTTTTGGGGTCCCATAATAACTAAAAAATGATATTAAAAATCGATTTTTCGATATATGAAAATGTATTTTAAGATGGGTTTTTAA
This sequence comes from bacterium, assembly GCA_017541975.1. Classification (GTDB taxonomy): domain Bacteria; phylum Bacillota_I; class Bacilli_A; order Izemoplasmatales; family UBA1188; genus UBA1188. The sequence continues at coordinate 37,722 of JAFXYB010000005.1, read as the reverse complement.
TAAAAAAATATATAAAAGGAGACTGACAATGAAAAAAATACTAACATTATTCATCGCTTTAGTTTGCATAGTAGCACTTGCTGCTTGTGGAAACAAAGACAACCCAACAACTACTGCAAGTAATATTACTACAACTACTAAATCTAATTCAGATACTACTACAAAGAGTGGAAGTAATACCACAACAAAATCTGGTGATATTACAACTACTGGTGGCGGAAGTGAAGATATTGGTGATGTAAAAGCCAATATTGATTCAACTAAACAAGCATCAAAACTTGAGATTGCTGCTAACCCAACATGCCAATATTATCTAGAAGGTGATACTTTTAACCCTGCAGGTGGTGTTGTAAAAGTTACATACAAAGATAAATCAGTAGATTATGTTGATATGGCATCTAGTGATTTTACTTTCACTGTTCCAGCATTTGCAGTAGGCACAAAAGCTGTTACTGTTAAAAATGGAAGATTATCAGCAAAAGTAACTATCTATTATAGATCTAAATCGTATACTGTAACATACAACCTTAACTATGATGGAGCTCCTACTCCAACAACTGAAAGGGTTGTTCAAGGTGACGTTGCTAAACCAACAACTCCAATAAGAGAAGGATATACATTCGTTAAATGGTATGCAAATAAAGATTATATGTATTTATATGACTTCACAGCACCTGTTAAGGAAAATGCAACTGTATACGCTCTTTGGAAAAAAGATGGTGTTGAACACTATGCTGTAACATTCAATAAAGGTTATTATGGTGATCTTTATGCAACATATTCTTACGAAGTTGCATCAGGTGAAACTGTAACTAAACCAACTGATCCTGAAAGATTTGGCTATACTTTCGATAAATGGGTAAAAGATGATGGAACTGCTTATGATTTTACAGCTCCACTAACTGGTGCAGTATCTCTTACTGCAACTTGGATTAAAGCTTTATCTGGTAAACAAACATATACATTTGAAGCTGAAGACACAAGCCTTGCTAAGAAGGTAGGTCCTGCTTTCTCTGGTACATGTTCAGAAGAAGGTATGATTGTTCCAGCTCCAAAAGATAGAGGTTGTTCAAATGGATACTTTGTAAGTTATCTATATAGAGAAGAAAATTCACTAGAGTTCTTCATTGTTTGTGATGAAGATATCAGCGATGTAACAATCTATGCAAGATTATCTGCTGAACTTCGTGACTATACATTTGATCCATCTAATTATCGAATTGAATTAAATGGTGTCTCATTAGATTATGATCCAATATCATTCACAGGTGTTCCAACACCAGATGATTTAGACGACCCAGCAGCTCAACTCGACTGCTTACCATTCCAAAATTATCTCCTTGGAATTAATCTAACACTCAAGAAGGGCCAAAACTTAGTTCAATTAATCACAAAGAATAGTGTTGGTATGGAAGGCTCAACTCTTGAAGCTGCAGCACCAATCGTTGATGCAATCGTAGTTGAAACAACTGCAGTTCTCCAATGGGATCATGTAATGGGACTTCCTGTTACAACTAATTATGCTCCACGTAATCCTGCTGATTATTAAAAAATAATTTGAGGTAACATATGTTTAAACATAAACCATTTAAAACTTGGTTTATTACAACTGTAATAATAGTTGTATTGGGAATTGTTATTAATGTTGTAACTCAAGCAACAAATTTAAGAGAATTTTTAAGCTTAGTGCTTGACTCTGGTAAACCAATATATGCAGAAGGAGAGGATTCAATCCCTCCAATGTATGTTCCAGAAACCACAAGCAAGACAGATGCATATAACAATGCAAATGCAACAAATATTGAAGTATGTGAAGAAGGCTTTGTCTTACTAAAAAACGATAATAACACTCTTCCAATTCAAAAGAACCAAAAGGTAAGTATCTTTGGTAAAAATAGTGTTGCGATGGCTTTCGCTGGTGGTGGTTCTGGTGCATTCGTCGTTGACCCAGATTCATCACTATATCGTAGAATGGCTGGTATGGGAATTGACCTCGATTATATAGATATTTATGGTGGATTAAAAGATTATTTCACTTTAAATCCAACACTTGAAGCTTTCTACAAAGACGATAAGAAATCTGGTGAGGCAAGAAGTAATGCTAATACAGATTTAGATTCGGGTGACGATAAACAATTCTCTGTTGGCGAAACACCAATTGCAAATTATACAAATGATATTAAGGCATCATATTCAGAATATAGTGATGCAGCATTCGTAGTTATCACAAGACTTGGTGGTGAAGGTGCTGACCTTCCAAGACATCAAGGATCAACTCCTGGTGCCAATTCTCCAGATGACCATTATCTTGAACTTGATAAGAATGAAATCGATATGTTTAACGAAGTTACTGCTAACTTCGATAAAGTTATTGTTATCCTCAATATCGCATCATCTATGGAAGTTAATTTCCCATATGATACAGAAAGATATCCGTTCGCAGATAAGATTGATGCTTGCGTATGGATTGGTTATACTGGTAAACAAGGTATTAAAGCTCTCGGTCCTATCCTAACAGGTGAAGTTAACCCTTCAGGAAGGACTGTAGATACTTGGGCAACTGATTTACTTGCTGCTCCATCATCTGTAAACTTTGGTACAAGTATCACTCAACAAGCTCCAGAAAAAGGTATGACATTCGATCAATATCGTACTGATTCTGGTATGTATTACTTTGTAAACTACGAAGAAGGTATCTATGTAGGATATCGTTATTATGAAACAAGAGGCTATACCGATGGTGAAGCATGGTATAACGAAAACGTTATCTATCCATTCGGATATGGTCTATCTTATACAACATTTGAATGGACTACAAAAGCTCCAACTGGTTCAATCGCTATTGACTCTAAGATTACCTTTGAAGTTACAGTAAAGAACACAGGAAGTGTAGCTGGTAAAGATGTTGTACAAATCTATGCAAGTGCACCATATTATGAAGATGAAATCGAAAAAGCTCATAAAGTTCTTGTAGGTTTCGCTAAAACAAAACTCTTAAATCCTGGTGCATCAGAAACTCTTACTATTGAAGTAGATCCATATAGTTTTGCATCATATGACTATAAAGATGAAAACTTAAATGATTTTTATGGATATGAGTTAGATCAAGGTACATATACATTCTATATCGGTAAAGATGCTCACCATGAACAAGCTAATTACCAATTAGAATTAGACGATAATATCTTCTATGAGAACGACCCTGTAACAGGTAATCCAGTTGGTAATAGATTCACAACTGATGGTGTTATCACTGATGTATCATTCTTAAATGACTCAGATCAAGGATTAGATACTATCCTTAGAAGAAGCGACTGGGAAGGCACATGGCCAACAGCTATCACAGATGATGATAGAAACTTAGACCCAATGGTATGGGATGAACTCACAAACATTGAGCCAAACAACCCTACAGATTGGTCAAAAGTTCAAATGCCTGACCACGACCAAACCCCAACTGTTCAAGTTAAAGACCTACTCCCTAAAACAACTCCTGAAAAGACATATAAGGCAATTGTTGATTATGATGATCCAAGATGGGATGATATCGTTAAATCAATCATCACTACTGAACTTGTAACAACTTATAACCAAGCAGCTTATCAAACAAGAGCTATGCAAGAAGTAGGACTTCCTGCAACTCTTCAAGCAGATGGACCTTCTGGTTGGACCTGCTTCTTAAATAAAGAAAGAATTTGTGGTACAACACAATACGCAAGTGAACCAGTATTCTCTTCAACTTGGAATATTGAACTAATCGAAAAACTCGGTGAAGCAATGGGTGAAGAAGGACTCTGGGGTTATGATCTATCAAGTCAACCATATTCATCACTGTATGCTCCTGGTGTAAACATCCATAGAAGCCAATTCGGTGGTAGATGTTCTGAATATATGAGCGAAGATCCATTCTTAACAGGTAAGATTGCTGCTGCTGAAGTAAGAGGTTTACAATCTAAAGGCGTTATTCCAGTTCTCAAGCACTTCGTTGCTAATGAACAAGAAACACATAGATCAGTATCTGGTGACTGTAGCTGGCTTACAGAACAGTCTCTTCGTGAATTGTATCTAAAGCCATTTGAAATCGCTGTTAAAGAAGGCGAATGTAGAGGTCTTATGACATCATTCAACAGAGTTGGTGCTGTTTGGACTGGTGGTGACTATCGTCTCTGTACAGAAATCTTAAGAGAAGAATGGGGCTTTAGAGGAAGCATCATTTGTGACTTCAACACTGTTCCTAAATATATGAATGGTAAACAGATGGCTTATGCTGGAGGCGATTTAAACCTCCAAACATCTGGTGGCGGTACATTTAATGCTGACCTTACTAGTGTTGCCGATATGACAGTTCTCTTAAATGCTGGTAAGAATATCGCCTATGCAATCGCAAATTCAAATGCATTCAAAGGTGAAATCGTAGGTTACACAACACCTAAGTGGATTATCACAATGTATATTGTTGATGCAGTCTTATTCGTTGGACTTGCCGCTTGGGGAACAATAGTAATTATTAAATCAAAAAAGGTAATATAATTTTGTAATGTATTGTCTTTAGAAAACCACACCCCCCCTGTGGTTTTCTTTTTATTATGTTATAATAAATATATGAGATATTATTCAGCAAACGAATACTTTAAGAGTATCTTTAAAGAAAAGACATATAAGATATCTTTAGATGGCAACATGTCCTGTCCGACAAGAGATAAGAATGGCAATGGCGGTTGTATTTTTTGCAGTAGCGGTGGTTCTGGTGAGTTCTCTATCAAGAAATCAACCGACATCAAATCTCAGATAGATGATGCAATAAAACTCGTTAAAGCGAAGAAAGCCACTAAATATATCGCTTACTATCAAAGCTACACCAACACCTACCAAAGTATAGACTACCTTAGAAAACTCTTTTTTGAGACAATAGAAGATGATAGAGTAGTAGCCATCTCGATTGCCACAAGACCCGATTGTATAAGTGAAGAATGCATAAGTTTACTAAAAGAGTTAAACGCCAAAAAGAAGGTATTCGTTGAACTCGGTCTTCAATCGGCAAGTGATGATACTGCTAGAGTATTAAGAAGAGGTTACCTCACCAAAACTTACACAGAAATCTCAAAAAGATTGAGAGATGAAGGCATAAACGTCATCACTCATCTTATCATCGGTCTTCCAGGTGAGACTGAATCTAACTTGTTAGATTCTATCAATTTCATCAATGATAAAACTGATGGTGTTAAGCTACATCTTTTATATGTTCTAAAAGATACTGAATTAGAAAAAATGTATAATGAAGGTAAATACGTACCTCTTTCTATGGATGAATATCTAAGATTATTATCTAAAGCTATCCTTCACCTAAACCCAAAAATCGTCGTTCATAGGCTTACTGGAGACCCTCCAAAGAGACTTTTAGTTGCACCACTCTATAGTATGGATAAAAAAAGAGTAATAAATGCAATCTCTAAATATTTTAATGAAAACGATATTATTCAAGGGCAATTATTCTTTGAATAATTGTCTTTTTAATAATATGTAATAATATTGCAATAAGTGCTTAATATAAATTACTCATTTTAATGATTGAAAAAATATTATATAATTAAAGTAGAAATATTCTTTGCGCTAAAAATGTGAGGTATTATGAGAAAAATAGTAAACATAAATAAAGACTGGAAGTTTATTAAAGAAGATATCGATATCAAAAGAGATGATATCAATTTTGAAAATGTAAATGTTCCACATACCTGGAATGCGATTGACGGATCAGATGGTGGTGATGACTATTACCGTGGAAGATGTTGGTATAGAAAAGAAATATCATTCGATAATCCAAATGAAGATGGAAAGGTATTCCTAGAATTTAAGGGTGTCAATTCATCATGCGAGGTATATCTAAATAAAAAGTATGTAGGCAGACACGATGGTGGTTATTCAACATTTAGATTTGATATTACTGATTTTATCGAATCAGTAAATGTATTAGATGTTGCGGCTGACAATAGATATACTGACAAAGTATATCCTCAAAAAGCCGATTTTACCTTCTATGGTGGTATCTATAGAGATGTGAATGTCATCTATGTTGCAAAAGACCATTTCGACCTTGAATATTTTGGTGGCGAAGGTATAATGATTACTCCAAAAGTAATAGATAATAATGGTGAACTCACTGTTAAATGCTTTACTAAAGGTGAAGAATCATTAAAAGTTGATATCACTATCTACGATAGAGATAATAATATTGTAACTGCATTGGAAAATGGTATCCCTAAAATAGTAGAGAATATTCATCTTTGGGATTCAGTAGATGATCCATATCTATATAGGACTGTAGCTAAACTTATAAAAGATGGCGATGTAATCGATGAAGTATCTGACTATTTCGGCTTTAGATCATTCTCTGTCGATCCAAAAGAAGGTTTCTTCTTAAACGGAAGAAAATATCCACTCCATGGTGTATGTCGTCACCAAGACCGTAAAAATATGGGTAATGCTATCACCAAAGCTGAGCACGAAGAAGATATTGAAATAATAAAAGAAATAGGCGCAAACACAATAAGACTCGCACACTATCAACACGATGACTATTTCTATGATCTATGTGATAAATATGGTTTCGTTGTATGGGCTGAAATACCATATATCTCAAGACATATGGTAAACGCAAACGATAATACCGTTAGTCAGATGACAGAGCTCATCGTTCAAGAATATAACCACCCATCTATCTGTTTCTGGGGAATATCTAATGAAATCACTATGTTCCATAACGATATCAAAGATATGCTTGAAAACCATAAGAAATTAAATGATCTTTGTCATGAACTCGATCCGACAAGACTCACAACCCTCGCATGTTATTCTGTATGTGCACCATTTAACAAGAGCGCACATATCACCGATGTCGTATCATGGAATCTATATCTTGGCTGGTACGTTCCTGGATTCTTCCTAAATAACGTTTGGTTCTGGTTCTTTAAACTCCTCTATCCAAAACGCGTAATAGGTATGAGTGAATATGGTGCAGAAGGTATGCCAAATCTCCATAGTCTTCATCCAAGACGTGGTGACAACACCGAAGAATATCAAATTAAATACCATGAATATATGTTAAAGTTCTATGAAAAGGCTAAATATCTATGGGCTACCCATGTTTGGAATATGTATGACTTTGCCGCAGATGCTAGAAACCAGGGTGGTGAACCAGGCATGAACCATAAAGGCCTTGTCACCTATGATAGAAAGACCAAGAAAGATTCATTCTATCTTTATAAAGCCTATTGGACAAAAGAACCAATGGTTCATATCACCGGCAAGAGATTTGAAAATAGAACTGGTACTAAACTTAATGTTAAAGTATATTCAAACCAAGAAGAAGTATCATTATACAATAATGGTACTCTAATTGAGACAAAGAAAGCTGATAAAGTCTTCAATTTCACACTACCTATGGAAGCTGTAAATAATCTTGAGGCAGTAAGTGGAAACGTTAAGGATAGTTGCACCATCAATCACGTTGATAAACCAGATCCATCTTACAAACTACATAAGGTAGACGATAAGACAAAGAACTGGCAGAAATAACAAGTAAAAAAAGGAATCCATCGATTCTTTTTTTTACATTGTCTTTACATATTCATCAATATTTTGATTTAATGAGAAGGTAGGATCTCCTTCCTTGATACCATTCATCTCTTGCATAATTCGTGAAGCATCCAGTTGTAGTTTTAAAGCTGCATCACCCTTTGAAAGGCTTAGATCAGGAAGAAGTGGTTCTCCGATATGAAGATCTGCCTGTGGTTTTTTGCCAAATAATTTATAGATTCCCTTAGGTGGCCTAAATGAAATAGATATAGGTATTATTGGCTTATTGTATTTAACCGCGAGTTTAAAGGTAGTGGATTTAAATGGTCTAATATCTGGATAATACCACCACATAGACCCTTCAGGAAATACGTGTAACCATTTTCCTTCTTTTAATACACTTTCCATCGCTTCTTTAAATTTTAATTTCGCTCTTATATGTTTATCTGGAACCGGGATGCCACCGCTAATTCTAATGCATCCTGCATTAGGGCCTTCAAAATTTGTAGCCCAGGCAGGGAAGAACACAAGATGCGGTCTGATTGCTCTTAATATGCATAGAAAATCCCACATCATTACGTGATTAGAGATGGTGATTGCGCCATCTTTTAATAACTCTTTATTCTTTCTTAGATTCTTTCTTCCATAAATCCTTAAACCATGTTTGATCCTAGCGACTGGGAAAACAATCGTATTAAGTAAAAGAAAATATAATCCTCGTTTTACCTTATACCAAAATGTCCTATCCCTAAATGGATAGTTTTCATCAAAATTAACATCTCTTAGATGCTTAACTGTGATCATATGTTCATCTGATTTTTCTGGATATTTGATATCTAATTCGTGTCTATAATACATAAGAGCGCCTCTTTTTACTCTTTCAATTATAAATCACGATTAGAATAGTCAATGAGAATAATAAGAAAAATCTCTCTAATAATAAGAGAGACTCATAAAAAATAAAAGAATAAGGCAAAACCTTATTCTTTACTATCTAGAAGTTCTCTTGCGCTTTGCACAGATAAACTTCCTTTTTCGTATAAATTCACAATTGTCATGAAACGATATATCTTAGTCATTATCTTAACCTGAGGTTTATCGCCATCACATGAGCACTTAAACATCTTTTTAATCTTCTTCGCAAGTTCAAAGGCGAATTGTGGATGGTAGCTTTCAGTAATGTCGATGATGTATTGTCTCATTCTTGATCCATCAATTTCAATTATCTTTTCAAAGAAAGCTTTTAATGCATCATGAAAACTCAAGCCTTCCTTACCTTCAGTTGATGTTTGATAGAAGATATCAAGTAGTGCATCATAGATATCATCTTTATCACTGAAGTAGTAGTAGAAATCGGTTCTTAATATCCTCATTCTATCTGTTAGACTTGATACTGTAATTTTATTATATGGTTTAGAAACGAATTCTTTTACTGCAGGCTTTAATAATTTGAATTGTTTATCTTTTGATATTTTTTCAAAAACTATTTTTGGCATAATAATTTCTCCATATACATTTTTATCAATTACATTATAGTGAAGCAATAACCATTTGTCAATTATCTTTTATAAAATAATTTAATTGACACATTTTAGTAAAAATCTTTTAAAAATATTGACAAATAATCAAAAATATTACAAAAGATTAAACATTCCTAATATTATCAAGTATTTATATATTGAAGGTATATAAAAATGTTGGATAATAGAGATTTTACAAGAGAAAAAATAGATATAATAAATGACGCAATCGATAGGTGCGAAAGGTTCTTAAATATAAGTGGATCTATCGTATATGATATAGATGATAGAGTTAGCGCACTTGACTTAGATTTAACTAAATTTATCATACATCTAAGCCCAATTTTTATTTTAAATGCCAATAAGCATTCCATCTATAGAATCATTTTCAAAAGTGTAAGAATCATCTATCAAGCGATGGAGATAGAACTCAAGAGTTATAAAAATCTTTTTAAATATTATGATACAGAAAAGATTGATTTATGGAAGGTAGAACACCAAAACTATCATAAAATTAAGAATAAGAAATATGATTTTTTAATTGATGCGGATGCGTTCTCAATCTTTCTTATGGAGTATTATTTTTCTTTTGAATATGAAAAAGATAAAGAGATAGAAGAAAAAATAAAATATTTTAATAATATTTTTGAAAACCTCTTGAATTAAAAATAGAGTTGTGGCAATATACAATAAAATCTTATGAGGAGATATATCCATGAGAACCAATTATACTTTTAGCTTTTATTACTTTTATTACTTTTATCTAACCAATCTGTGATAATTTGGTTCTTTTGATTTTAGAATTAACGTTATTGCAGTAAAACAAATAGATTTAAGCAGTAACGTAATAAAAAGTTAATTAAATGCGCTACTGTAAGAAGCGCATTTTTTCTTTTAATTTATAGAATAAAATATATTATAATAAAATAAAATGAGGTGTCTTTATGAAAAAACTAATGTTAGGAAATGAAGCGGTCGCCAGAGGATGTTTTGAAGCGGGGGTAAGACTCGTATCATCATATCCTGGAACTCCTTCTACAGAGATAACTGAATCGATTGTAAAGTACGAGGATATATACTGTGAATGGGCTCCAAATGAAAAGGTCGCATCAGAAGTGGCAATCGGTGCATCGCTTGCCGGCGCAAGAAGCATGGCCTGTATGAAACATGTCGGAATGAACGTTATGGCGGATCCACTTTTTACCATTAGTTATATAGGTGTTAATGGTGGTTTAGTGTTTGCGGTTGCGGATGATCCTGGTATGCATTCATCACAAAATGAACAGGACTCAAGGCATTATGCCAAAGCTGCGAAACTTCTCATGCTTGAACCAGCGGATAGTAAAGAATGCAAAGACTACACTAAAATAGCTTTTTCATTATCAGAAAAATACGACGTTCCAGTACTACTAAGGCTTTCAACTCGTGTTTCTCACTCGCAAAGCTTAGTAGAACTTGAAGAAAGAGAATTGGTTGATTTAAAACCATATATTAAGAACCTGACAAAGAATGTGATGATGCCAGGCAATGCCATCAAGCGTCACGTTATCGTTGAAGATAGGATGAAAACTCTAGAAGAGTTAGCTGAGACAAGTGAACTGAATGAAGTATTTGATAATAATTCTAAAATAGGCGTTATCACTACTGGCATATCATATCTATATTCGAGGGAAGCACTAGGTAATAAAGTAAACTATCTAAAACTCGGTATATCATATCCGCTTCCAGTTGAGAAGATTAAAGAATTCGTTAAAGACCTTGATAAAGTCTATGTAATAGAAGAATTAGATCCTTTCATCGAAGAACACTGTAAATCTATCGGTATTCCTGTCATCGGTAAGGAAGTCTTCTCACTTCTTTATGAATACACACCAAGTATGATAAGAAAGGCTATCCTAGGTGAAGATATGTATCCTCACTTTGAAATAGAAGAAACTCTCCCAGGAAGACCTCCTGTCATGTGCCCAGGATGCCCTCATAGAGGCACATTCTATGTCCTCAATAAACTCGGTTTAACAGTATCAGGCGACATAGGTTGTTATACACTGGGAGCGACAAACCCATTAAATGCCGTTGATAGTGTTGTATGTATGGGTGCATCAATCGGTGTTGCACACGGCATGGCAAAGGTTAGAGGCGAAGAATTTAATAAAAAGTTAGTGGCAGTAATTGGAGATTCAACATTCGTCCATTCAGGTATAACTGGTTTAATTGATGTTGTCTACAATAAAGGAATTAGCACAGTTATTATCCTAGATAATTCCATAACTGGTATGACCGGACATCAAGATAACCCAACCACTGGCTATACAATAAGAAAAGAGGAAACCAAACAGCTAAACTTAATCGCTCTTGCGAAATCAATTGGTATTGAAAGAATTAGCGTATGTGATCCGTTCAATATTAAAGAGTTTGAAAGGATTGTTAAGGAAGAGGTAGAAGTTAGTGAACCATCATTAATAATTGCTGAGAGACCTTGTGCACTTCTAAAAGGAGTTAAATATGAAGGCAAAGCCTTCATCACTGACAACTGTAAGAAATGCAAGATGTGTATGAAACTTGGTTGTTCTGCCATATCAATTAAAGATTCAAAAGTAATAATTGATAAGAACCAATGCAATGGTTGTTCATTATGCTTAAATGTCTGTCCATTTAAAGCGATTATCAAGGTGGAGGAATAAAATATGAATAAGAGTATTATGATTGTCGGTGTTGGTGGACAAGGTACACTCCTCGCATCAAGAATAATTGGAAATCTCGCAATCACTCTTGGCTATGACACCAAAGTCTCTGAGGTGCATGGCATGAGTCAAAGAGGTGGTTCAGTTACCACCTATGTTAAATATGGCGATAAAATCTATTCACCAATAATCGATAAAGGTGAAGCTGATATCATCCTCGCCTTTGAAACTTTAGAAGCTTACCGTGCACTTCCATATCTTAAAAAGGATGGAGTAATGGTAATAAATTCGACAAGAATAGATCCAATGCCAGTTATCACAGGCGCGATGGAATATCCAAAGGATATTATTAAAAAATTAAAAGAAAAAGTTAATGTAATTGAACTTGATTCGACAAAAATAGCCACAGAACTTGGAAATCCTAAATGCGCAAATGTCGTGCTTATCGGTGCTTTTGCGAGAGAGCTAGATATCCCATATGAAAAATGGATAGAAGTTATCAAAAACACAGTTCCATCTAAGTATGTAGAACTAAATATAAATGCATTTGAAAGGGGAACTCAAAGCTAATGATATACGATAAAAACATTGAATGTATGGATAGAGAATCACTTGAAGCACTTCAAAGTGAAAGACTCGTTAAACAAATAAAAAGAGTTTATGAAAGAGTTCCACTCTTCAAAAAGAGAATGGATGACTTAAATCTAAAACCAAGCGATATCAAATCCATCAAAGATTTACCTAAATTACCATTTTCTAATAAACAAGATTTAAGGGATAATTACCCATATGGCCTATTCGCAGAACCTTTAGAAAATGTAGTTAGAATTCACGCATCAAGTGGTACCACAGGTAAACAAATCGTTGTTGGCTACACTAAAGGTGACTTAGATATGTGGGCTTTATGCGTTTCAAGAGCCCTAAATTCCTATGGTATCGATAAGAATGATATCTTGCAGGTTTGCTACGGATATGGACTATTTACCGGTGGACTAGGTCTTCATGATGGTGCATCTCATCTTGGTTGCACTGTAATTCCTGCCTCGACAGGAAATACAGTAAGACAGATGAATACGATGGTAGATTTTGGTGCAACTGCTATCTGCGCAACACCATCCTACTGCATGTATCTTGCGGAAGAACTTGAATCAAATAATTTAAGAGATAAACTAAAAGTTAAAAAGGCTGTCCTTGGCGCTGAACCATGGGGAGAAGAGATGAGGAAACAAATCGAATCAAAACTTGGTATCAAAGCCTATGATATCTACGGCTTATCGGAAGTTCTTGGCCCTGGCGTATCTTACGAATGTGAATGTCAAAAAGGCCTTCACATAAATGAAGATATGTTTATCCCAGAAATCATTAATCCTGACACAGGAGAAGTTCTTCCTGATGGTGAAGTTGGTGAACTCGTCTTCACATCAATTACCAAAGAAGCATTCCCAGTAATAAGATATAGAACACATGATCTTTGTAGAATCTTAACTGGAAAATGTTCTTGTGGTAGAACCTTCAAAAGGATGGGCAGAATTGAAGGCAGAACTGATGATATGTTAATTATTAGAGGTGTAAATGTCTTCCCATCACAAATAGAAGAAGTATTACTAAAATATGGAGAAGGCATTACTCCAAATTATCAGATTATTGTCGATAGAGTTAATAATACTGATACCTTAGAAGTTAAGGTTGAGATGAATGAAGATTTCTTCTTTGATGATGTTAAATCAATCGAATTAATATCATCTAAGATTCGCGATAACTTAAGAAGTGTCTTAGGTTTAAGCGCACAGGTTACTCTAGTTGGTCCAAAGACAATTGAAAGAAGCGAAGGAAAAGCTAAAAGAGTAATCGATAAGAGAGTAATAAGATAGGAGGAGTTATGAAAGTTAAACAAGTTTCGATTTTCGTAGAAAATCATAAAGGTGCATTACTAGATATTATTTCCATTCTTGGTGAAAATAACATCGATATAAAAGCTCTATGCATCGCTGATACAGTCGATTATGGTGTATTAAGGCTTATTGTCGATAAACCAAATGAAGCCCTATCTCTCTTAAAAGAAAACAAATATGTTGTAAAAATCAACGATGTTATCGCAATAAAGATATCTAATGAACCAGGAGGACTAAAGGATGCCCTCAAGGTATTAGATGCTGCAAACTTAAATGTTGCCTATCTTTATGCCTTCATCGGTTCATATGGAAACTATGCATCCGTAATGCTAAAGGTAGAAGACGAGGATAAAGCGATAGAATTATTTAAAACACACAACATTAAATTATTAAGTGATGAGGACTTAATAAAAAAAGATTAAACGGGAGTTTATATGATTATTACAGATTTATTAGAGCGAAACGCCAGTGAATTTCCTAAAGACACAGCTTTAGTTGAAATAAACCCACTAAAAAAGCCAGAGAAGTATGTAACGTGGAAAGAATACAGCTTAATAGAACCATCTAAAGCGACTGAATACAGAAGAGAAATAAACTGGGAAGAGTTTAATAAGAGTTCTAACCGTTTTGCGAACATGCTTCTATCGAAAGGTGTTAAGAAGAAAGATAAAGTCGCAATACTTCTTATGAATTCGCTTGAATGGCTACCTATCTATTTTGGTATCCTTAAAACTGGCGCTCTTGCCGTACCACTAAACTATAGATATACTCAAGATGAGATTAAATATTGTTTAGAACTTGCTGAATGTAGTATTTTAGTATTTGGATTTGAATTTATTGGACGTATTGAATCGATATTTGATACGCTCACAAACATTAAGCACATAATCTATGTAGGAGAAGATACACCATCGTTCGCAGAAAGTTATGACGAATATATCAACCTCTATACATCAAGAAAACCAAATATAGAATTAAATGAAGATGATGATGCAGCTATCTATTTTTCAAGTGGAACCACAGGTTTTCCAAAAGCTATTCTCCATACCCATAAAGCTCTAATTAATAGTGCCATTACTGAACAAAACCACCATTCTCAAACTAAGAATGACTGTTTCTTATGCATCCCACCACTCTATCATACTGGCGCGAAGATGCACTGGTTTGGAAGCCTTTATAGTGGATCTAAAGCGGTTCTCCTTCGTGGTGTTAAACCAGAATGGATTTTAGAAACTGTTTCATTAGAAAAATGCACAATCGTTTGGCTCTTAGTTCCTTGGGTTCAAGATATATTAGATGCCCTTGAAAGAGGAGAATTAAAACTAGAAGATTATGAAATCAAACAGTGGAGACTAATGCACGTTGGTGCACAGCCAGTTCCACCATCGCTAATTCACAGATGGTTAAAAGTCTTCCCAACACACGAATATGATACAAACTATGGCCTTTCTGAATCGATAGGTCCTGGTTGCGTTCACCTCGGAGTAGAGAATATTAATAAGGTTGGTTCAATCGGTAAAGCTGGATTTAACTGGGAAACTAAGATTGTTGATGAAAACCATAACGAAATAAATGAACCAAATAAAGTTGGTGAACTTGCGGTTAAGGGACCTGGCGTTATGAAATGTTATTACAACAATGAAAAAGCGACTAAAGAAATCCTAGATGGAGACTGGTTATATACCGGTGATATGGCAAAATATGATAAAGATTATTTTATTTATTTAGTAGATAGAAAGAAAGATGTTATCATAAGTGGTGGAGAGAATCTCTATCCGGTTCAAATTGAAGATTTCCTTAGAACCAATAATAAAGTTAAGGATGTTGCGGTAATCGGTATTCCAGATAAACGTCTTGGTGAAGCTACTCTTGCTATTATATCTTTGAAAGAAAATATAGAGATGACAGAAGATGAAGTAAATAATTTCTGCCTAGCTCTTCCAAGATATAAACGTCCAAGAAAAATAATCTTTGCGGATGTGCCAAGAAACCCAACAGGAAAAATTGAAAAACCAAAATTAAGAATGATGTACTCAACACTCAATCTCGTTGAGGAACAGACAACAGCGTAAAAATATGATAATTGATTTCCACACCCACATCTTTCCAGATGTAATAGTTGAAAAAGCGCTTCATAATCTATCTGAAGCTATAAGCTTTGTTCCATATTTTGATGGAACCGATATCGGCATCCTTAAAGACATGGAAAGAACTGGTATCAATTATTCTATTATCCTTCCAGTTGCCACTAAACCCGAACAGGTTGAAATCGTTAACGATCAAACCATCTTCATGAACAAAAAAGAAAATAAAAAGATAATCTTTTTTGGCACAATGCATCCTAATTATAAGGATTATAAAAAGGAACTTAGAAGATTAAAAGATAATGGTGTAAAAGGTATCAAACTTCATCCAGTATATCAATTTGTAGATATGGATAGTGATTCATATGTCGATATTGTAAACGAAGCTTTTTCACTTGGACTCATTGTTGTATTTCATGCAGGACTCGATCCAGGTTTTCCAGAAAGGCTATATTCAACTTATACAAAAATATTATCGTTCTTGGATAAAATTGATTTAAATAAAGGAACATTAGTTCTCGCTCATATGGGTTCACTTGATGAACACAAGGAATCTTATGAATATATTTTAGGGAAGAATCTCTATATCGATACTGCCATGAGTTTTGGAACTGTGCATCATATGGAAAAAGGTTATGTCGATATCACAGATAGAGAACTAATCATTAAAATGATTAAAAAACACGGAAGTGAAAAAGTATTATTCGGAAGCGACAATCCTTGGATTGATGCGAAATCGATGGTGGATGTTATAAATAGCCTTCCACTAACTCAAGAAGAAAAAGATAATATTCTATTTAAAAATGCTTGTAAACTCTTATCCATGAAGGAGGAATAACGATGAATTATAATGAAAAAATGTTTGAACTTGGAAACCACGGTTCAGCGATAAGAGAATTATTCGAATACGGAAGAAAAAGAAAGAAAATAGTAGGAGAAGAAAATGTCTTCGATTTTTCTATCGGTAATCCTTCCATTCCATCGCCAGATATCGTTAACGAGTCATTAATTAAACTCATAAAAGAGACAAATAGCGTAAAACTTCATGGCTACACAAGCGCTCCTGGTGATGAGGTTGTTAGAAATAAAATCGCAGATTATCTAAATAAAACATATAAAGCAAATGTTAGTGCTGGTAGAATTTATCTTACTTGTGGTGCAGCTGCATCACTCACAATATCATTTAATGCGATATTGAACGACCTAGACGAAGTAATCGTCTTTGCGCCTTTCTTCCCGGAATACAAAGTCTTTATCGAAAAGGCAGGCGGTAAAATAGATATAGTAAAATCAAACCTTGATTTTATGATTGATTTTACTGAACTTGATAAGCACATCAATAAAAACACTAAAGCATTAATCATAAATTCTCCAAATAATCCTTCTGGAGCCGTTTTAAAAGAGAACACAATAAAAGAGCTTGCCTCTTACTTAAAACGCAAAGAAAAGGAATTTAACCACCCTATATACATAATTTCAGATGAACCATACCGTGAAATCATCTATGATGATATCAAATATCCATTCATCACAAATTATTATGATAATTCAATAGTTTGTTACTCGTATAGTAAGTCACTTTCACTTCCCGGTGAGAGAATAGGGTATATTCTCATATCAAGTACAGCCACAAATTCACTCGAACTATATAAATCCGTCTGTGGCGCTGGAAGAGCACTAGGTTATGTCTGCGCTCCAGCTATCTTCCAATATCTAATTGGTGAAACACAAGGGTTTACATCAAACATTGATGAATATAAAAGAAATAGGGACTTTCTCTATAATTCATTAAGAGATTTAGGATATACCCTTGTATATCCAGATGGCGCATTCTATCTCTTTATGAAAGCACTTGAAGATGATTCAGAGGCTTTCTCTAAGAAAGCGATGAAGCACGATTTACTGCTTGTCCCAAGCGATTCATTTGGCGTAAAAGGATATGTTAGAATTGCATACTGTGTTGACTATGAAATGATTAAAAGATCTATTGATGCATTTAGAAAACTAAAAGAGGACTATGATAATGAAAAATAAGAAAACTTATTATCCATTTGGTCTCGATTCAATCATGTATTTAGCCTTTTCTTTGATATCTATCGGTGTTCTCATATTTATCCTTATTAGATATAATGATGCATTAAGAGTAGTAATAGTATCTCTTCTATCTGCCTTTGCCATATATTTCTTCGTAAAAATATTCTTAATCTATAGAATTATATTCAATGATAAGATAATTAAAATAGGTAAAGATTATGGTCTATTTCAAGAAGATAGAGTTCAAAGTAAAGTAGAAGTAGATTTAACCGATATGAAGGAATTCAAAGTGATTCTTTCTGAATCAAATTCAAATGGTGAAAAAATGAATGGCCATTCAAAAAAGAAGAAATACCTTGAATTCATAATGAATGATGATTCAAAGAAAAGGATATTCGTATCATATATGAATAAAAAACAACTTTTATCCATCGTAAAAAGGATAGAAGATTATACAAATAAAGAAGTTACTATAAAATAGTAAAAATAATAATATCACTGTCAAGAAAAAATACTTGACAACTATCTATTAAGAGAGTAGAATATTAGAGGTTAAAAATGGAGGTATTATTATGGTAAAATTAAGATTACAAAGATTCGGATCAGCTAAGAAACCTTTCTATCGTATCGTAGCTGCTGACGCACTTGCAAAACGTGATGGTCGTTTTTTAGAAATCGTTGGTACATATGATCCAACTTGCAAAAAGGAAGATAATCAAGTTAAACTTGATAAAGAAAAAATCTTTAACTGGTTAAGTGTTGGTGCTCAACCTACAGATACAGTTAAAAGCATTTTTAGAAAGAATGGAATTCTTAAGGAATACGCCGACAGCAAACAAACAAAGTAGGTGACAAAAGTGAAAACAGAATTTGAACAACTTCTTAAAGCATTAGTTACTCCAATCGTAGCTAGCCCAGATGATGTTTCAATTTCTTCTTTTGTCGATGTTGATGAAACTGTAGTTCTACAGGTGCTTGTGAGTAAGGAAGATCTTGGTAGAGTTATAGGAAAGGGCGGCAGAATTGCGAACGCTATTAGAACTGTAGCTCATGCGAGTGCCTCTAGAGCAGGCAAAAAGATTAAGATTGAATTCGATTCGTATGAATAAAGAAGAGCAATTGCTCTTTTTTATTTTTGATTAATAATCTATAATATAAAGTATGAAAGAAGTTATTGCAGTAAGTGCGTGTCTACTTGGTCTTGATACCAAGTATGATGGGCAAAACAACTACAACCCTAAAATAGAAGAACTAATTAAGAATAAGACAGTTCTTCCTATTTGTCCTGAGGTTTTTGGTGGACTATCAATCCCAAGAGATCCATCAGAAGAAAGAGATGATGGTAAAATCTATTCATGTAAAGGAGTAGATGTAACTGATAAGTTTAAAGCTGGCGCACTAAATACCATTAACTTCTTAGAGACATATAACTGTAAGACTGTAATACTAAAGAATGGATCGCCATCTTGTGGTAATTATAGTTATGATGGTACATTCACACATAAAAGAATTGATAGAATGGGATTAACCGCTAGATTATTAAAAGAAAAAGGTTATGAACTTATTTATATAGACTGATGAGAACGAGAAAACTTGTGGCTATTGCCATCCTTTCATCAATCGCAATAGTCTTATCAATATTAGAATCTTTCATACCTACTGGAATACCTGGTGTAAAACTTGGCCTTGCGAACGCAGTTACTATGATAGTTTTATATCTTTATTCTGAAAAAGAAGCATCCCTCGTTTTATTACTCCGTATATTCTTAGTAGGATTAATATATTCTGGAATCTTATCGATTTCTTTTTTCTTATCGCTTGTCGGTGGACTATTAAGTTTAATAGTGATGATATTAATATATAGGATAAAAAGAGATTCATTATATTTTATGAGTGTAATGGGCTCAATATTCCATGCATTAGGTCAAATACTTGTTGCCTATATCTATATTAAGGATTCATCAATTATATATTATCTTCCATTTATGCTCGCACTTTCAATTCCATGCGGAATTATCACCGCATCAGTTACTAGTCTAGTACTTAAAGCATTTAAAAATGAAGTAATAAAACCGAAAAGAATATCTCTATCAATTCTTCTTGGAATATTCGTAATATCTTCAATTATCTCAATCGTATTCCTAAGTTATCAAAAAAGAAGCGATGAAGGCACAGTCGCATCCATCACATATCAGAATAAACTCATCACAGAAATACCACTATCTAATCCCGAAAAATATAAAGAATATACCAATGATTTAATTGAAACTAAAAAAGATGGTGATTCATATCTTTTCATCTATAAAGTTTACAATAATGATGAAAAGGATTATTTTACATTAACTATCGAAGTAGTAAATGAAAAAATAAGAATAAAAGAAGAGACATGTAAGAAACATATTTGTTCAAGAAGAGGATATATATCAAGCAAATATGAAAGCTTAATATGCCTTCCTAATTCTTTTGTAGTATCATTAAACGATAGAAAATTATCTGAAATAGATTTAATAATGTAAAACGGCACCAATGAGCACAGTACGTCATTAGATATACTCAATTGGCAATACAACAATATCTTCTCTCAATAATACTTTTTTATCGTATAAACAAACGATAGCACCTTGGCCACGTTTCTTTTCTGTTTCTTTATCTAACACCTTGAAAGCTTTAGCCATAGAAAGAGTTGGATTAGCTGATTTCTTAATTTCAATTGGATACAAAATTCCATTTTCTTCAATTATTAAATCAATTTCATTTTCCTTTACATCATTATCTTTGCCACGATAATAAAATAAATTAAATTGGTATTCTTTTCCTTCATTTGTAAATGATTTAATAATTTCATTCACAACAAAAGTTTCAAACATGTGACCAGCCATTGCTCCATTTTCAAGCGCTTCAGGTGTCGTCCATCTTGTTAGGTAGCAAGCTAACCCAGTGTCTTTAAAATAAATTTTTGGTGTTTTTATAGCTCTAGTTAAATGATTAGAATAATATGGTTCAAGAAAGTAGATAAGGCCTGTCTTTTCTAGTATTGAAAGCCATGAATCAATCGTCTTTGCGCTAACTCCAACCTCATCGGCAATATTTTGTTTATTTAATAATTGACCCGTTCTAGAAGCAATGCTAATTAAAAATTTAGTAAAAGTTATTTCATCTTTTATATTTATTTCTTCAGAAACGTCACGTTCTACATATGTCTTAACATACGATGAATAAAAATCAATCCAATTACGATTAGAACGGTACAATTCAGGATACATACCACGATGAATAATACCCCAAATATTGTTATATTTTTTTAATTTTTGTTCCCTTAACAAAATATATTCATTAGTAGGTATAAAATGCTTGTTAAAATCAATGTTATTTATTTCTCGCAAACATAGCGTTTGAAGTTCTAAAATTGAGACTCTTCCAGCTAATGATTCTTTAGCTTTTTTCATGATTTTCATTTGTTGAGAACCAGTCAATAAATAATTACCATTATCATTAGCATTATCACATTCCATCTTAATATAATGAAAAATGTTAGGTGTATATTGAACCTCATCTAATATAGATGGTTTTGGTAAATTAGAAATAAATAATTTCGGATCATCATTAGCTAAATTCTTAAATAACAAATCATCAAATGTAACATAGTTAATATTTGAATAAAGATGCTTTAACAATGTCGATTTACCAACTTGTCTGGTTCCCGAAACAAGTACGCATTTACTATTTTCAAACCTATCATTTAATATATCTTCTATCAATCTTTTTATATATTTCATAATAAAAACCTCCGACTAATCGTAATTACAACTACATTTTAGTCGGAAATATTTATAAAGTCAATATAAAAGTATTAAATTATTTTTATTAGAGCGAAATCGTTGATATGGAGCCTACTCTAATGTGCCTTTTATTTTACATTTTTAAAAGAAGTTTTAAGTCCATCACTGACATAAAATTCATCGCTACTAAGATATATTATTCCCTCAACATTGCTATTATTTTCGATATACTCTATCGCTTTTTCACTTCCCATCATAAATAGAGTAGTTGATAGAATATCTCCATAGGCATTTGAATCTGTGATGAGTGTGATTGATCTAATGTCAGTATCAGCTGGGAGGTTAGTAGAAGGAGATAATATATGTGAATATCTCTTATTATCATAAATAAAATATTTTTGATAATCTCCACTAGTAATCACAGCTTTATTCTTTGGAACCGACAAGGTTCCATATATTTTTATTGGCTCATCAATACCAGTATTTGGATCTTTAAGCCCAATGATAAATTCATTATTCATTCTCTTAGGATTTCCAAAGTTTGTGATGATATTGGATGCTCCAGCATTAATGATGTATTTTATATTTTCTCTTTCGTAATATTCAGCTAGTTTTTCTACTGCATACCCTTTCGCAATTCCCCCAAGGTCTAAAGAAATACTATCAGGAATTCTAATGGTATAATTGACATCACTAAGGATAATTTTTGATGCATCTGTATCAAATGCCATGTTTTTGATTGTTTCTTTATCAAACATGTTGGCGGGTATTTCAAGCCCTTCATATTCTAAAAATAGAGGATGATAGATATCAGATAATTTGCCAATTCCTATTGTGAAATATGGTAGATTATTTTCATCTTTAATCAGTTTACTATTCTCAATTGAATATTCTAATAATTTAAATAAATCTAAATCGATTTCAATTTCTTCGTTTGGATGATTGTTGATATAATATATGCCCTTTACACCACTATAGTCGTTATACCTATCTGTGAGGTTATTGTATTTTTCAAATAACTCACTTCCATATTTTAGTGCTTTATTTGCACCCTCACTATCATTTGAGTAAATAGTTATTTCTATTTCGGTGGAAAAATAAATATATGTTTTCTTATATTCTTTTAAAGTGTTGCAAGATGAAAGAGTGAGTACCAATATGATAAGAAGAAGGAAGGACATCAGTTTTCTCATATAAATTCCTTCCTTTCACGGGTTATATTAAACACATATTCATCTTTTAGACCAATAAATAATTCCTTAAACTTTTCTAAATCTTTTTTGAGAAGAATAATATTATACGTTACTTTATCATCAAAAGTTTTTTTAGTTTCTCGAGAAAGACTTAAGTTTTTATCTAGATAGAATGAATCTTTATATGTAGTAGTTATATTGAATTCAACTATTTCCTCTTCATGAGTAATAGTCGCAAGCTTTAATGACTCACTTACACCCTTGGTATAAGCTCTCACAAGACCGCCTGCCCCAAGCTTAATACCGCCAAAATATCTAATGGTAACTGCGAGGACATTTATCATATTCTCTTTTCTAAGCACCTCAAGCGTAGGCATACCTGCAGTACCTTTTGGTTCGCCATTATCATTGCTTCTGACATCATTTTCTGTAATAAATGCATAGACAACGTGGGTTGCATCGGCATATTTTTTATTTAAATCAGTAATAATTTCTTTAGCTTTAATCGCATCTTCCACATGAAAAAGATAGGTTATGAACCTAGATTTTTCTATTATGATTTCATTTACTACAGTGTCCTTTATAGCATTCATATTTTTATTATATCATCTTTTTCATTTATAAAAAAGATGTCTTGATGTATAATAGAGATATGGATAAGTTAATGTTAGAGGGAGCTCTAAAAGTTTTAAAGAAATTTGAAGAGGAAAATTATCAAGCATATATCGTCGGTGGTTTCGTTAGAGACTACCTTTTAGACATACCTGCATATGATATAGATATCACCACAAACTGCCTTCCAAATGAGGTGGAAAGAATATTCCCTAATTCCTTTGTCCAAAGTGAAAAATATCGTACTGTGACTGTATCAATGGATGGATATCGCTATGAGGTCACAACTTATAGAACTGACTCTAAATACAAAGATCACAGACATCCAGATACTAAAGTCACAAAAACTCTTAAACACGATGTAAAAAGAAGAGATTTCACAATCAATGCCTTATGTTTAGATAGTGATTTAAACGTCATTGACTACGTAGAAGGTCTATTAGATTTAAAGAATAAAGTAATTAGAACCGTCGGCAGTCCAATGAGAAGGATAAATGAAGATGCCTTAAGAATATTTAGAGCCTTTAGATTTGCCTCAAGGCTTGATTTTGAAATAGATGTTCAAACATTAAATGCTATAAAGCTCAATGTTTCACTTCTTAAACATATCTCTAAGGAAAGAGTTAGAACTGAATTATCAAAGACTTTTGAAGAACCATATTTTGAAAAGGTTCTGCCTTTAATGTTGGAATATGATCTTTTTAAAGAATATCCAGATTTAAATGAAGCTGCAAAGGTATTAAATAGAAGTTACCATAAAGTAGATATTATTGAATTCGCAACTATTGCCTCTTATCTTAAAGGTTCAGTTACTGAAGAAGTATTATTAAGCAAGAAAGAAATAAAGACAATCAATCAGACTATTGATTATATCAAAGCTTTTGAAAATAGATATCTTTCTAAGAAACTATTACTCGATGTCGATAAGAAATCAATCATTAGTGCACTTAAAATAATGAGTATTTTTCATAATGTTATTTATACAAAAGAAGATATCGATGGTCTCTTAAAAGATATGCCAATTTCTAGTGCGAAAGAATTAGATCTTGATGGAAATGATGTCAAAAAATCTTTAAAATTAGAAGATTCACCATTAATCAAAAAATATCTTGATGCTGCATTAGATGCAGTACTTGGAGGCCTTTGTCAGAATAAAAAGGCAAAACTAACTAAATATTTAAAAGGAATAAGCATAGATGAATAACGAGTTTTATTCATATCTTGATGGTTTTGATACAATCACTCTCATTATTCCTAAATCAATATACGATATAAACGCAAAATATTTCCTCCTTGGTAATGGAGAAGAAATAGATTTAATTATTAAAGAAAGATACGATTTAGGTAATGAGGAAAAAGTTGTAGTATCTTTTGATGCATATTTAAAATTAGAACTATCATATAGTGTAAAGGATACAAATGGTAATAAATCACTTTTAAGAATGGGGAAGATCCACAGAGCTTCTCTTTTTGATTCTATTTATTACTATAAAAAGAACGATTTAGGCGCCATCTATACTAAAGAGACAACCAAATTCAAGATTTGGGCTCCAACTGCACAGTATGTAGGTGTTGAACTCATAAGCCCAAATGGCGAAAAATCAGTTTATGGTGCTAAATATCGTGCTCAGGGTATCTGGCGTACAATCATCGATAAAGACCTTGAAGGATATAAATATCGATACATTATCACTTTAAACGAAAAAACAAAAAAGACTGTAGACCCATACGCAATTAGTGCAAGCGCTAATGGTAAATACGCATACATTGTAGATAAAGATAAATTCTACAAGATGAAATATTCAGTTAAACACACTAAGATAGATGACAATGTCATCATTTATGAAACATCAATCAGGGATTTCACATCTCTTTTTAAAGATGATGAAAAATCATCGACATATGAATTATTTACATCATTAGATCTTAAGACAAAGAAGGGTACTCCAGCTGGGCTCAAATATCTAAAGAGTCTAGGTGTTACTCATATTCAAATCATGCCTATGTTCCTATTTGGTGGCATCGATGAATTAAAACCTAAAGCTAAATATAACTGGGGATACAATCCAGTATTATATAATGTTCCATCTGGCGCCTATACCTTAAACCCAGAAGATCCATATGAAAGAATCAATAAGTTAAAAGAAATGATTGATATTCTCCATAAGAATGGTTTTAAAGTTGTGATGGATGTCGTCTATAACCATGTGTATAATTACGACACATTCCCATTTGAAATAATGTGCCCTGGCTATATGTATAGATACAAAGATGGCATGTTAACTGCTTATTCTGGATGCAAAAACGATGTCAATTCAAGAAAGAATATGGTTAGAAAATATATTCTTGATTCGGTTAAATACTGGCATAGTGAATATGAACTTGATGGCTTTAGATTTGACCTTATGGGATTAATCGATTTTGAAACAATCAATGATATCACCTTAGATTTAAAGGAAACAAATCCAAATATATTAATATACGGTGAAGGCTGGAAAATGATCGCCTCAAATGAAAGTGACAATCTAGCACATATGTATAACAAATCCGTTATCTCTGATGTCGGGTTCTTTAATGATAAATTTAGAGAAGCAATTAAACACTACTCTATGAATAAATATACTAATATTAATGATGTAGTTGAGGTAATTAAGGGTTCATGCAAAAAAGGATTCCTTTTCAAATATCCTCATCAATCAATCAACTACTGTGAATGTCATGATAATCTAACCATCTATGACTATATGAAAGTGAATTTGCCAAATGAAAAAGAAGAAATCATTAAGAAAAGAACATTGCTCGCTCTTTCTATGACACTTCTCTCTATTGGCATTCCTTTTATGCATGTTGGAATGGAATTCAACGACACTAAAAAGATGATTGATAATACATACAATAAGCCTGATTCAATAAACAAAGTTGATTGGAACTTAATCGATGATAATAAAACATCAATTGCCTTCACCAAAAAGTTAATTGATATTAGGAAGAAACATGATGTATTTAAGATTGATAAATTAACTGATATTACTGAAAGAATTGATGTTAATTATAATCGCCTTAATACAATTATTTATAAACTAAAAGATGATAATTACGAATTATTAATTATCTTCAAGACAGATGAAAGAAAAGAAGAATTTAATTCTTTAAATTACGATATGCTTGCATCTAATATTGAATATAAAGATAATGAACTATCAGGAATAGGAACTATGGTTTTAAGGAGGGATTTATGATTGTATACGAAAAAGAAAAATATGATTTTTATGGTATAGTAACTGATTTTACTCCATCAAATCATGATACATATCCTGTGATAATGCAGATTGAAAATGGTGATAAAGTTGTCGTAAGACTAAAATATGATATCAAGGTAGAAAAAGGAACAATCTATCATATTAATGGAATTGGTGATCAATATAAAACAAAAATTCATATCTATGTTAGTGAAATAACTCCACTCAAAGAAATGGAATCATTATCGGCAAAAGAAAAAGATATAATCGAAAATAAAATCTTAGGAAATGTTGAAGTTGATGAAGAAATTTCTATGAATTATATTATGAAATCCATCGAATCAATTGAAAATAAGGTTTTAAAAGATATCACAAAAGATATAGTAGAAAGATATAAAGATAAATTTATTACTTATCCAGCTGCCACAAAATTTCATCATGCCTATAAAAATGGTCTATTATTTCACACATATAATGCATTAAGACTCGGTATTGCATATACAAACATCTATTCACATATCAATTTAGATTTAATCAAATCAGGAATAATCCTTCATGATATAATGAAAGTCAAAGAAATTAAAGGCTTTGAAAACGAATATTCAGTAGAAGGAAAACTACTAGGTCACGTTTCTTTAATAGGCCAAGAAATAGAAAAGACTGCATATAAACTTGGCTACGAAGGTGAAGAAGAAGTTCTTTTATTAAAACATGTAACTTTATCTCATCATTTAGATGGTGAATTTGGTTCGCCAAAGCGTCCACAAATAATTGAGGCTTTGATTGTTCATTTAGTAGATAGCGCAGATGCAAAAATTCAGCCGACAATTGAAGCGTTAGAAAAGACTAAAGTTGGTGAATTTAGCGAACAAATTTACGTTAATGAACGTGATAAATATTATAAACACAAATTATCAAAATAAATTTTTCCATATAAAAACAGGTTGCGAAACGCAACCTGTTTATTAATTTTATTACTATATTATTCGAAATAATCTACTTTTGGTAGGAATACATTAATGTAATCCTTAACTAATTGAAGTTTAGCATCGAATTGAGCATTAGAAGAGCCTAATAATTTATCAATATAGTATAAATTTGCATATGAATCATTCGAATAATAACTTGCGATTACAGATGAATAACTATCAAAATTCAGACTAGTTGGAGCACCAGGGAAGTTTTGAATTCCATATGTTTCAGATGCTTTAGAAGCATCAGTGAATAATTTCTTAAATACGTATACATAATATGCCTGTGAGAGTTGTTCAACAGTCATCTTGTTTTCTTCGTTTAAGAATTTTTCACTATAATCACCAGTTTCTTCTAACTTATAAGAAGGTTTTTCTACTGGTTGGAAGAGGAAGAGAATGTGAGCGCCATTCTCATCATAAACAACTTTACTATAAGTATAAGCAACAGTTTCACTTGGTTTATTGTCACTTGTGAGTAATTCTTGATATGCATCTAGAATAGCTGCATTCATTTCTTTTGTACATTTATCTTTATAACTGATACTATCAAGAGCATTACCAGCGTTGATTCCTCCAAATTTTAAGTAGAAGTTGTTTTGTCTTATAGCATTGAAAGTGTCATTTGTATCTTTATAAGGATCATTATAAACAGATATTAATCTATTTACTCTAGTTTCAAGTAGAGCAGCAGTTAAATTTTCACTACTGTCATTGCCATCATCGTCTTTACTTATTTCAGTTTTAACTAAAGTAAAGAATTCATCTACTTTATTATGATCATATGTAGAACCATTATCACGTTGGAAATCTAAATCATCATCTAACGATACTACTAATTCATATATTCTTACATTGTAGTAGTTGTTATAAACGTTATTGATTAAGTTTTCTAATTTTGTAGCTGTAGCATCGTTTACATTTAATTCATCATCTAAAACAGTGCCCATTCCTTCAAGCCCAATTAAATATTGGAAATCAGGAATCATCTTGTTGTAGATTACTGCATCTTCAACAGTTTCAACACCATATTTATCATATAGATAAACACTCTTAAAATGCATTTGGCTTTCTACATAATTAGAATTTAAGTCAGTATTAACTGTCTTAGTGTATTCAGCTTTTCTTAAAGAAGCATTAGTTTGAACATCTGTATTAGCACCATATACTAAGCTGAAATAAGCTGTCTTTTCAATTAACTTAGGCATTGCTGCATAGATAGTGTAATATGCAAGGTTATTATTAGTAGCATATTCATAATATTCATCTACAGTTAACTGTCCGCCATCCCATGTAGCTAAAACTGATGCATCACCATTTGTATCAAATTTATATGTGCCACAGTAAGTAGTATAGTATTTATAACCGAAACTCATATCATTGAATTTGATGTTTTTATCTCTTCTTACTAAGCCCATAATAGTTGTAACATATTGGCTTGATTTAGTGATATATTCGCAGAAATCATTTTCAACACTATTCTTTTCTTCACTAGTTAAAGTCTTCCATTCGCCTTTAGCTTGTCCTTCAGTTCTATAAGCAATAGAGAATGCATCACCATATTCAAGGCTACTCTTAGTAGCTACATATGTATATTCATCTTGATTTAAAGAGAAGAGGATATTAGCGAATGTTGGTGCAGCACTTTGAAGATTGTTATAATCGTATTCTTTAGCTTCAGTGAAAGCGCCATATTGTTTAGTATAAAGAGTTTGGAAGATTGTTTTAGCTTCATCAGTAGTGATTGCAGTTAAAGTTTCTTCACTATAGTTTCTTCTAGAAACATTGTTTGGATTCTTGTAGAATTTACCATTATATAAAGCGATGTTTCCATCGATAGTTGCAAGAGCATCATAGAATTCATTCACTGATTTGTAGTTAATTACGATAGCTTTAGCTTTAGAATCAACGTTCTTAGTACTTCCATAGAAGTTTTCAACAGTAGAAACAGTGTAGTAGAAAGAACCATGAGAGTCAGCTTTAGCATCAACCTTCATATAATCATATGCAGCTTGATCTCTTGCGACTAAGATTTTGATATATTTTTCTTTATCAGCTTGTGTTGTGAAACCTAAAAGATTAAGAGAAGTATTGAAATTGTTTTCTTTTTCTTCTTTATCTTCTAACTTAGCGATTTCATCATCGTCATCTGTTCCATAGACAACTCTTTTATATCTTGAAGTGTATTCTTCACTGGTAGTTGAAACAGCTGCGATTTTATCGCTTAGCATTTTTTCATCAATGGCAAGTAAGAGTTCATCCATACCACCATTGAGTTTTAATACTTTATAGATATCAGCTTTTGTGATAGAAAGACCATCTTTAGAATATACTACTTGTTCAGGGTTTGAAATTGTTGGTTGAGTATATTCGTATTCTGGATCTCCATCACTATTAGTAGTAGTTGTAGTGTTACCACCACAAGCTACTAATGTGATTGATAAAATAGCTAGGCAAATAGTAAGAAGTAATCTTTTAATCTTCATAATTATTCACCATCCCTAAATCCTGCATAAACAGCATTTTCATATGTCTTAGCCATTGCGTTGATGCAAGCACCAAATTCACCAGGATTAGTAGCCATTTCTTTTAAGATTAGATAAGAAGAGTCGTAAGTGTTAGATAAATCTAATACTAACTTTAGATAAGTTCCATAAACTGCAGTAATCTTGTTAGAAAGTTCAGCTGTGATTGCTGGATAATAATTTTCGAAACCAGCTTGTTTAGCTTTTTCTCTTGGTAAGTCTGTAGAACCGAAGATGTTGTTGCATAATTGAACTTGAATATATAATGCAATTTGAGCTGCAGTTACAGTATCATTATCGTTTACGATTGCAGCAGTAGTGTATCCATCTAAACTGCCATCTTCATTAGAATAGTTGAACTTAGTTTCGTAGTTAGTTGCCTTACGGAGAATGATTAAGTGTGTACCATAATCTGAATCATAGAAGTCAGTACTTAAACCATAAGGACGTAAATCTTTATCAGATGCATCATAATGAGCTTTAGTTTCTGTTAAACCTTTAATGAATCCTTTAACATAATTTTGAATAGTGTTAGTGTTAATTTCACCAAGAGATTCATGTTTTAAGCAAATACCATATTCTTTAGCTTCACCAAATACATCTACATAGTCGCCATTATTATCAACTTCTCTTGAAGCATTGTTGAATTCAGTGATTAATTCATCTAATACATCAGCATTATCATCAGTTAGTGAATCATCTCTTTCAATGAATTCAACCATACGGTCATATAAACCATCTAATAAAACATTCCACTTTTCGTTATCGATACCAGGTTTACCAGTTTCTTTAGTAACGTTGTATTTGCCAGTTGCACTATCATAGAAATTATCAACTGTGCCATCTAAATTGAAGTCAACATATACTAAGATATGGTTGATAATAGCATCGAAGTAATTAGTTGTGATTGATTCAATATCATTCATTAATTCAGTGAAATTAGCATTTGGTGTAAATGTTTCATTTAAGTTAACATTGTAACTACCAAGGAAGTGATTTGCTAAGAAGACATTTCTCATTGTGTTCTTTTCAAGGTTGAGAACTAATTCATCATATGTTCTAGAGCCATAAGAATATAAGAAGTCTTCTGCAGAATCATAGTTGAATTGTAATCCATAGTAAGCATACATTTGAGAATAGTAGTTATAGTTGTTGGCTACGTTTTCAGTTGCTTCACGATATTCAACTTGTTTCCAGTTTTTACTTGTCAAGTAATCTACTTTATTATATGGAACACCATGAATAACTTCAAATTCATCCATAGTGAGTAATTTCTTTTCAAGAACGGCACGCGAAATATATGTTGCAGGGCTATGAACTAAGCAGTAGTCAACGATAGCGCCACCATCAATTTTATATTTTAATGTAGTATATTCCTTTCCATTTGCTTTGAGTGTAACTTCTTTAGTTAATTCAGCAACTTTATTATTCTTATAAGAAGCTGCTTCAAACCATTCTTTTGCAGTGCTTTCAGAAGATAAACCATAAGTATTAGATTCATCTGTAGAAGAAAGAAGTGTTTGAACGTAATCAATTGAATAGAATTTATCGTAGATCTTTAATCCAGCTTCTTTTCTTAAAGATGCGAGAGCCATATTTACAAGTGATGTATTAGCAACATAATCTTCGATTGCTTTAGCTTTTAGTTCTTGATAGAGTGCATCATTCCATTTAGTTGCGTTTCTATCAGTTGGTGTTAGTTTATAAACCATGTACCAATAATCGCT
Source organism: bacterium (assembly GCA_017541975.1). GTDB lineage: Bacteria > Bacillota_I > Bacilli_A > Izemoplasmatales > UBA1188 > UBA1188. The sequence continues at coordinate 5,893 of JAFXYB010000005.1, read as the reverse complement.
TGTTGTAACTTCTTCATCATTTGAATTCTTAGAAGTTTCTTTAAGTTCAGTTGGTCCATTTAAGAAGTAACTACCAGTATTGTTAACGAAGATTTGTGTTGCAAGAGCAGGCATAGATTGTACAAGTTCGTCGTAAACAATTCTGAGTTCGCTATTTTCTTCAACACTTAAGAGTTTGTATAAAGAGAATAATTCTTGTCTTGAAGATTCGATACAGTTAACACCTACTTCGAATGAAGTAGCTTCATCAATGCTAACACCTAAGAATTGATATTCACCATTTTCATCTAAGATATAAACGAAGTCATTATTGTTACCGAAGATAGGATTTCCATCAGCATCTCTCGAGATTAAATAGTTAGGAACGTATCTATTGTTGCTCCCATAAGTTTTGTATACTAATTCACCATTAACTGAATTTTCGAAATCTACAATATATTCTTCATTACCTACGTAATGATAAATATGACCATCTTGTACAACATAACCATATGCTTTGAATTCATCAAGATTGCTTACTAAAGCGATAACATCAGCTTCATTTACAGTTGTCATAATTTGAGTTCTGCCTTGTTTTGCATAATATGTATTATATAAATCTACATAATAGTCGAAAATTTGTTCAGAACTTAAAGCTGCAGTATTGTATAAACTCATTGAATCGCTTTCTTTAGCTTCTTCATATGTTTTATATTTGTTGTCAACGATTACTTCGCCATCAGCAACAGCTTCCCATACGAATCCATCAGCGCCATCAGAAACTGACTTTTTAACAAGTCTAGCTTGCCATTTACATTCTCCTGTTCCTGTGTAAGGTTCAATGATATAGTATTTTTCATCAGCTTTTGTTGGAATTAAGAGTGTTGTAGTTGTTGTAGCTTTTCCTGTTTCTTCATCTTGGCCAGATACGAATGCTTCGTATTCTGAATCCCAAATATAACCAGAATCGTTCTTGAGTATATATGCGAAAGGCACTTTTTCAAATCTACCTTCTGTAACTTCAACTTCTTCATCAACAGTAACTAAATCGCCAGTTTCATTTAATACAACTTTATATTCATCGTATACATCACGTTCAGGTGTATACATAGAATCACCTACATAGTAACGAATTTCATTTGCGCTATTATCTGAAATAAGAACGTATTTAGTGTTTGCATTGTATTTATCCATATAATCTGTAGCGTCTTTTTCGCTATAGAATCTAATAATTAAAGCTTCTGTATCGTTATAGCCCTTTAGCCATTCTTCTTTTAAAGCTTGTTCTGATAAATCAATAGTCTTACTGCCGATTGTGACTTTGCCATCTTCCGCATTTTCAAGCAAGCTTCTAGCATATTCGTCGTAAGCAGCCATTGTTTTAACATATTCTTCATCAGTAATGTTAAGAACAGCTAGTCTATTAGCGTATGTTTCCTCCAATTCAGTTTTTGTCTGCTCATCGAGTTTTGCTAATTCTTCATCATTAGCAACTCCGTATTTTAACATTAATCTCTTTTTAGCGATTTTTTCGGCGCTGAGATCATTTGCTACTGATTCTAATAACTTACCATCCAACATTTCAACGATAGTTGCGATTGAACCACCATTTACGATAGTATGCCACAAATCACCTCTAGTTATCTTAATGTCATCGTTTAATGCATAAACGACTTCCTTAGAGTTGTTGACTTTGTGTATCTTTTCAGATTGTTGAATTGCGTTTCCTACTAGTACTAGGCAGACTAAAGTTAGTACTACAATGAAAACGATCAGAATTCTTTTTCCAAAATTACCCATAATTAAATCTCCTTATTTTTGTCCGAGATATATATTATCATTTATGATAATAAAAAACAACAAGAAATTTTATCGTTTTTTCAAGATATAGCAAAAATTCACAAAAAATAAACATATGTTTAACGATATGTTATAATTTAGGTATGAAATTTAGTGTTCTTTGCAGTTCCTCGAGTGGAAACTGCACTCTCCTTAAAGTTAATAATAAGAACTATTTATTGGATGCTGGGATCAGTGCTAGAGGGTTAAAAGAGAAATTAAATTATCTAAACGAAGATTTAGATAATATTGAAGGAATCTTCGTTACTCATGAGCATACTGACCATATATATGGTCTTGCGAGCATCGCAAAAAAGTATTCTCCAACAATCTATTTAACCAAGAACACTTATAAATCTTTGTCAGACGCTGATAAAGAAAAGATTTCACCAATATTATTCAAATTTATAAAATGTGAAGAAGATTTTTATGTTGATGATTTGCATATTCTTCCATTTAGAATATCACACGATGCAAAAGATCCTGTAGGCTATAAATTTGAATATAATAATAAAGTATTAGTGTATCTAACTGATACTGGAGTATTTATTCCTCGTGATGATCTCAAAAACGCAGATTCTTATATATTAGAATCTAATCACGAACCTGATATGCTTGTGATGAGTGGCAGACCATGGGTTTTAATTAATAGAATCCTATCTAATACTGGCCATTTATCAAATCAAGATAGTGCAAAACTCTTTTCAGAACTTGTCGGAGAAAAGACACAATCTCTCGTTCTTTTCCACCTATCAAGCGAATGTAATACAAAAGATCTTGCATTACTTACATATAAATACTATTTTAAAGAAAAAAATCAATCTATCATAAACACTAAAATTACAGTTTCTGATAAAAAAATACCTACTAAATTTATTGAGGTGTAATTATGAAAGACATATCATTATTGAATATAATTAAGGCAAAAAATGCAATTTCAAAAAGCACAAATATAAAGTTTAAAGATGTCAAATATGTATCATCTATTTTTGGTGGTATGAGTAATAAAACATATCTATTTGAAGCAAACGATAAAAAGTATGTTGTGCATATCTCCACAAAGGGTTATGATCTATTCTTAAAAAGGGAAACAGAACTTGATGCATTAGATAAATTAAAAGCACTTGATAATATTCAAAAACCTGTATATTTAAGCGAAAAATTGAGAATTTTTGAATATATTGATGGCAGTTCTATGAACAACCTAAAATATCAAGATTACTACAAAGAAATATCTGAATGCTTCCATAAACTTCATGATTCAAATAAGTTATTTAAAGAGGATTATAAACCATTTGAGTTTATTGAAGAAAACATCAAATTATTAAACTGCGAATTAGATGACTTATTCGTCAAATAATATGATGTTTTAAAAGAGAATAAAGACTTCCTAGAATCAAGACCAATGTCACCTTGTCATAATGATCTTCAACCTAGTAACCTAGTCTTAAATGATGGCAAGGTTTACATATTAGATTTTGAGTTTGCCAAGAACAATGACTACCTATTTGATTTAGCATCTTTTGGAAATTTAGATTTCAATGATTCATTAAATATCATTAAGATATATAAACCAAACTATACAGAAGATGAACTAAAAGCACTTAAGCTTTGGAGAATCGCCATCAACTGTATCTGGTATTTAATCGCAATGAAGAAGAAAGAATTAGGCTATGATAAACCACTTAAAATGGATTTTAGAGAAGTAGCTTTATTCTTCTTAAATCACAATGGAGATATAATAAAATCACTTTAAAGGAAGCATTTATGCCTCCTTTTTAGTTATAATTAAGTCAAAAAACGTGTGCATAAAGTGTATATATGGATAAAACGAATGTTTTAAGAATTTTAGATCAAAATAAAATTGAATATAAGTATCACGAATACGATAATAGTGAGACAAACGGAGAGATTGTTGCCTCTCTTTTAAAAGAAGACCCATCACAAGTTTTCAAAACACTTGTGACAGTATCAAACACTAAAGAACACTTCGTTTTTGTGATTCCAGTCAATGAAACATTAGATTTAAAGAAAGCTGCAAAATCAGCTCACGTAAAATCTATAGAAATGATTAAACAAAAAGAACTATTGCCTTTAACTGGCTATATCCATGGAGGATGTTCACCTATCGGAATGAAGAAGGAGTTCAAAACATTTATTAATGATACCGCAATACTATTTGATACTATATTTGTATCTGGTGGTAGAGTAGGCCTTCAAATAGAGATTAATCCTGAAAAATTAAAAGAAATTGTTAAAGCTGAATACATTGATTGTATCATATAAAAAAGGGAAGTTATGCAAACGTTTTCCTTTTTATTATTCGTTATAACTTTCCTTTAATAATGCAATTTCTTCCTTATATCCATCAAGTTCATTTGGTGTTTCGAGGAAGAATGGAAGGTGCTTTAAAAGTGGATGATTTATGATTCTTACTATAGCTTCTAGACCAATAAAACCTTTACCAATTTTTTCGTGTCTATCTTTATGTGACCCTCTTTCATTCATTGAATCATTTAAGTGGATAGCTTTAAGATACCTAAGTCCTATAACATTATCAAATTCTTTTAGAACTCCATCTAGATCATTCACAATATCATATCCAGCATCATTCACATGGCAGGTATCAAGACAAACACCGATTTTGTCTTTATATTTTACATTATCGATAATTTTCCTAATTTCATTGAAATTAGAGCCAATTTCAGTGCCTTTTCCAGCCATTGTTTCAAGTAAAACGATGGTTTTTTGATTTTCATCAATTACTTCATTTAAAATCTCTGAAACAAGTTCGATTCCTTTTTCGACTCCCTGACCCTTATGACTTCCTGGATGGAAGTTATACATACTTCCAGGAATCTTTTCAAGAATTCCAAGATCATATTTAAAAACTTCTTTAGCGAATTCTCTTGTCTCTTCCTTATCACTTGCTGCATTAAGTGTGTATGGAGCATGTGCAAGAAGTAATCCAAAAACTTTTTCTTCACGGAGTTTCAGAAATTCATTTAAATCATCCATATCTAATTCTTTGGCAGCGCCACCTCTTGGGTTTCTTGTGAACCACTGAAAGGTATTACCATCAATGTAAATAGTATCTTCAAGCATCTTCACATAACCATTTGAAGAAGAAACATGACAACCGATATTAAGCATTGCTATCACCTCATATTTTTATTATACACTTGAAAATTAAATATTATTTTCAATTTTGCATTTTGAGTGTTTAAAAATAGTATTTTTGATGTAAAATATAGTATTGTTAAAGAGCAGAAATTCAAGGAGGATTTTTGACCAATGGCAAGTTATAAAACAATTCCAATTACACTTATTACCGGTTATCTTGGAAGCGGTAAAACAACCTTAATAAACTATCTATTAAAAAATGCTCAAGGATATAAAATGGCCGTTATCGTTAACGATATCGGTGAAGTAAATATTGATGCTGATTTAATTGAAAAAGGTGGCGTTGTAAGTGGCAAAGATGAAAACTTAGTTGCCCTTCAAAATGGTTGTATCTGTTGTACGCTCAAGAAAGATTTAATGGAACAAATTGCATCTCTCATAAATGAGAGAAGATTTGATCATATATTAATTGAAGCATCTGGTATCTGTGAACCAGTACCAATTGCTCAAACATTAACCTATATGGAAGAACAACTCGTTCAACAAGGTTATGGCAAACTCTGTAAGCTTGATGCAATCGTATCAGTTGTCGACGCAGTAAGACTAAAAGATGAGTTTGGATGTGGACAAACTCTTGAAGAAGCGGAAAGAGGCGAAGAAGATATTGAAAACCTTGTTATTCAACAAATTGAATTCTGCGATGTAGTTCTCTTAAATAAGGCAGAAGATGTTACAGAAGAAGAGCTCGGAAGAATTAAGGCAGTCATTAGAACAATTCAACCAAATGCCAAAATCATTGAATGTGAAAGATGCGTTGTTGATTTAAAAGAAATGTTAGATACAAACCTCTTTGATTTCGAAAAAGCATCTAAATCAGCTGGATGGATTCAAGAATTTGAAAATAGAGATAATGAAGTAGAAGGCGATGATGACGATGACGATGACGACGATG
>JAFXYB010000004.1 GCA_017541975.1 bacterium | reverse complement strand
TATTTTTCTTGTAGATCGCCGAGAGAAACGCCTTTATCGATGTGCTCTCTAATAATTTCTAATTTTTGTAATTTGTTATATCTCATATAAAAAGTCCCCTATTTATTGTACCATTTGGTCCAACTTTTGGGGACAATTTCAATACTAATGGCGATCTGGGAGGGATTCGAACCCCCGACCCACGGCTTAGAAGGCCGTTGCTCTATCCAGCTGAGCTACCAGATCACGCATTAATATTTTAGCACAAGTTATTTTATTGTCAATTTATAATTTTTATAAATTAATCATGAAGCATTGCTCTTTTGACTGCAAGATGCCAACCATGGATTTTTTTAGTTCTTTCTTCATCATCCATTTGTGGGAAGAAATATCTTTCAATTTCTTTATTTTTAGATATATCTTCGATATCTTTCCAGTATCCTGTCTTGATTCCGGCAAGATAGGCAGCGCCTAAGGCTGTAACTTCTATTACTTTTGGACGTTTAACTTCAGCTTTTAGGATATTAGATTCAAATTGCATGATGAAGTTATTCTTACATACACCGCCATCAACACAAAGTGTTCTAATATCAATACCTAGGTCATTTTCCATTGCCTTTAATACATCATATACTTGATAGGCAATACCTTCAAGACCAGCACGGATGAATTGTTCTTTGGTTGTACCACGAGTTAGCCCTGTAACGATTCCTCTTGCATCGCCATCCCAGTATGGAGCACCAAGGCCTGTGAAGGCAGGGACAAAATATACTCCATCAGTATCAGTGCATTTATTTGCATATTTTTCTGATTCTGCTGGTGTATTTAATAGATGCATTTCTTCCATTAACCATTTAACGGTTGCACCACCGATAAATACTGAACCTTCAAGAACATATTGAGGTTTATCATCTAGAGATGCTGCAAGAGTTGTTAGGAGGCCATGATTTGATTTGATTGGTTTATCACCAGTATTCATAAGGAGGAAGCATCCTGTACCGAATGTGTTTTTAACATCACCATTTTTGACACAAAGTTGACCGAAGAGAGAACCTTGTTGGTCACCGACAATTCCGGTGATTGGAACTTTCTTACCAAGGAGTGATACTTCAGTAAATCCATATTCATAACTTGATGGATGAACCTCAGGAAGAATTGACTTTGGAATATTAAAGAGTTTTAATAAATCTTCATCCCAAGTGAGAGTATGAATATTAAATAGAAGGGTACGAGATGCATTAGTATGGTCTGTAGCATGTACTTTTCTTCCTGTTAAATGCCATAAAAGGTAAGTATCCACTGTACCGAAGAGAACCTCTCCTTTTAAAGCTTTTTCTCTTGCACCTTCTACATTATCTAATATCCATTCTATTTTAGATGCTGAAAAGTATGGATCAAGTTTTAGACCAGTCTTATCGTAAACCATTTCATCTAAAGAAGGATCCTTTTGAAGCATTGCTTTAACTTTCTCTTCTGTACGTCTACATTGCCATACAATGGCATTATAGAGTGGTTTACCAGTCTTTTTATCCCATAAAATGGTAGTTTCTCTTTGATTAGTGATGCCGATTGAATCGATGTTTTCAATTGTGATTCCAGCACGAATTAAGGCTTGTTGGACACTAGCCATTTCACTTGATAAGATTTCAGTTGGATCATGTTCAACCCAACCTGGTTTTGGATAGATTTGAGTGAATTCTTGTTGAGCTACACCTCTAATTTCACCCTTTTTATCGAAGACAATTGCTCTACTCGATGTTGTTCCTTGATCTAGGGATAGTACATACTTTTCCATGAGCTTTTTATTAATTCCTTTCAACGTTTCTTGTTGCTACAAAGTCAACGCCTGTATTTAATACATTTTTAATGATAATATCACCGATATTAACTGGAGCTTCTACTTTAGTATTCTTTAATAATTCTAATGATTCAAAGATTAATCCTTTTGGAATAGCTTCTTTTGTTTTGACACTTACAACGTTTTCTTTACCATTTAAGACAACTACCGAAGATGTAACCATTCTTTTAGGATTTAATACTTCATCAATTCCATATCTTTCGCCTCTTTTACAAGTGTTGCCAGTAACTTTGATATTGTTTAAATCACTATCATCTACTTTTAATTGACAACCAAGAGGGCAGTTTATACAAATAAATTCTCTCATTATTCTTGACTCCTTAGATATACTTTAATTTCAGTAGCTTTTCTAAGTTTTTCTACTTGTTCGCTCTTTAAATCGATCTTTTCCATTTCGCCTGGGGCTACTACTGGTCTCATTCTTGAATAGATAACATCACCATCACAAGAAACTTCTAATTTAACCTTCTTATAAACATTTCCTACCCTAAGTTTTAATGTCAGAGGGTTATAATCATCATTTTTAATGATTAGTTCTGGAACGGTGTATCTAACACCGTTTTCTGTCTTAATTAGAGTTTTTTCATATGATTCATCTTTTGATGAATAAATGTATTCATACGCTTTTTCACCAGCTTCTTTAGCTTCTTCACTAACGTAGTCTACGAGGTCATGAACGTGTAGTACATTACCACATTCAAAGATACCAGGAATGCTTGTCATAAGCTGATCATCGACGATTGCACCACGTGTGATTCTTGATAGGTCTACACTTGCGCCTCTTGCGAGTTCGTTTTCAGGAAGAAGGCCTACTGATAAAAGGAGTGTATCACACTTGATTTCTTGACAAGTTTCCATCTTAGGATTCAATCTTTCATCTACTTCTGCGATCACTACGCTTTCAACACGCTTTTTACCTTTAATATCTACTACTGTATGGCTAAACATTAGTGGGATATTGAAATCATTTAAACATTGTACAATGTTTCTATTTAAGCCAGATGAATATGGCATAAGTTCTACTACGGCTTTAACTTTAGCACCTTCAAATATCATACGTCTTGCCATAATTAGGCCGATATCTCCAGAACCAAGGATTACAACTTCCTTTCCTGGCATATATCCTTCAATATTAACTAACTTTTGTGCTGTACCAGCTGAATAGATACCTGCACATCTCGCACCAGCGATATTGATACCACCTCTTGGACGTTCTCTACAGCCACAAGAGAGGATAATTGCTTTAGCTTCGATATTTAATAGGCCATCTTCTGATAAAGCTTTGATTTCTTTTTTATCTGATACATTTATTACTGTGGTATTTAAGAGATATTTGATATTTCTCTTTTTTACTTCATCGATGTATCTTTGTGCATATTCTGGGCCAGTTAATTCTTCATTAAAGGTATGTAGGCCAAAACCATTATGGATGCATTGATTTAAAATACCACCAAGTTTTGGTTCTCTTTCAAGAATAATCATATTTCTTTCACCTTTATCATAGGCACTTATTGCAGCCGCAAGTCCAGCTGGACCGCCACCAACTATTACTAAATTATATTTTTCCATTATTCTTTAATCCTCCCTTCGAGTAGATTTGATCCATCACCTTTTTTAGTGATTTCCTCTAGAGGAATATTTAATTCTTCATGGAGTATTTGCATGATCTTAGGTGTGCAGAATCCCATCTGGCATCTTCCCATACCAGCTCTTACACGTCTTTTAACACCATCTAAATCTTTAGCACCAGGATTTCTTCTAATCGCTTCTCTGATTTCAGCTTCACTTACAACTTCACATCTGCATACAACGTGACCATAGTCTTTATTTTCATTAATTGCAGCTATAAGTTCAGCATCATTCATATTTCTGATAGCTTTTATTGCATATCTATGAGAGATAAAATTATCTTTCTTTGAAAGATTTAGATAATCTTTAATCTCATTTGCAACATAAATAGCTATAGCTGGGCTTGAGGCAAGGCCTGGAGATTCAATACCTATACAGTTATATAAACCTTTTACATCTTTAGAGAATTCGATGACATAGTCATCAGTATCTAAATGTGGTCTTAAACCTGAAAATTGAGTGATTATACCACCTTTTGGAAGAGTAGGTACTGTGAGGAGGGCTTTATCCCAAGCTTCTTTTAGACCAAAATATGATGTATCAGTATCATCTTTATCTTGGATATCTAGTGCAGTTGGACCAACGAGGATATTTGAATGAGTTGATGGTGCAACAAGTATTCCTTTTCCCATTTTAGTTGGGAGTTGGAATAGAGTTGTCTTAGTGATATATGAGAATTCTTTATCTAAAAGACAATATTCACCTTTTCTAGCGGTAATTTTGTATTTTTCTTTAGATACATAATTGTTTATCTCATCTGAATAAACACCAGCACAGTTTATTACAACTTTACTATCATATTTAGAACCATCTTCACATTCTACTGTAAGATAATCATTATTTTTAATAATGTTTGTGACTTTCTTTAAGAATTCAAATTTTACACCATTTGTGACAGCATTTTCAGCAAATGCAATACACATTTCATATGGTGATACGATTCCTGAATCTTTAGCGTAGAGGGCATATTCTACTTCAGTGCTTACATTTGGTTCAATACTTCTAACCTCATCACCAGTGATGATACTTAGGTTTTCTACACCGTTAGTTTTGCCTCTTTCAAGGAGCTTTTCAAGATTAGATAGACCTTCTTTAGTAAATGATAAAACGAATGCACCATTTTTCTTATATGGGAATTCAAGTTCTTTAGCTAGTTCTGGAAACATCTTTGCGCCAAGTACATTGAATTTAGCTTTTAAGGTACCAGGCACGGCATCAAAGCCGGCATGAACGATACCAGAATTAGCTTTAGTTGTTCCACATGAAACATCATTTTCTTTTTCTAGTACTAAAATATTAGCATTATATTTAGATAATTCTCTTGCGATGGTGGTTCCGATTATTCCAGAACCAATAATTAATACATCAAACATATTTTTTTACTTCTCTTTCTTATTTTCAATATAATTATAAACTTCTATTGGAACTAATTTTTTATAATCTTTAGAATCATAACCAATGAGTTCTCGAACAATTGATGATGAGATATGTGATTCATCAATATTAGTCATTACAAGAATTGTCTCAATTGATGGATCTAATACTTGGTTTACGTTATTTGATTCAAATTCAAATTCGAAATCGGCAGATGATCTTAAACCTCTAAGGATAAATGAAGCATTATATTTACGACAAGCTTCTACTGTTAAACAGTTTTCTTTTACGACTTCAACATTCTTAAATTTGCTACAAGAATTCTTGATCATCTCTACTCTATCTTCTTCTGTAAACATCGCTTTCTTAGCGGCGTTTATTAGAACGCAGACATAGAGTTTATCAAAGAGTTTTGATCCTTTTTCTATTACACCTAAATGTCCTCTTGTGATCGGATCAAATGATCCTGGATATAGTCCTATTTTCATAAGTGTTTATTCTCCTTTATATATTAAGAATACAAAGCGGCTTGCCGCACCAGTTTTTTCTTTAATAAATTCAAAACCATCAGGAATATATTCGATAGTTTTTGGCATCTCAATTAGTAATTTACAATCCTTCTTAAACATATTCTTCTTTAACATGAATTTTAAGATATCTTTAACCTCATTAAAGATTCTATATGGTGGATCTAACATTACAAGATCAAATTTAATATTAGAATATTTAACGAGGAACTGTCTATAGTCACCATGATAGATTGTGGTATTTTCAATACCAAGTGATTTAATATTAGATTTTAATATTTCAAAGGTTGTATCATTGATTTCTGAGAAATATCCATAATCCATTCCTCTTGAAAGTGCCTCGATACCAAGTGAACCTGTCCCACTAAATAGATCTAAGACAATACCACCATCAAAAAATTGACCAAGGGTATTAAAAATCATTTCCTTGTTCATGTCGGTAGTTGGCCTTGTGTAATCATTTGATATTTCTTTTAAGATTCTATGCCTATATTTACCAGCTATAACTCTCATTTTTTATCTACCTTTTATTAATGCCTTTAAAATAAGGTAATATCTAAATTTCCAAATATATTATAATATATTTATTAAAAAATGACAATTTTTATAACTCTCTTAAATTCTCTCTTAGCAATAGAATGATAAAAATGAAATATTTTTTGTATTTTTGTGAGTTTATATTATAATTTACTTGTATCATTTTATTAGGGGGTAAATTATGTTTGGACATAGACCGGATGGTAAACTTGTAAAAAGTAAAAATGGATTATATTTATTGATACCACATATTATGAATAAGAGAGTTGACTCAATGAATATGGCTGAATTCAATGTTGAACTCGATTATTTAGATGATTTCATCAAAAAACAAAAGGAAGAGACAGGAGTCGTATATTCTTATCTTGAAGTATTAATTGCTGCAATAGTAAGAACTATCTATTTAAGACCTGAACTAAATAGATTCGTCGTAAATAGACGAATTTATGAAAGAGATTTCGTATATTATTCAATGGCTATTCAAAAATCACTTAAGAGTGGTATTTCTAATGAAACAACTCTTAAATTCAAACTTGAAGGTAATGAATCAATCGGATCTATTAAAAAGATTTTTGAAGAAAACGTTAAACAGGCTAAAAGTAGTGTTAATGATGTAGACAAGCTAACTACTACTCTCGCAGCTATTCCGCACTTTATCCTTAAGTTTGTTATTAATATGCTCAAACTTTTAGATAGATGGGGAATTTTACCTATGAGTGTAATAGATGCACAACCATTCCATACAACATTCTTTATCACAGATTTAAGAAGTGTTAAATGTGAATCTATTTATCACCACGTTTATGAATTCGGAACAACTGGCCTCTTTTTCTCAACTGGTCCTGAAAAATTAGAACCATATTACGATAAAGAAGGCAATATTGCCTATAAGAGAGTAATGCCAGTTAAGTTCGTATCTGATGAAAGATTCTGCGATGGGTTCTATTTTGCAACATCTCTTAGAATGTTACAAAAGATTTTAAGAAATCCTAAAGTATTAATCAATGATCTAGAACTTAGAAAACGTACTCCAGAAGAACAAAAACGTCATGACAAGTTAATCGCAAGAGATAATAAACGTCGTGCTAAAATGGACGCAAAACTTGCGAGAGATCAAGAAAAGCTTCAAAAACGTAGAGATAAGATGGCAGAGAAAGCCACTAAGTCTGAAGTTGAATAAGATATCAATAAAAATAGATTATCCAATCGGGTAATCTATTTTTTTGAGATCATAACATCATTTAAATATTTACATATTTACTGACTAAAATAGAGCGTATATTAGGCAGTAAATAAAGCTTTTTATGCATTATATATCTTTAAAACAATAATTGCCTTTTCAATCTAAGAAAAATAAATATTTTTTTAGTTATTATTGAATAATATATTTAGATTTGTTATCATAAAGTGTAAAACTATACAAAAAAGGGAGAAATGATGAAAAATAGATTACTATCAGTATTAACAATTATTTTAGCAATTCCAATTATTTTATGTTTGATATCATGTGGTTCTAAAGAAGAAACTACTACAGTGAATAATGGCGGAGAATCTACTACTACAACATTAAATGGTGGTGGTAATACCACATTAACAAACAATAACAATAACACAACCACAAACAACAATACCACAAAATCTAATTCTTCTAATATTACTTGGAATGGTACATTTAATGGTGTAACACTCCC
>JAFXYB010000003.1 GCA_017541975.1 bacterium | reverse complement strand
TTCATGATTATAAAATACCATTATTTTGCGTAAATGTCAATATTTGTTATTTCTTGTATCAATATATGTTATTGTTAATTCTTTTAATAACATTTATAATGTTAGTGTATACGAATGAGGGAATGTAAATAATGTTTTTTTATCTTGCAATCGATATAGGGGCCTCGAGTGGAAGACACATCATCGGATACATGGAATCTGGTGAGATTAAAACTGTTGAAGTATACAGGTTTAAGAATGGTGCTTTCGAGAATAATGGCCACCTTTTTTGGAATTTAGAGAGCCTTTTAAATGAAGTAAAGACTGGAATCAAGATTGCTTTAGAAAAATATCCTAAAATCGAAAGTTTGGCTATTGACACTTGGGGTGTTGACTATATTTTAATGAAAAATGATACTATCATAGGTAAGCCTTATGCTTATAGGGATAGTAGGACCGAAAACACAATTCCAAAAGTTCATAATATAATTCCATTTGAGGAATTATATAAGAGAACTGGAATTGCTTTTAACACGTTTAATACAATATATCAATTATATGATGATAAGGAGAAAGGTTTACTTGATGAAGCAACTGATTTCCTTCATATTCCTGAATATCTGAATTATTGTCTTACCGGTGTTAAAATGAAAGAATACACGATGGCTTCTACTACCGGTTTAATAAACGTAAATACCAAAGATTACGATAGTGAAATAATTGAAAAGCTAGGGTTCAATAAAGAAATCTTTAAGGAACTTCATGAAGGGGGAGACTTTGTAGGTAACTTTAAGGAGGAAATCGTAAAGGAGCTTGGCGGGAATATTCCTGTAAAACTCTGTTTAAGTCATGATACTGCAAGTGCAGTGTATGCGATTGATTATGATTGCCCTTACATTTCAAGCGGAACATGGAGTTTGCTTGGGGTAAAGGAAAAATATGCGCATACTGACTTAAACAGTATGAAATGCAATTTTACGAACGAAGGAGGCATTAATCGAACCTTTAGATATTTAAAAAATATCATGGGTATGTGGGTTGTTAATAACATTTCAAAAGAAAATGGTATTACTCCTGTCGAATTTAGAGCTAATGTAGCAAGTTCTACATATAAATATACTTTTGATATCAACTCAAAAGAATTATTAGCTCCTAAAAATATGACTGAAGCTGTAAAAGCTGAACTGAAAAAGGTTAATGCTCCTGAACCACAAGATCTAAATGATCTTGCAAATTCCGTGCTTTTATCTCTTGCAAAATCTTATGCTGAAAGTATTAACGAGATAGAGACAAATATTCAAAGAGTTAGTGAATCTATTGTTATTGTCGGTGGGGGAGCCCACAATACAATATTAAATAAATATACTGAAGAACTTTCCGGAAAGAAAGTTATCTCGCTACCTATTGAGGCAACTGCAATAGGAAATCTAAAAATTCAGATGAGGTGATATGGTGAAAGAAAGATATTTACAAGCAAAAGAAATCTACAAAAAGATTGGCATTGATACAGACAAAGCAATAGAAACTTTAAAGACAATCCCAATTAGCATTCATTGCTGGCAAGGCGATGATGTTAATGGATTTGAAAACAAACTTGGCGCTACTGGAGGTATTCAGACAACTGGTAACTATCCAGGAAAGGCAAGAAACAAAGATGAACTTATGGCCGACTACAAGTTTGCATTATCTCTAATTGGCGGCTCTAAGAGAATCAACCTTCATGCAATATATGCAATTACTGATGAAACAGTTGAAAGAGATAACATCAAGCCTGAGTATTTTGATGAATGGTTAAAGTTTGCTAAAGAAAATGATGTTAAGATTGATTTCAATCCAACATTCTTTTCACACAAACTTGCTGCAGATGGAATGACCTTATCTCATCCAGATAAAAATGTAAGAGACTACTGGATTAGACATGGTAAAACATCAAGAGCTGTAGCTGCTTATATCGGTGAAAAACAAAAATCTCCTTGTTTATGTAACCTTTGGATACCTGATGGATTAAAAGATATCCCTGCAAGTAGGTTAGAACCAAGACTAAGGTTAAAAGATAGTTTAGATCAAATCTACAGTGTAAAATATCCAAAAGAATATATTATCGATAGTGTTGAAAGTAAGGTATTCGGTATTGGGCTTGAATCATATACTGTAGGTAATAGTGAATTCTATCAAATCTATGCTGCTAAGAACGGACTTTGTTGCCTACTTGATACAGGACACTATCATCCAACTGAAGTTGTAAGCGATAAGATTTCAAGCTTATTATGTTTCAATGATAAGGTTGCACTACACGTTTCAAGACCTGTAAGATGGGATAGTGACCATGTAGTCATCCTTGACGATGAACTCAAGGAAATTTCAAAGGAAATAGTAAGAAACAATGCCATAGATAAAGTTATTATTGGACTTGATTACTTCGATGCTTCAATCAATAGAATTGCTGCTTGGGTAATAGGCACAAGAAACATGCAAAAAGCTTTATTAAATGCGCTCCTACTTCCACATAATGACTTAATTAAATTACAAAACGAACAAAGGTTCACTGAACTACTCGCTTTATCTGAAGAATATAAAACTCTTCCATTCGGCGATGTATGGGATGAATTCTTAAATCAAGAAGGGCTAGATAATAATTGGCTTGAAAAAGTCAAAGAATATGAAAAAGATATCCTTCTCAAGAGGTGTTAGTTGTATGAAAAATATATTAAGTGCTCCATTCTTAAAAGAATTTGTTAGAACTGCTTCAAATATGTATCGTTTAGGATACGATGAAAGAAACGGTGGCAATATCTCTCTTTTAGTAGATTATGATGAATATAAAGATTTTGTAACTGAAGGTGTAATTAGAGAAATTCCACTAAATTTTGATGCCAGTGAATTAATTGGCAAGGCATTCCTAGTTACTGGTACTGGAAAATACTTCAAGAATATTGAATATGATCCAGAAGTTAATCTTGGTTTAATTAGAATCGGTAAAGATGGCAAGACAGCTGAATTATTATGGGGATTTGTGGATGGATCAAGACCTACAAGTGAACTTCCATCGCACCTTATGAGTCATATCGCAAGACTAAAAGTAAATCCAAATAACAAAGTTGTAATGCACTGCCACCCAGGTAATCTTATTGCGATGACATTAGTTGAAAAATTAGATGAAAAATCATTCACTAAGCTTATTTGGAAATCAAATACTGAATGTATCGTTGTATTCCCTGAAGGAATCGGTGTTCTTCCATGGGTTTTATGTGGAACAAATCTAATTGGTGAACTTACAGCTGCAAAAATGAAAGACTATCGTGCAGTAGTTTGGGCTAATCATGGAATCTTCGTTGTTGGTGATACCCTTGATGAAGCATTCGGTATCGTTGAGACAATAGAAAAAACAGCTCAGATATACATGACTGCGAAGCCATTCGGTATTATTAACACCATTACTGATGCTCAATTATTAGAACTCGTTAAATTCTTCAAAGTTGAAAAGTTTGTTAAAGATGGTTGGCTTGAATAACCAATGTAATAAATAGAAAACCTTAAGTCGCACGACTTAAGGTTTTCTATTTATTCTATGTATACTATTTTAGATTCATCATATTGAGTTCTTGGTGCTTTATTCTCACCAGGATAGCCAAGATGGATTAAGGCAAATGGCATAATATTCTTTGGAGTTTTAAGAATTGTCTTTATAGCATTGACTCTTTCCATTTTTGGATAAACACCACACCAAAGTGAACCAAGGCCCATATCGGCTGCGCTTACTAAAATGTTTTCTACTGCAGCACTGACATCTTGAATCCAGAAATCATTTAGATTGAGAGGATTTAAGCCTGTTATATCACCACATACCATAATAATTAAATTGGAGTTCTTATCTGTATAATGTGATATCTTCTTCACTTTCTCTAATGTTTCTTTGTCTTTAATGACATAGAAAAACCATGGTTGTCTATTTAAAGCACTTGGAGCAGCCATAGCACTCTTTAAAAGTTCATCGATTATCTCTTTTGGCAC
Source organism: bacterium (assembly GCA_017541975.1). Classification (GTDB taxonomy): domain Bacteria; phylum Bacillota_I; class Bacilli_A; order Izemoplasmatales; family UBA1188; genus UBA1188. The sequence goes on along the minus strand of JAFXYB010000003.1, from coordinate 10,799 downwards.
ATCAATATCTTTGAAAACACGTACACTTCTTCTTGCGAGCATTGCATCTTTAGTTTCCATAAAAAAGTCCTCCAATTATATAATACTTCTTGATTTAATTATACTATAAATATAAGTATAAAAAAATTTATATAAAAAATATCAATAAATTATCACAAAAATAATATAAGTTATTAAATTTTTGTGTTTTTTTATAAATACAAAAAGGTTAGGTACCAAAAAGATACCTAACCTTATATCATTTTTAAATAAAACTAATTATAGATAAATATCAACGTAGTCCCAGTTACATCCACTATTACCAGTTGCAGTAATAACGATTGTATTAGTTCCAGCTTTAATATTACCTTTTGCAGCTAATTCTGTAACATTCCAGAAATTCCAAGATGAATTACCTTGAAGAGATCCAGCAGTAGCTGTAATAGTTTCACCATTTAATGTGATTGTATATGCTGCATTAAATTGTGCAAGACTAACATCTGGAATAGTAAATGTAGTATAATCTAGGCTTGCAGCAGCACAACCAAATCTAATATCAGCATTAGCTTTAGCTTCAGTTGCAGTGAATGTTAAAGTGATATTATCACCAGCTTGTAAGAAGTAACCAACACCTTTGCCACCTGATGCATTATCACTATCTTCAGTTCTAACATATTGGTCAGTTTCAGTTACAATTCCAAGTTTACCTGTTTCAGCTTCAACTCTTGTCTTTGTACCAGATGCTGCAGGAACAGTACTACTTCCGCTTCCACTTCCGCTTCCACTTCCGCTTCCACTTCCACTTCCGCTTCCGCCTCCAGATGCTGGAGTAACTGTTACTTCACCATAATAGATATCAACATAGTCGAAGTTAGCTCCGCCGCCACCTTTAGCAGTAATTACTAAAGTATTAGCGCCTGATTTAATGTCGGCTCTGAATTCAAGTTCATGAACATTGTAATAGTTAGCACTACTATTTCCTGGGAGAGATCCATCAGTAATAGTAACTGTTGCACCATTCCATGTTAATGTATATAAGTTATTGAATTGTTCCATTGATACATCAGTGATATTAGGATAAGAACCAGATGCTGATGCAGCACCAATTCTGATATATCCATTTGTCTTAGCTGCTGGAGAAGTGATAGTTAATGTGATTGAATCACCAGCTTGTTGGAAGTAACCAATACCAGAACCACCAGATGCATTAGTATTAGTTTCAACTCTTACGTTGTTGCTGCCTTCAGTACCAACTCCGAGTTGTCCAGTTTCAGCTTCAGTTCTTACTTTATCACCAGTAAGTGTAGAGATAGTTCCACTACCTCCGCCTTGACCGCCTTGACCGCCACCTTGATTTGGATCAGTTGGAAGATTAGCTTCTAATACAGCAGTTCCGTGTTTTTCGCCTTTCTTTTGAGCTGCCATCCATCCGAAGATAGATTGAGCTTCATCGTTAACCATTACATTATATGAACCACCACCATAAAGGTTAGATGCTTTGAGATCGCCTGCAGCAGTTACTGTTGTGCTTTGAACTCTTGTACATGCATCTTGGAGAGTGTAAATCCAAGAATAGTGTCCCATATAGTTACCAGAACCTTGACCCCAAGCTTGGTTAGCATTTGGATCATCAGTTCCTTTTACAGATTCAAAGTAACTGAAGTATACATTTGTAGCGCCAGCTGCAATGAGTCTTACATATGTTGCAACAGTGTAGTTAGCTGGGTTAACGGTTCTATCGTCTGCTGAATGAGTGAACCAAATGTTGTAGTTCTTGAGAACTGCAATTTGTTCATTAGTAATCCATGAATCTGTGTAAGCTTCGCAAACTGGATAAGCTGCAGCGAAATAACTACCGTGTTGAATCATCATATTAACAGTCATGTAACCACCATTTGAACATCCACCGATATAGATTCTATCTAAGTCTACGTCAGTATTAACAACTTCACAGTAATTCTTAATTAACTTGAATAATGTTTCAGTGAACATTGATTGTCCATTGTTTGTATAATTGCCTGTTCCATCGTTCATCCACATAGTTGGTGTTTGGCAAGCAAGTACGTATGCACCATTAGTGAAATGAGATTGAACTTTAGATTCAGTTAAGTTAGTTACATCGTTACCAAGTAATGCGATATCGATATCAGTTCCACCTTCACCTGCGCCATGTAACCAGATGATGAGTGGGTTCTTACCATTATCGTTCTTCATTGCATCAGTTCCCCAAGCACCATATGTTAATGTGATGTTGCCATCGGTATATGTGCTCTTATAGAATGTTGAAGTTGAAGGAACTACTCTATCAGAAATTGGTAATTGTCCACTGAATGTGAATGAAGAATATCTAACAATATTAGCACCTTCATCAATTTTTAGAACACTACCAGATTTGAGTGATGCGTTCATATTGATTTGGCCATTAGCTGTCCAGTTATTTAAACTATTAGCATAAGTGAATGGGCTTCTTTGACCAGCTCTTGCTGAAATCTTAACAGCAAAATATTGGCTAGCAGTATCAACTTTAACACCATTTTCATTACATACGAATGCATCAACTACAGATGCTGTTGTAGATGAGAACATATCAGCAGTAACATCTTCTGGTTTAATTGTACCATTTACTTTGAAGACTATCATATCAGCTGAAGGGCCCCATTCATAACCACCGATACCCATTCTTTGTGATAATGTAGTTAAAGCAGTTGTAGCATCAACTTCATCTTTGTGAGTTACTGGAATAACTTCAGTCATCTTGTTATGACATCTAGAACATTCTTTTTCTTGAAGACCTTCAGTAGTTTCTGTAGCTGGAGTTACAATTGTCCAGTTTTCAGGATAATCGTGACCTAGAGCTTCGATAGGTGTTACATCACTCTTTTCGTCACAGTTTTCATTTGTGCAGTGATGAGACTTGCTTCCTGCTTCTGTACATGTAGCAACTTTATCTATTGTCCATTCAGTTGAATAGTTATGTCCAAGAGCTGGTATTTTAGTTACAGATACTTTGTCATCACAGTTTTTGCAGTGATATGATTTGCTTCCTTCTTCTGTACATGTAGCAGCTTTATCTATTGTCATAGTTTCTTCATATACATGTCCTGTAGCAGGAATGGCTCTTGTTTGTGTATCTCCACAAGCACATGTTCTTGTTTTAACACCATCTTGTGTACAAGTAGCTGGTGTTGTTTCTTCCCATGCACCATATGAGTGAACGTGGGCTGTTGTTACATCTTCTTCTGTAGTAGTAACATCTTCTTTTGTCGTAGTAACATCTTCTTTTGTTGTAGTAACTTCATCTTGTTTTGTTGTAGTAACTTCTTCTTTAGTAGTTGTTTCAGCACAAGCTACCAATACAAACATAGATAAAAAAACTAACAAAAGCATTGAAAATAATTTTTTCATTTTTTTACAATCCCCTTTTTGTTTTTTTTATGTTTTTTATTTCGCCCATATTATACAATATATAAAAATATATTTCAATATTTTTACATTTCGATAAAACGCAAATTAACATATTATTGAAAAATAAACTTGTTTTTTTCATATTTTATACATAACAATTAAAAATGATACCTATTAATTAGGTATCATTCTTATATAATATAGTCTCGAAAAAATGTATTTAATCGGCTCTAATCTTAACAGAACCATCTGAACAAACTACATATTCGATGTAACAATTCCAGTTCCAGTCTTCTTCTAAGTATATGGCTTTAAATTCGTTCGTTGTTCCTTGATATGAAATTGAACTTATAGAAGTATTTGATGCAAAAGCCATAGTTTCGATTTTTTTAACTGATTTTGGAATTGTGATAGAATGGTTTGTCCTAATGTCTGATATTGCACTCTTTCCGATTGTTTCAACAGTGCTTGGGATAGTATAACTACCGGTTTTCTTTGGAATGAAACAAATCATTGTTTTCATATCTTTGGTAAATAATACTTTATCAGATACAGTGAAATAATCACTGCCATTAGTGAATGTGATATCTCTTAGATTTTGGCAAAATACAAATGGATTTGCGCCCATATTATTAACGGTTGATGGAATATCGATAGAAGATAGGTTACCAAGCAGGTTACCAAAAGCATATTCACCAATAGTTTCTAATCCTTCATTAAGAGTTAAAGTACTTATCTTATTACCATAAAAGGCATTAATACCTATAGTTTTTATTGATGAAGGAATCACAAGACTATAAGTATTAGTGTATAAACCACGAGAAAAATTGTCTGCGATTTCTTTAACTGGGAGATTGTTATATGTTGATGGGATTACAAGCGAATTAAAGGAATGGTTCTTGAGGCTCTTTGCGATATAATAAGTTCCATCACTACTGAGTTCATAATTGATTAAATCAACTTGAGATTCTTCCTCTCCTGGTGTCTCAGTAGGAGGTTCATCTCCTCCACCCTCATTATTTCCTGGATTATTTCCTTCATCTATTTCTACATACTCACCTTCATCTATTTCTACATACTCACCATAAATATCTATTTGAAGTTTATTATCTTCATCTTTAAATTCCATATAGAAATCGGTATCTTGATAGTAAGCAAGATAATGATTATTCATCCATACTAAGTTCCATCCGCTTTGTTTGTTGACTAAAGCTGCATAATCAGCGCTTGTATAAACATTATTACTTATACTTAATGATAATAAGTAATATGAACCATGACCAGCTAAGAAGCAATATTTATATTGGCATTGCCAAGAATAAGTACTGCCTACATAGCTCCTATAAATTGGAAGAATTGATGATGATAATTCAACAAATAAGTTGTTATAGTTTATAGCACTCATATTTGATGAAGACGAAGCACTTGATGGTGTTGGCGAAGGATCTTTCTCTCTTACAATATCATTTATATGAGTCTTTGTTGGGTTTTCAAGGAGAATGATTTCATATTCATCGATGAATCGACCAAGGTTGTTGTTCTCGCTTATAGGAGATAGATCGCTATTTAACATATATACTTTTTTATAGTTATACTCAACTGCATAGTAATAGATATAATTATCATCTATCGCTGTTCTTTGGTAACCCCAAATAGGTCTTGCCTTTCCATACCATCCAGCAGTATAGTTAATTGGTTTTAATTCATTTACTGAGAAGATATAAGATAGGCTTGAACAGTTTAGGAAAGCATCTGAACCGATTGTCTTTAAATCGCTATAAATATAGATGATTGATAAACTTGGGCAGTTTAGGAAAGCATTGTTTCCTATGCTTTCAAGTTTATTGCCAAGAGTTACTTCTGATAATTTGAAGCATGATTCAAAAGCATTGTTGCCAATAGATGTAACTGAATCTGAAGCTTTAAATGAAGTTAGAGATGAACAACCTTTAAAAGCACTATTACCTATTGTTTTAAGACGATTGCCTTGGAAAACTGAGAGGTTTTTACAACCTTCAAAGCATTCGCTTCCAATAGATGTTGTGTTTCCAAGAACGGCACTTGAGAGATTTGTACATCCGCAAAAAGCTAATAAATCTATGGTTGTATTATTGCCTACAATTGTAAGTTCTCTTAAAGAGGTACTGCGAGCTGCGCCATTTCCAATTCTTTCTATATCCTTTCCAATGTATAAGGTATCTAGATTTGAACATTCAGCAAATGCTCCTTGTTCAATTTCAATAATGCCGTCCATTACGTAGATATCTTTTACGCTTGCTCCTCTTAAGAAGGCAGTGCTTAAAGTATCACCTATACCTTTTATAAGGTATAGTTTATCTAAATTGATATTATAGAAGATATCCATATATTCAACACTTATTGAATTGCTTGGGCCAAAAGAAAGACCTACTGGTATTGTAACTTCTTTTATCGATGTACAACTAGAGAATGCTTTATCTCCTATATAAGTTAGAGAACTTGGTAAAGTAATTTTAGTAAGACCTGTGCAACCATAAAAGGCTTGAGTTTCTATATAGGTTAAACCTTTACCGAAAACTACTTCTGTTAAAGTTGTTACATTAAAGAATGCTTTTTCGCAGATAGTCTTTATAGAATCTGTGAGATATATTTTTTCGATATCTCTCGTTTCAAAACATTGAGGTCCAATTGTATCAATAACGATACCATCTGCTCTAGTTGGTAGATGTATTTCTTTTTTAGTACCAACATAAGCGATAACTGTGTGATCTTCAAATACTAGACCACGAGTGTATTCTTCGAATACAGGAACATAATCTATTCTAGAATCGTCAGAATATTTAACTTCCCATTTGCTGAAGGAATAAGAAATATCATTTTCTAAATCTGATGCTTTTTCTGGAAGATTACCAACATATTTCATCTCTATTTCTGAAGTTGCATCTTTATGATAGAGAAGAGTTGCTCCATCAGCATCATAATAGTTTACTGCATGAGGAACGACAATCTTTTTATATTCTGCATAAACATCCATAGAACAATTTACTTCTTTTAAATAGCTATCCCAACCGATGAATTCGTAATCTGTGTATTCATTTATCTTACTGCTTACAGGATTGCTATATGGATAAACCGCATCTTTACCTTCTCTTACTCTTAAAGAATAGAGAAGTGAATCGTCATCATTATAAAAATTAATCTCATAATATACTGTATAGTTTTTTACCAGTCCAGAATATGAATTAGAGTAAACTACGTTTGATTTATTATCTAAGATAGTTAGCGTTGCTTCATATGGGATATTATCTAAATCTATATAGTAGACATCTTCTAAAAATTCCTTAGAATACCTATCAAAAACATATTCAAGTTCATCAAAATAATATGAAATATCCTTTTCAATGTAATACACGATTGAACCATCGTTTTTTATTTCATATTCGTTTGCATATTTATCCAAATCATCTTCAACATAATTATTAAAATCATAGTTTTTTAGCTTAATAGTTAAAGTAACACTATAAGATTCATAATCTTCATCGCCATCTGTTGAAGGAACAGGATCTGTGATATTTGATGTACCTTGATCTGCAGACATAGGATTATCTTTAGTAATGCTTGGATTCTTACTATTATCAGGAGATTTACCTCCACATGAACAAGACGTTAATGTAATAACGCCCAAGCACAAAAAGCATAAAAATACTAATCTTATTATTGTTTTCATAAAGCACCTCATAACTAATAGTTATTATACCAAATACTAAAGAATATTTAAACAATAAAAAAAGAAAAACTAAACAGTTCTTCTTTTTTTGTGAAAATATTAATATTTTAATTAATTATTTAATTTTTCAATAATAACTGGAAGTTCCTTATCAACAACATCATTTTCAAGTTGGCATGTACCAGCGTTCTTGTGTCCGCCACCGCCATAAGATAGGCATAATTCACCAATATCTACATTAGATGATTTATTGATGATACTCTTACCAATCATTACTGCAGTATTTTGTTTCTTAAATCCCCATGCAACGTGAACTGAGATTTCACATTCTGGATACATTGCATAGACCATAAATCTATTGCCTGCGTAGATGATATCTTGATCTCTTAAATCGATTACCGCAACTTTACCATGAACTTTTACAACTTTCTTTAATTGTTCTTTGAAGAGGTTTGCTTGTTCAAAGTAGAGAGTTATTCTTTCTTTAACATCTGGTAATTCTAAAATTTCATCGATAGAAAGTGTTAAGCAATTATCGATTAATTCCATCATTAAATCATAGTTAGAGATTCTGAAATCACGGAATCTTCCAAGACCAGTTCTTGGATCCATAATATAGTGAAGTAATACCCATTTAGTTGGATTTAGGATTTCATCAATAGTGAAATCAGCCGAATCTCCTTTATCAACTGCTTCAATTAATTCAGTTGATATTCTTGGGAATTTATCTTTACCACCATAGTAGTCGTATACTACTCTTGCAGCACTTCTTGCGTTTGGATCGATGATGAGTTTACCACCAGTTTCTAAGGCTTTTAAGCGGTCAACTTCACTTTCATGGTGATCGAAAGCGAGTCCTACTCGTGGATCATAAGGGAGATTTGTAGTAATATCGTTTTCTGATAGTTCTACTTTCCCATCTTGAACATCTTTTGGATGAACGAATTTTATTTCGTCAATTAGATTGAGTTCCTTGAACATCATTGCACATGCAAGTCCGTCAAAGTCACTTCTTGTTACTAATCTTTTCATTAGTTTTTATTTTAACGCTTCAGAAACAGCAACTGCTACAGCCACTGTAGCACCAACCATTGGGTTGTTGCCCATACCGAGGAAGCCCATCATTTCTACGTGAGCAGGAACTGATGATGAACCAGCAAATTGTGCATCACTGTGCATTCTTCCCATTGTATCAGTCATACCATATGATGCAGGACCTGCAGCCATGTTATCTGGATGGAGAGTTCTACCAGTTCCACCGCCTGATGCAACACTGAAGTATTTCTTGCCTTGTTCAATACATTCTTTCTTGTATGTACCAGCTACTGGATGTTGGAAACGAGTTGGATTTGTAGAGTTACCTGTAATAGATACATCTACACCTTCATGATGCATAATTGCAACACCTTCTCTTACATCGTCAGCACCAAAACATCTAACAAGAGATCTTTCACCAGTTGAGTAAGCTATTTCTTTAACGACTTTGAGTTCGCCTGTATAATAATCAAATTGAGTTTGAACATATGTGAATCCATTGATTCTTGAAATGATTTGTGCAGCATCTTTACCAAGACCATTTAAGATAACTCTTAAAGGTTCTTTTCTTGCCTTATTGGCATTTTTAACGATACCGATTGCACCTTCTGCAGCTGCGAATGATTCGTGACCAGCGAGAAATGCGAAGCATTTAGTTTCATCACGGAGTAACATTGCACCAAGATTACCATGACCAAGGCCAACTTTTCTGTCGTCAGCAACTGAGCCAGGAATACAGAATGATTGAAGACCAATACCGATAGCTTCTGCAGCTTCAGCAGCAGTTTTAACATTCTTTTTTAATGCGATTGCAGCACCAACACAATAAGCCCATGCAGCGTTTTCAAAAGCGATTGGTTGAACACCTTTTACGATTTCGTATGGATCGAAACCTTTTGATTTACATAGATCACGACATTCTTCAATACTCTTTAGACCGTATTCTTTGATAACACCATTGATCTTGTCTACTCTTCTTTCATAACTTTCGAATAATGACATCTCTATATCCTCCAGTTTATTCCTTACGTGGATCAACGTACTTGTGTGCGTTGTCGAATTGGCCATAATGACCTTTAGCTTTTTGTAAAGCTTCATCAGCGTTCATTCCGCCTTTAATTGATTCCATCATCTTGCCAAGATTAACGAATTCATAACCAACGATTTCATTAGCTTCGTTTAAAGCAATTCTTGTAACATATCCTTCAGTCATTTCGAGGTATCTTGGACCTTTAGCTTTAGTTGAATACATTGTTCCGATCATAGAACGTAAACCTTTACCGAGATCTTCAAGACCACCGCCAATTGGAAGACCACCTTCACTGAATGCAGTTTGTGTTCTACCATAAACGATTTGTAAGAATAATTCTCTCATTGCTGTATTGATTGCATCACATACAAGGTCAGTATTTAATGCTTCAAGTATAGTTTTTCCTGTGAGAATTTCTGCAGCCATTGCAGCTGAATGTGTCATACCAGAACAACCAATAGTTTCTATTAATGCTTCTTCGATAACACCATCCTTAACATTTAATGTTAATTTGCATGCGCCTTGTTGAGGAGCACACCAACCAATACCATGTGTTAAACCACTGATATCTTTAATTTCTTTTGCTTGAACCCACTTACCTTCTTCTGGGATAGGTGCTGGTCCATGATATGCGCCTTTAGCTATTGGGCACATATGTTGTACTTCTGTTGAATAAATCATACAAGCCTCCTTTTTTCACCTTAAGTATTTTACAATATTTATTAAGTAAGGTCAAATAAAAAAACATCTACCATATTTCAAAATAGGTAGATGTTAAAATATTTATGATTTTTTTGTTCTAAGTTTATTTATTAAGACAATTGCTTCGTGAATGATGAGAGGTGTAATTGATACGAGGGCTGTGAATAACCATTCGATTGTGGTTAGGTTTTCAGTACTGAATACCTTGCTGACACCTGGAACTTCAATAACGAATAATTGTAAGATAAATCCAGCGAAGAAAGCGATTGCCATCATCCAGTTTTTATCTTTGAATACGTGGATGAAGGAATGCTTAATATCGGACATCCCTAGCATATGGAAGAGTTCACCAAGAGCAAGGGCTGTGAATGCCATAGTTCTTGCTTGATTTAATACACATAGTTCACCAAATTCATTAACTGTTGTTTCGTAGTAAGTTTTAATTAATGAAAGTCCGTGAATACCATTCATCCAGGCTGGAATGAAATAAGCAATTATGACACCGATTGTAAGGATTGCACCATAACCTAGTGTAATTAAAAAACCATTTTGTGCAAAGATACCTTCATCTGGATCTCTTGGTTTTAAATCCATTACATCTGGTTCTTTTGGCTGCATACCAAGGGCGATTGCAGGAAGTGAATCGGTAACGAGATTAACCCAAAGAAGATGGATTGCAATGAGTGGAGCTGGAAGTCCAATAACGATTAGGGCAAGCATTACTAATACTTCTGCGATATTTGATGAAAGGAGGAATAATACAGTTTTCTTGATATTTGAGTAAATTCCTCTTCCTTCTTCTACAGCTTTTTCAATTGATGCGAAGTTATCATCTGTGAGCACCATATCGGCTGCGCCTTTCGCAACGTCTGTACCAGTGATACCCATCGCAATACCGATGTTGGCTTGTTTTAATGATGGAGCATCGTTTACACCATCACC
>JAFXYB010000002.1 GCA_017541975.1 bacterium | reverse complement strand
GTACTGGTCTTGGTGGTGGTACTGATGAAAGAGAACAAACTCTAAACCAATTACTCGTTGAAATGGATGGTTTTGGACAAAATTCCGGTATCATTATCATTGCTGCAACAAATAGACCTGACATCCTTGACCCAGCACTCTTAAGACCTGGTAGATTTGATAGACAAATCAATGTTTCAACTCCAGATATCAAAGGTAGAGAAGAAATTCTCAAAGTTCATGCTAGAAATAAAAAGATTTCTAAAGAAGTCGACTTCAAACAGGTCGCACATCAAACTCCAGGCTTTACTGGTGCCGATCTTGAAAATGTAATGAATGAAAGTGCATTACTTGCTGCAAGAGAAAACAAACCAGAAATCGACAACAAACTAATCGATGAAGCAATCGATAGAGTTATGATGGGCCCTGCCAAGAAATCAAGAGTGATTTCTAAGAAGGAAAAAGAAATCATCGCTTATCATGAAGCAGGTCACTGTGTAATAGGCACACTTCTATCTAATGCAGATATCGTTCAAAAAGTTACAATTATTCCACGTGGTGAAGCTGGTGGATATAACCTCATGGGTCCAAAAGATGAAGAGGTTATTATCTATTCAAGAAATCAACTAATGGAAAGAATCACTGGATTCTTAGGTGGCAGAACTGCTGAAGAATTAATATTCGGTGAAGTTACTACTGGTGCTTCTAACGATATGGTTAACGCAACCGCTATCGCAAGAGCCATGGTTACCGAATATGGTATGAGTAAACTCGGCCCAATCACCTATGAACAAAACTCTGGATATGTCTTCCTCGGAAGAGATTATTCATCAAATAAGAACTTCTCAGATACAGTTGCTCATGAAATCGATGAAGCTATAAGAGAAATCATCGATGAATGTCATACAAATGCTGCAAAGATCTTAACTGAAAATATGGATAAGCTAAAAGCTATCGCCCATTATTTAATGAAGGTTGAGACTTTACTTAAAGCTGATATCGATGAAATCTTCAAGACTGGTGCACTAAAGAGAGCTGATGAAGATTCTAATTCATTAAAATCTCTTGGTACTGAATCTGCTCAAGAAGAACCTAAAACAGAATAATTATGAGACTTGATAAATATTTAAAAGTTTCTCATATTATAAAAAGAAGGACAGTCGCTAAAGAAACTATCGATAAAGATAGAATCACTGTAAATTCTAAAGATGCCAAACCATCTACAAACGTAAAAGAAGGCGATATTATCGCCATCAAATACGCATCAAAGACATTAGAGGTTAGAGTTCTATCAGTAAATGAATATGTTTCTAAAAGCGAATCTTCTTCTATGTATGAAGTATTGAAAAATGAATAAAATTAAATGGTGTAGCGATGATGCTACACCATTTATATTATTTATTGAAAATATTTATTGGTAAGAATACATTCTTCTTCTTGTATTCATCAAAATCATCTTTATATTCTTTTAAATGGTTTTCTTCCATTGGTACCGATATAAAGATAAATAGTAATGTATTTAAGAATGCACCTATAATTGTGTACCAAAAACTTAGATTACTAAATATTAATACAAAGGCTACTCCATACCAGAATAATATTTCACCAAAATAATTTGGATGTCTTGAATGTTTCCAAAGACCAATATTAATAATTTCTTTGTTAGAAGTTCTAACAGCTTTAAATCTTCTCATATCATTATCTGATATAAGTTCTATTAGTGTTGCGAAAACCATAACCGCAATACCAATCAAGTTTAATGGTTCAAATTCAAAACCATTGATAATATAAAGATATGCGGGAATAGATGCCAGAAAGACAATTACTGTAGGAAATAGGTGAATACCAGTTAAGTTCACAATTTGATATAGTGAACCGGTCTTTTCCTTAAGCATCTTATATCGCCAGTCGATATATGATATATCATCAAAGCCTTTAATAAAATTGATTGTTAATCTAATAGACCAGAAGAGTATTGCCGCAAGATAAATAAATGTACCAATATTGTATGCTTGATATTTAATCATAAGAGGAATGTATATAAATGCTGTTTGTACACTCCAATATGGATCATACATAGATGCAGTATTTAAAAATAATCCAACGATATAAACAAAGATAGTCGCAATTACATCTGCCAAAAACAAAGTTAAAAGAATATCTAATTCAAACTTAGATAGGATAATATATGATAATAGTCCTACACCAAAGGCAAATATATAGGTTAATAGAAATATTAAGAGTCCTTTTATCTTTTTGCTTTTTCCTTCAGTCATACTGCTCCTCCTATTTTTCTATGTAATTATATCACTCATTTATTTTTGCACATAAATAATTATCATTTTTTATATCTATAGTTAAGAGAGTATGAAATTATAAAAAAATCATAGGTATACGCCTATGATTTTTTATTTATTCAACTATAAATTTTACCTCATCATCACCATAAGGTGAGGATGCACTAACTATTACTTCTCCTGGTTTAGTACATCTTATTACCGCAAGTGCTCTACCATAATAGGTATCTGTATAATCATTTAGATAACCATCACTATTAAATGGACATGCATGACCAAGGGCAAGAAGTTCGGCACCTTCAACTTTTAGATTAACTCTTCCTCTTGCGAGTGGTTTAAATACACCATTGTTATCAGTGTATTCTATTCTAATAAATTGAAGTCCATCTACTTTTACAGTATTACTTTCTTTTATTAATGATAATTTAGTTTCAAGTGAAGCTGATACAATTTGATTTCTTGATACCTCTCTTTTTTGATCATTTAAACCGATTGCGAGTAATGTGCCTTTTTCATATTTGATTTTAAATCTTGCAATAGCGTTTTTGGTTTTCTTAGTTGCAATGTTTTTACCATTTAGAACTAATTTAACGTATTTAGATCTTGAATATACTTCTACTTTAGCTGGGGCGCCATCAAGGTCATCCCATGACCAAGATGGTATTGCATTCGACATCTTCCAAGCTGATGGAGAATGCTTTTCATTTGTATGTGATACTGGTACGATAGCGATTTGTGGTTTATCAGTTAGTTCAAATGCTACTTTGGTGTATAATGCTTCGCCAAGTTCGTTTCCAATTAAATCAAGTCTACCAGAACCAGCACTAATCCAGCCATTTCCATGTCTAAAGTCGGGGGCATATTCTTTATATTCCCAAGAACCAATACCAACTTCTCCAAGGTAGTCAATACCTGCCCATACGAAATCACCAATGAATCTTTCATTTTCCTTAGTCATTTCATAGAACTTATAGGCGTCTTCACAGAATGTTTCAGATCCCATAATGAGTCTATCTGGATAATGCTTTAAATCTTTTTTAGTTCTTAATATGCCATAGTTGTATCCTGCAACATCGGATGCTGCAAATATTTCTCTTGTTTTAACGTCACATCTGTGCATTGTGGCCCCAATTTTCATTGTATGGTTGCCAACTAATCCTGCGATATCATTGAAGAATTCACTTCCAACTTTTTGTGCTTGATTCTTCTTTGCTTTTTCTTCTGAATAGATGCCAAAACCAAGCGAATACATCATATTGAACATGATGTTTATACCAGCGGTAACTGGACGAGATCCATCAAGGTCATTTAGTACTTGTTTCATATCTTTGAAAAGGTTGATACCTTTTTCTTCAGAACTTTCACCTACTTCGTTACCTAATGAATATAGGATGACTGATGGATGATTATAATCCTTCATACACATATCTTTTAAATCTTCGTTGTACCAATCTTGTACAAAAGATGCATAATCATACATAGTTTTATGTACATACCACATATCTACGTATTCATCCATCACAAACATACCAACTTCATCACAGGCATCTAGGAATGATTTAGCACAAGGATTGTGAGCACATCTAATTGCATTATATCCAGCTTCTTTTAGCTTTTTAACCTTTCTAAGTTCGGCATCATAATATGATCTCGCACCTAAAATACCATTATCTGAATGGATACAACATCCTCTTAGGATAACTCTTTCACCATTGATTTTAAAACCATCTTTAGAGTTGCATGTGATAGTTCTAAAGCCAAATCTTTCAGTCACTTCATCATCACCAAATACTGCCTTAAGTGTATAGAGATTAGGAGTATCTATGTTCCAAGGAAGAGCGCCTTTTACATTAAAATCAAATTCAAGAGAACCTTTAGAATTAAATTCCTTTTCAAAAACAACCTTATTAGATGGGTCTAAAACCTGGATGTTAACTAATCCTGCTTCACTAGTCTTTACTTCAGCGTGTGCAGAATTCAATGATGTTGGTTTAACTAAAACGCCATATATTTCAATATATTTTGTTTTTTCTGAAATATAAAGATTTACTGGTCTATAGATACCAGCACCACTATACCACCTTGAGTTTGGTTGATCCTTATTTTCAGCTACAACCTTTAATATATTATTCTTTCTTTGTTTATCGGTGATATCAACATAGAAGTTAGTATATCCATATGGTCTTTCTTTTATGAGTTCATCGTTTAAATAAACTTTTGCGTTATGATAAACACCTTCGAATTCTAATACTACTGCTTTACCTTTGATTTCTTCGAACTCTTTAGTGTATTCATAGTCGTTTCCACTAAACCATGCACAGTTAGTGCCACAAGGGTTTCCTTCTTTTCTTTCTTCTTCAAGCATTGCATCATGTGGTATAGATATATTTCTTGGTTCAACATCACTGCCAATAACTTTAAATCTCCAACCATCATTAAAAGATAATTTTTTCATACGTTACCTCTCTTATAGATTTGTTTAAAAGTTTTCCCCTATAAAATCATTATATAACATTATTTATAGAAAATAAAGCAGACATAATTATGCCTGCTTTAACTTTTCTTCTTTTAATTGTTGTTTTCTGGCTTCTTTAATTGATTTAAAGAGCTCTTTTGCGTAATCAACATCTTCATCAGTGATGCTGTTTTCATCACTATACCTAGCCTTAATATAAAGCTGTCTTAACTCTTCTTGTTTTTCTGATGTGATAACTTCGCTTGCTTTTTCTAAGATATCCAAAGAAGTGTTGTACTTCTTTCTAAAGATACCATAGGTTTCAATTAATGAAAGATATTTTAAATAAATCTTTCTAATCTTATATCCGTTGCTTCTTCTATCTGTTTTCTCTGATTCAACAAAGATTGATTCACTATCGATGGTTTGGAATTCCGTCTTATATGTTGAATCTTTCTTCATTGCCTTAATTATTCTGATGACAATGATAGTAATTACAATTACAGCAATAATGATTGTCGCAATAATAAAGATATAATCGTAATTAGTTCTAACGATAGGATTATCTTTAGATGGCTTATCATCATAATCGATAAATTCTTCTTCGTAACCATGAATTACATTTTCTATTTCCTGAGTTGGTTCTGGTTCTTTTTGAACTACGAGGTTACTAATTAGTGAGAATAATTTAATGAATAAATAGAAAATTGAGGCAAATGGTACTAGTATGTATTCAAATACTTTGCCAAACGAAACATTAGGTCTAAATATTACTAAGAACAAAATAGCTAGTATTATTGGTACGGTTGCGACAAAGGCGATGTTATATAATTTCTCCTTTGTGGTAGTGTGTGCACCAAGTCTTAGTTCTCTTGAAACGAATACACCAATGATGAGGGCTATTATTCCATAGAACATTACGTTGTAGTAATTGAGGTTTGTTAAAAATGCTAATAGTACAAACACGAAGAATATGGCGCAAACGATTTTGAATGTGCTTGTGTAATTCCAATAATCTAAATTAGCTCTTTTGAATATTCCAAGTAGCACTGTCGCGAGTACTGGAATACCAACGACCAGGTAATCTAGTGGTTTTTGGCAGAGTAAAAGAGCAATTATTGGTATTAGTGATGTTATAATTCTGATGCCTATTTTATCTCTGAATTTATGCGATAGAGATAATGACACACCACTTAAAAGTAACACTGCTAAAAATAGAAGATAAGAGTTCATCCAAAGATCAAACACACTTAAAACTGAAAAATAGAATGCATAGAAGCATACAAATTTCAAAGCGATTAGTAGGCTCATTACTTTTTACCTCCTATATCAATATTACTATCTGCATAGACAACACATGATTCATAATAAGAGAAATCTCTGAGTTTCTTTAAAGCATTCATTCCATCGGCATTCATTTTTGGAGTGACGACGATATAACTCTTATTAGGCTCATGTTTAGCAATAATCTTATTTACTAATTCAGAGAAAGATATCTCTGAGAATAAATTTGATCTACCGAGACCATAGAGGATTAGGTTTAAATGTTGTGAACCAAGACCTTCAGATAAGAATGATAATTTTGTAAGTGGTCCTACTACATCACCATTTGTATAGAATTCATATGGCATATGCATATTTTCAAGCTCTTCACAAACAGTTCTTAACATTTGAAGAGCCACTTCTAAAGAATCTTTATCCTCTGAATCCATGTTGAGTATTACTGAAACGTTTGATTCAACAGTATAATCAAATTCTTTTACAACAACTTTATTCATTCTTGATGTTTGTGTCCAAGAGATGTTTTTGAGTGGTTCTCTACCAGTATAGTCTCTAAAACCAATAGTGAGGACAGGATCTTCTAAAATAAATCTTCTGACAGAGATATCGCCAATAAAACCACCAAGCGTCTTTAAAAAGATAGGCGACGTATACCTTTTTGGCATAACTACAACTGTCCTATCGAGATTAGCGGTCTTAATTTGACTCTTAAAGCCTAGGAAATCTCCTGTCTCAATGTAATACTTACCAAGTTTATACATTCCTCTTTTTGGAATTGAGAAATGTAATCTTGTTTTGTATTTGGTATGAGGCTCTAAAAACATCTTATATGAAGTGTTTTGTTCGAATAATCCTGATCTAAAATGCTTAATCATCCATTTTTCATCTTCATGAACATTTAAATCTTTGGAGAGGAATTCACTCATTCCAACATACATAATTGGCATATTGGATGTGTTTTTGACTGAAGATGATAAAATGATTTTTTCATTTGGTTCTACTAACTGTTTATCGAGCGAATAATCATAATGTAGATGTTTTAAAGCGTTTACTGCAAGTTTTCTTTGCATAAAAAACACAAAAAGAGCTAGGCAAACAATAAACACCCAAATCATATGTTATTCTAGTGGAACCTCAACATCTTTTAATACGTTTTCTATATATTTTTCAGCTTCTATATGATTACCAGAACCTGAAACAATTCTATGTGAAAGAATTGAAATAGCTTCCTTTTTAACGTCTTCAGGAATTACGTAGTCTCTTCCATCCATTGCGGCTGTGATTTGTGCAGCCTTATATAGAGCAATGGCACCACGTGTTGAAACACCCGCAAGCAAGTGTTCATCTTGACGTGTAAAGTCTACAATGTTTAGGATGTAGTTTGAAACATCATCTGAAACTTTTACTTTTGAGAATTCTTTTTGGAGTTCATCAGTTTCTTCTTGTGTTACAACTTTTTCAAGATCATCAAGAAGAGCGAGGGTGCTAGGTCTAGCCATAACTTCTAATTCTTGGCTTCTTTCCATATAGCCCATTGAAAGTCTCATAAAGAAACGGTCGATTTGTGCTTCTGGGAGTGGGAATGTACCATATGATTCAACTGGGTTTTCAGTTGCCATAACCATAAATGGAACATTCATTGGATATGTATTACCATCTACTGTGATTTGTCTTTCTTCCATTGCCTCAAGAAGTGCAGATTGTGTTCTTGGAGTTGCACGGTTAATTTCATCAGCTAAAATGATGCTTGAAAATAATGGACCTTTCTTAAATTCAAAAGTACCTTCTTTTTGATTATAGAAATTTATGCCAGTTAAATCTGATGGTAGTAAATCTGGTGTAAACTGGATTCTTTTGAAATCACCACCAATCGATTTAGAAAAAGCTCTGAGTAACATTGTTTTTCCTGTGCCTGGTAAATCTTCAAGTAGTACATGCCCTCCGCTTAAAAAAGTGACAATAACTTGCCTGATTACTTCTTCTTTGCCGAGAATAATCTTACTGCAATTCTTTATTATTCTATCTGTATAGTTTTTAAATAATTCAATATTCATTATGAATACCTCCCACTTTGTAGTAATAGATATTTTATCACATGTTTCAAATAATAGCAAAAAAAGACTGAAATCAGTCTTTCTTTTTCATTATTATATATATTTAATATGGATTTAATTTCTTTTTCCCTTGATAACGAGGTCTGGTTTTCTTATTGTAACTTTAACATCGTTTGGAATATCATCTGTGATGAAAACGTTAGCTCCAATTATTGAATTATCGCCTATTTTTACATCGCCAAGGATAGTGGCGCATGAATAGATGGTAACGTTTTTACCAATTGATGGATGTCTTTTTACTCCTTTTACTGTTTCACAGTTTTGAAGTGATAAGGCACCAAGAGTTACACCTTGATATAGTTTTACATGTGAATCGATTACTGATGTCTCACCAATTACGATACCTGTGCCATGGTCAATGAAGAATGGAGAACTAATCGTTGCGCCTGGATGGATATCTATTCCTGTTAAAGAATGAGCTTCTTCAGTGATTATTCTTGATACTAAATTGAAACCAAGATTTCTAAGTTCGTGGGCGATACGATAATATGTGATTGCCTTGAATCCTGGGTATGAGAAAACTACTTCTTCACGGCTATCAATAGCTGGGTCAGAGATCATAAAGAAATCTAAATCCTGAGATAGTGATGATTTGATTATTGGTAGTTTTTCCTTAAAAACATTGAATTTTTCAATATCATTATCAATGTACAAAAGGAAGTCATTTTTAATAACTTCTGTATTATCTATATCTGCATCAAAATATTCAAGCACCTTTCTTAGGAATGATAAATATCCCTCTTTATTGATAATTCCAACCATTTTTATTATCTTCTTCCTTTGCCGTGAGACTCGTAATTTGGATCGAATCCTCTTATTTCTCCGTTTTGAAATCTTTCACCCATTTGTTGGAGTTTAGATTCGTCCATATTTGATAACATTTTGAATGTCTTCTTTTGTTTTTCAAGCATTTGTTCAAGTTTATTTACTTCTGTGAGGCTTCTACCAGAACCAGCTGCGATTCTTCTTTTTCTTGAAGAGCTCATAGCGATGAGTGATGGGTCTCTTCTTTCTTCTTTTGTCATTGAATTGATGATAACTTGAATGAAATCAAATTGATTATCATCGATATCTCTTAATTGTTGGATATTAGACATACCAGGAATAAGCTTTAATAGACCACTGAATTTACCCATTCTATGAATCATCTTCATTTGTTTTAGAAGGTCATTATAGTTATAGGTACCATTCATCATCTTTTCCATGAGCTTTTGAGAATCTTCTTCTGAAATTGCATCTTCAGCCTTTTCGATAAGGGTTAATACATCACCCATACCGAGAATTCTTGATGCCATTCTATCTGGATAGAAGACTTCAAGGTCGTCCATCTTTTCACCAACACCACTAAATTTGATTGGTACACCAGTTACTTTCTTAACTGATAGGGCTGCACCACCTCTTTGATCACCATCAAGTTTTGTGAGTACAACACCTGTGATGCCAACTTCTTTATTGAAGGTTCCAGCAACATTTGCAGCTTCTTGGCCCATCATTGAGTCAACAGTTAATAAGATTTCAGATGGATCAGTTTCCTTCTTTATATCTTTTAATTCTTGAATTAGTGGTACATCTATCTCTAGTCTACCAGCTGTATCGATGATTACAACATCATATTCTTCTTTTTTAGCTTTCTTTAGTGCTTCTTTAGCAATTGTGACAGGGTTTGTTTTACCCATTTCAAAGAAGTCAGTATCTACACTATCAGCAACAGTATGAAGTTGATCGATAGCGGCAGGTCTATAGATATCTGCGGCAACTAATAGGACTTTCTTGTTGTAGGTTTTTTTGATGTATTTTGCAAGTTTACCAGCGTGAGTTGTCTTACCAGCACCCTGTAAACCAATCATCATGATGACGCTTACGCCTCTATCCTTTAGGATAAGCTCAGATTGTTCAGAGCCCATGAACTTAGTTAATTCATCTGAAACGACTTTAACTACTTGTTGACCTGGGTTTAAACCTTTCATGATCTTTTCGCCAAGGGCGATTTGTTTGCAGTCATTGACAAAACTATTAACAACTTGGATATTTACATCGGCTTCAAGTAATGAAAGACGAATCTCTTTCATCATTTCATCGATATCTTTTTCGTTTAAGTAATCCTTATGCACAAATCTTCTTAATGCCATATTAAGTCTACTTGTAAGATTTTCAAATGCCATAAGTTATTCCTCCTCATAAGTCTTAAGGATATCATCTACTTCCTTAAGGTTTAATTCTTTTAGTTTATCAAAGAGATTTGATAGTTTTTCATCTTTTTCTTTGAGATGAAGTTTTGCTTCATATTTTTCTAATGTATCTACTGTTAGATTTAATTGAGAATAAACAGCGTTTCTACTTACATTATAATTTTCAGCAATTTCATGAAGTGACATATTTTCAAAATAGAACGCTTCAAAATACTCTTTTTGTTTATCGGTTAAGAGTTCTCTATATTTATCATATAAGGCGTTGATTCTAATGATTTTATCGATTGTTTCCATTATTCTGTTTCACTCTCTTCAAATAAGACGCCATTGAATATTGAATATAGATATGAGTCGATATCGAAGTTATCAAAATCTTCAGCTTTCTCACCAAATCCATACATCTTAACTGGAATACCAAGGGTATTACTTATAGATAAAACTACACCACCTTTTGATGAGCCATCAAGTTTTGTGAGTATAACGCCTGAAACTTTTGCGACTTCATTGAACACTTTCGCTTGATTTAAACCGTTTTGTCCTGTGGTTGCGTCGATAACAAGGAATGCTTCGTGTGGAGCATCGCTTATCTCTCTTCCGATAACTCTATAGATCTTTTCTAATTCTTTCATTAGATTAACTTTAGTTTGAAGTCTTCCGGCAGTATCACAGAGAAGATAATCATAGTTTTCAGCTTTCGCTTTCTTCATCGCATCAAATATTACACTTGTAGGATCTGATCCATCAGGTTTTGAAACAACTGGGATATTTAATCTTTCACCCCAAGTTTCGAGTTGTTCTCTAGCGGCAGCTCTAAATGTATCACCGGCAGCTAATAGAACTTTTTTGCCTTCATTCTTAAGCCTATAGGCAAGTTTTGCGATGGATGTGGTTTTACCACTACCATTTACACCCATGAATAGATATACTGTAGGTCCACTTTTTGCGATATTTAATGATTGGTTTTCTCTTCCTTTATACATATTATAGAAGTTATCGAAAAGGATACCTTTGAGTTCGTCTACACTTGTAATACGATGTTTCTTGATATCTTTTCTTAGGGCTTCCATATAAGCGTTTGTGAAATCCATACCCATATCAGAAAGAATTAATACTTCTTCAAGTTCATTTAAAAAAGCATCATCAACTTTCTTTTTAGATTCTAGGAGAGTTTTAAGATTAGAAAAAGAATAGGATTTTGTCTTTTTTAATCCTAATTCCATCTTTTTGGCTTTTTGTTTTTCTTCTCTTGATTTGAATAAATTTTTAAAGAATCCCATAAGTCCACCTTTGTCCTACGTATCATTATAACATAATGATTCAAAAAATAAGAAAGCGAGTTGCGCTTTCTTATTGTTTTTTATAGTTCTTGATAATTTCAATTTCGTTCGATATCCCCATCGACACAATGTATTGTACACTTTGGAAATGAATCGTATTCTTTCCACAAAACATAATCCATTGAAAGCTCTATAGAAATCGAATTCCATTCATCCATTGTTCCGGTGTATATTATATTCTTGAGAGAATTGCAATATTCAAAAGCGCCTCCACCAATATTTTTTACACTTTTAGGGATTGTGATTGTTTCTAGTTCATAACAATGTAAAAATGAATGACTTTCAATAGATAATACAGAATTAGGTATAATAATCTGTTTCAATGATTTACATGAGCTAAAAAGATCATCATTTATTTTAATTAAACCATTTGGGAGTTCTATTGATTCCAAAGATTCACAACCCATAAAAGCGCCTCTTTCTATTGAAGTAACGCTACTAGGTATATTTATCGATGTTAATGATAAACAAGAACAAAAAGAACGATAACCGATTTTATTTAATGAACTTGGCAATGATATTGATTTGATACTTTTGCAACCATTAAATGCATAATCGCTTATAGACACAATTGATTCGGAAAATACAACCGTTTCTATTGTTGTGTTATATGCAAAACAGAATGGCGTCAAGTAATACGATGTTTCTTCTACTTTTGATGGTAGACTGATGCTTTTTATATTTCCTATATAATCAAATAAATAGTAAGCATTGTCTTTTTTGTAAAAAAGAAAGTCATCTACATTCTTTATTACTGTTTCTTCTTCCATTGATTTATGAATAATTACATCATTCACATTTTTGTGGTCAACATAAAAGTCCTTAAATGCGTTATCGAGTGATACAGAACTCAAATTGTATACTTCATACAATCTATAGCAATCAGCAAAAATAGAATTTTCTATTTCTTCAACGTTTTTTGGAATTATTATAGAATCAAGATTCCAGCATCCGCAAAATGCATAAGATTTAATTGCTTTGATAGTTTCAGGAATAGTAATTGATTTAAGTGAACAGCAACCATAAAAGGCATTATGTGGTATTGTTTCATCCCAAGAAAATTCAACATCATAATTGCCATTATTAGGACCAGAGGTTTTTAAGAGAGGACAATTATAAAAAATCCAACAACCAAAAGTGTCTATATTTTTTGGCATTTTTACAAAACTTAATGATGTACAATCGGAAAAAGCATTATCTTTTATTGTTGTTAATGAATCTGGAAATATAATTTCTTCAATTGATGAACAATTAGAGAATGCATATTCACCTATAGACATTAATGTTTTCGGCAATATTATATTATTTAATAATGAACAATTATAAAATGCATAGTCATTAATTATTTCTATATCACTATTAATAATTGAATTATTCGTTCCAATTATTATTGTTTTGGTTTTTGTTTCAATTAAACAATTACAATCGTTATTAGAATTATAACACTTGTTTGAATCGTCCACAATTATACTATTTAATGCACAACATTTATAAAATGAACTATGTGAGATGCTCGATATATCTTTTGGAATAAAAAGACTTTCAAGAGATGAACACCCATAAAAAGCTCCTTCGCTTATAGAAACAACTCCTTCAGGGATTACAATCGTTTTAAGCGAAGAACAATTATAAAAAAGTTTATTTTCTATTGTTTTTATACTTTGAGGAATCGTAAACGACTCAAGTGATGAACAATTTCTAAAAGCATTATACCCAATTGATTTTATGTTATTCGATATTCCAATTGAAGCTAAATTTTGGCATTCTTCAAAAGCACTTGCCAATATAATCTTACAATCGTTATTTATTTCGATTGATGAGATGTCATTTGATTTTGCTTCAACAAATATCAAATAATTGTTTGCTTCATTACCCAAATAATACCCATTATCATATTCATTAAAAACTAGAGATGAGCATTTTTCAAATACATTATTACTAATTATATCTATTGAACTTGGAATAACAATAGATGCTAAACAACTGCATTTTAAGAAGGCGTTATATTTTATTGATGTAATACCACGGGAAATGTACACTGAAGCAACATTTGTGTTATAAGCAAAACCATAGTCCTTTATCTCTTTTACCGGTTTATTATTATAAAATGCTGGGATAACCACAGTATCATAGTTATAATCTTTTTTTCCTGAAACTATATAATATGTTTCATCTTCAGATAGTTCAAATACAAGACCATCAATATATGATAATGAATCTAGTACATAATCTGGATCAATGTAAATACGATCACATCCATTGCATTTTTTATATCTATACCCGTTAGCTATATCAGTAGGTTCTACTACTATCCAATCAGTAGTGTAACTATGGATATGTTCTGTGGTTATATTCTCTTGAGTTGTAGTAGTTATCTCTTCTTGTGCGGTTGTTATATTCTCCTGTGTTGTAGTAATTTCTTCAGTTGTTGTTGAAAATGGTTCTTGTGTAGTTGTATTTTCCCTACAAGCAGAAAGAAACAAAATAATAATTAATAATGAAACTAATCTTCTTTTCATTTTAATTTCCTCCGTTTGGAGTCTTAAAAGTGTTTAATAAAGAAATGAGTGTTGTTTTATAATTCACATAATTTGATTCAAAAAATAACTGATATTCATCGTGCTTGCAATTAAGAAATAAATAATTTGGATTAACATTATATGCTGCATTATTGCTCATTAATAATATTCCTTCATTGCTAACTAATGTATCTCCTGTTTTTTCATTTCCATTTGAATAATCGCCATTAGGTTTATATCCAATTCCTTGCACGAATAGATTTAATGGGAGAGTTTGACCTATTGTTAAAAAAGTCAAAGGTTTAATTTTTGATATATCGAAATACGAACTTAGTCCCCAATGAATCAAAGCTTCCATTTCCGCTTTTATACCATTTTGAGCTGATGATTCTTGAATATAACTGCCATTATCAAATGTTAAACCATCATTACTAAGACTTAGCTCTTCATAAAATGGAGCACCTTCTGTTATTATTAATTCAACTGGAATCGAACTCGTTATTTTATCGTTTCCGGAATTTAATAGAGATCTTAATGTGTAATTAAATGCTAAGTTTCCACCAGCACTATATCCCATTAAAGCGATTTTAGAAACATCAATATTATATCTATTAGAGTTGTTATATAAATGCAATATTAATAATCGAATATCCTCTAACATATTTAAATAATTTGCGTTTGATGCATCTAGAACATATGATTGAGCGTGAGGATCTGGCATCAATCTATAATTCATATTGACATGAATGAGCCCTTGCGAAACAATCGTTTTTCTAATGTAATTAAAATCTTCTTTTTGACCTGAATAAAAACCTCCCCCATGTATTGTTAGCAATACAGGAAATGTGTCGTTCGGATTAACTTGCTTTGGGATATAAATATCTGCTTTTTGTAATGTATTATTATCATATGATATATCTATACACTCTCTTTTCCATTGTTCGACTACTATATTTTGAACTGCTGTTTTTGTAGTGTTGCGAACTTTATATGTAAATGTAATTTGTGTTATATCAGGATTTAATTTTTCATCACTATTTGGATTTGAACTAAAATCATATATTTGCCTCTCTGTTTCGTCTAAAAAACGAGCCATCAAAACTAAACCATCTAAGTTTAACTCACTATCATTTAAATATCTTGTTGTATTAGGAGCAGAATATATGTAGATATCGTCTAATAATAAATATTCAACTCTTATATAAGAACTCATCAAATCTAAGGTTGTATAAATATTTGTAGATGCTGCCCTTATTTTGAAGATATATAAACCAGTAGTGGGATTAAAAAAGGATGAATCAATTGGTATATTATAGTCAAAATCACCTAAGTAAGTTGCTGGTAAAGAATCGTCCTCATCGTTCCAACCAATCGATTCTAAATCTCCTACATTATTTGTTCCTTTAAAATAAAAGCTTATTGTCTTTATGGATGATCTTGGAATATTATACGATGCGAGGGCTGTACTTAGGTTAATTGCACATCCTAAATCAACGTAATAATATTGATTTATATAGTTCAAACCGACGCCTATAGGCATCAAATCTAACGATATTGATGTGCTATTGCATCTATTAAGCAAGGCAAAAATACAATTATTGCCAATAGGAATATCTACATAATCAGAAAAAGAATTATTTGGCATCGTTTTAGCCCTCCATTTGCAATGTATTATTATTGATAACATTATACTATATATACTTCTTTATTTCAATAATTCGTCTATGTCTTGAAAATGTCATATCATAATTTATCACTCGTAAAAAAATCTCCAAGACAAAACTACAGAACCATAAAGATTTTGCATCTCTTGATTAAGCTTTTGTTTTGGAGATATAATATTGGTTATTTCTTTCTCACATAGTCTTTTAAATCTATTGTGAATTTACAAGTTGGATAATTAGAACATCCGTAGAACTTGTTTCCACGTTTTTTACCAACTCTTGCCTCTTTAACTACAAGGTGACCTGTATGGCATTCTGGACATTCTAATAATTCGGTTTCAGTATCGGTTTCTTGTTCAACTTCTTGTTTCTTTATGTATTTACAAGTTGGATAATTTGAACAAGCTTCAAACACACCATAACTATTGCTTCTGAAGCTCATTTTTGAACCACATTTAGGACATATTTCACCTGTATAGATGGCAAATGGAGGTTTATCTGCAACTTCAAAATTCTTTTTGAATGTTTTATAGAAATCATCTACAACGTTTTCTTCTTTTAGGGAACCGACGGCAATTTCATCGAGTTCTTTTTCCATTGATGCTGTGTAGTTGATGTTGATGATATCACTGAAACGTTCATCTAAGAATTTAGATGCCATTGTACCGAGTTTAGTAGGTACAACTTGTTTCTTTTCGATTTCCACATATTTTCTCATTTTAAGAGTATTAATTGTGGTTGCATAGGTAGATGGTCTACCGATTCCTGATGATTCCATCTCTTTAATAAGAGTGGCCTCAGTAAAGCGTTTTGGTCCTTCTGTAGTTTTTTCTAAGTAATAGGCTTCTTTAGTTGGCTTCATTACATCGCCTTCTAGATGATTAAAGTAATACTTAGGTTCTGCGACCCCGTCTTTTGCGAGTTTGAATCCAGGTAATTCTGGTCTTTCAAATGTCACAGAGAATATATGACCATTATTTGAAAAAAGTGCAGTCTTTGTTTCATAGATAGCATCTTTCATCATTGATGCTTCAGTCTGAGTATATATAAGTTTATAGATTTTGAATTGTTCCTTAGAAAGGTATGGTTCTACCATTTCTAAGGTGTTTTTGAGTGATACAGGACGAATTGCTTCATGCGCATCTTGAGCTGACTTATTATTATTAGCTTTATGAGCGTAGCCGATTGAATCTTCACCATATTTTCTCTTTAAATGATTGACAAGAGAACCCATGAATTGGTCACTTAATCTAGTGGAATCGCTTCGCATATAGGTGATAAGTGCTACATGTCTTCCATTTATTTCAACACCTTCGTATAATTCTTGAGCGATTTTAAGTGTTCTTGATGAAGACATAGAATACTTATTTAATGCTGATTGAAGGAGGGTTGATGTTGTAAATGGAGCTGGTGCTGTTTCTTTTCTTGTGCCGTAGATGATTTCTTTTACAATATAGTTTTCATCTAAATCGGCTAAGATAGATTCAGCTTTACCAAGTTCTGTAAACTGGAGTGTTTTCTTTGGGTTGTTTGAATCAACTAGTTTAGCTTTGAAATGTCTAAACTGCGCTTCGATTTCATAATATGTTTCTTTATTAAAACTATTTATTTCTTCTTCTCTGTTTATTATCATCTTGAGGGCAACGCTTTGTACCCTACCTGCACTTATTGTTTCTTTTGATGAACCAATAGCCTTTTTGAGTAGAGATGATAATTTAAAACCGATAATTCTATCCATTATCTTCCTTGTCTCTTGACTAGCGAAGATATTTGTGTCGATATCACGCGGATTTTTTATTGCTTCTTGTACTGCATCTTTGGTAATTTCGTTAAATTCAATTCTTTTAACTGTTTTACCACCGAAGTTTAATACCTCATTTAAATGCCAGCTAATAGCTTCTCCTTCTCTATCAGGGTCAGTTGCGAGAAAGATGTTTGAAGCTTTTTCAACTTCTTTGTTTAACATTCTTACTGTACTTTCTTGATGAGGAATAATCGCGTATACAGGTTTATAGTTATTATTAAAATCTAATCCAAGATTATCTATCCCAGTGTTTTTAATATCTCTTATATGGCCTTTTGATGCAACAACTTTATAATCTTCCCCAAGAAAATTTTCGATAGTTTTAGTTTTTCCTGGCGACTCAACAATTACTAAATTCATGCGTGGCCTCCTTTAACTATTGATAATTATAAACACACGAAATAGGCTCTAGTCAACTAAAAATTTTTGAAAAAAAATTGACCATTATTCTTTAATAATAATGGTCATTCTATCACGTTCCATTGAGTCTTTTAAATTGATAATTTTTACATCTTTGAAATGTGATTTTATTATGAGGTTTAGCTCATCTTTTTTATCGTATCCGTGTTCAAACCCGATGATGAATTTTTCTTTATTAACATACTTTTGAGCATTCTCTAAAATAACTCGATAGAACTTTAGTCCATCATCGCCACCATAGAGAGCTACATCTGGTTCATTGTTTTTTACGACATCTTCAACATATTCTTTTGTGGTCAGATATGGGGGATTAGATACGATAATATCAAACTTTTCATCTTCACTAAATGGTTCGAACCAAGAACCAATTCTAAAATCGATTTCGGCATCATTTAACTTAGCACTTCTTTTTGCTTCATCTATCGCATCGGCTGAGATATCTGATGCAGATACAATCATGTTTGGTTCTTCCTTTTTAAGGGCGATTGCGATGGCTCCAGAACCAGTTCCAAGATCTAAGACTTTTACTTTTTGTCCTTTGAACATTCTATCATAATATATAAGTATATTATTAGTAAGTTCTTCTGTTTCCCATCTTGGGATTAATGTGCCTTCATTCACGAGGATTTTATAACCATAAAAATAAGCGAATCCAAGAATGTATTGAACAGGTCTTCCTTTTACTGTATATTCATCTAAAAGTTCTAGAAATTTAGATTCAACATCTATAGGACATTCATCATCTAGTTCTAAATATAGTTTAGATGGTTCTTTGTTTGATGCAAAAAGGAGAAGGCTTTTTACAGCACTCTTCTCCACTTTATATTTTTGAGCTTTTCTTTCTCCAACTTTTAATAACTCTTTATAAGTCATTCTATTCTTCTTTCTTTTCGAGTTTACTGATGATTTCTTCTTCTTCAAGAGCGTCGATAATAGGATCAAGCTTTCCTTCCATAACTCTATCTAGTTGTTGGATAGTGAAGTTGATTCTATGATCTGTGATACGATTTTGTGGATAGTTATAAGTTCTAATCTTTTCGCTACGATCACCAGTACCGATTTTTGATAATCTTTCTGCGCCTTCTTTTTCTTCTTTTTCGCGCATCATTTTATCGTAAAGTCTTGATTTTAAGACCTTTAAGGCTTGTGCTTTATTTTCATGTTGGCTACGTTCATTTTGGCATGTGACAATAGTGCCAGTTGGAAGGTGGGTTACACGAATAGCACTTGATGTTGTGTTAACACCTTGGCCTCCTGCACCTGATGAATGAAAGATATCTACTCTTATTTCTTCCATGTTGAGTTCAAAATCTACATCTTCGGCTTCAGGAATAACTAATACTGTTGCGGTTGATGTGTGAATTCTACCAGATGTTTCTGTCACAGGGATACGTTGAACTCTATGAACGCCAGATTCATATTTGAGCTTAGAATAAGCACCATTACCTACGATGATAACCTCTATTTGTGAGAAGCCTCCAGCTTCACAAATATCTGCGTTTGTGACTTGAATTTTGAAGTTATG
This sequence comes from bacterium, assembly GCA_017541975.1. GTDB lineage: Bacteria > Bacillota_I > Bacilli_A > Izemoplasmatales > UBA1188 > UBA1188. The sequence continues at coordinate 45,400 of JAFXYB010000002.1, read as the reverse complement.
GGCTTCACAGTATTTAGAATACATGCGGAAAAGATCGCCAGCAAATATGTTGGCTTCATCTCCACCAGCAGCACCTCTTATTTGCATAATAACGTTCTTTTCATCATTAGGATCTTTTGGAATAAGTAAGATTTGAATCTGTTTTTCAAGTTCTTCGATTCTTGTCTTACTTGTTTCAAGCTCCATTGTGGCAATTTCGCTTATTTCTGGATCAGGATCAGTTGACATTGCTTTAAGTTCATCAAGAGATGATACGAGCTTTTTATATTCATTATAAGCTGTGAGGACTTTATCATAAGAAGATAATTCTTTTGATAATTCTGTCATCTTTTTGATATTTTGTTGGAGTTCTGGCTTCAATAATTCTTCTTGAATAGAAGCCGCTCTTTTTTCTATTTGATCCAAACGCGATGTGATTAACATAAAAATTAATTTCCTCTCTGTTCCATATCGATGAAGTTAGTACATTCCGCTTTAAATATAAGCTCTAATCTGCCAATCATACCACTACGGTTCTTTGCGACTTCGATATCGGCAATATTTGGTTTTTCTGATTGATCTTTCTTATAATATTCATCACGATAAATAAACATTACGATATCGGCATCTTGTTCGATTGAGCCAGATTCACGAAGGTCTGACATAACTGGGTGTTTGTCAGGTCTAGCATCGACTTGACGTGATAATTGTGATAAAGCTAGCACAGGAACGTCTAACTCTTTTGCGATTTGTTTAAGTGTTCTTGAAATCTCTGATACTTCTTGAACACGGCTTTCATAATGAGATGATGATTTTAAAAGTTGAAGGTAGTCGATTACGATGAAATCAAGTTTGCCTTCACTCTTTTTCTTACGACATAAACTTCTTAAATCTTGAACTGAAGATGTGCCTGTATCATCAAACATTAGATGATAGTTTTGAAGTTCTGATATAGCGTAGTTGATTCTATTCCAAGCAGTTGGGTCTTTAAACTTACCTGTCTTGAGTTCATTTTGATTGATATTACTCTTTTGAGAAATAAGACGTAAGGCTAATTGATCTAAACCCATTTCTAACGAGAAGAATGCAACATATGGTCTAGATTTAAGTGATGCAATGTTACATGCAAGATTTAAACCTAGTGCTGTTTTACCCATAGATGGACGAGCAGCAAGTATTATCAACTGTGAACCTTGGAAACCGAGAGTGAGTTTATTTAATTCTTTGTATCCAGTATCAAAACCGATTACTTCGCCTTCTCTTTGAGCGTTTATTTGAATCTTTTGTGTTACTTCATTTAATAAATCTGCGATTTCTACGAATTCGCTGACAGATCTTTCACGTGTAGCTTCAAATACTCTCTTTTCTACATCATCTAAGAAGAGCTTACTGTCTGGAATATCATTATTTAATTCTTTTAAGATATCATTACAAAGTTGTGCAACATTTCTTTGCACAGATTTATCTTTAACGATGTTGATGTATGTCTCAATGTTAGAAACTGATGGAACGGCATCCATAAGTCCGAATACATATTCAGCACCACCACATTCATTGAGCTTTCCATTATCTTCAAGGCTTGAAATTACTGTAGTAGTATCAATTGGAATGTTTCTTCTAAAAAGATCAAGCATAGTAGCATAAATTGTTTGATGGCGAAGATAATAAAAATCTGCAGGTTTTAGTTTATCAAACAATAATCTTATAGTGGATTCATCGTAAAACACTGAACCTAAAATAGATTGTTCAGCATCACGATTAGCTAAAACTTTTTGATCAGGCATATGTTAAACCTCTCTTTCTTCTTTTACATCAATAGTTAATTCAGCGACAACTTCTTTATGAAGTTTAACGACACATGTGTATGTGCCAAGAGAATCTATCTTTTCATCTGGAAGAGATATTCTTCTCTTGTCAATTGTTATATCATGTTGTTTTTGGAGTTCTTCAGCAATTTGCTTAGTAGTAACTGAACCGAAAAGTCTTCCATTATCGCTAGTTTTAACTGGGATGATAACGATTGTTTGGTCAACGATTTCTTTAAGTTTTCTTGCAACATCTAATTCTTCTTTTTGTTGTTTTTCAACAGCAGCTTTTTCTTCGTCTAATACTGCCATATTAGAAGAGTTAGCTTCGATTGCAAGTCTCTTAGTTAAGAGATAGTTAGCATAACCTGGGGTGCATTTAATGATGTCGCCTTTCTTACCTTGGTTCTTTACATCTTCGATTAGGATAACTCTCATAATTGTTGTATCTCCTTTTATTGTCTTATCAAGGTTCATTAATAGTTCTTGGTGAACTAAGTCAACTGTCTTATTTTGAACTTGGGCAGCACCCATATTGAAGTGACCACCACCACCAAATTTTTCCATTTCTGTATGGATATTGAATGAGCCATCACTTCTACCACTTATACCAGTAACGTTAGTATCGAGTTTACCAATTGCAAATGATGCGACGATATTATCGACGTTTAGAAGAGCTTCTGCATTCTTTGCAAGGTTTTCTCTTGATGTCTTTTGATCTGATGTATCAACGACGATGGCAACCTTATCATAAACGATTTCAACGTTCTGTAAGAGTTTCATTCTTTCTTTTTGTTCGTTGATGTCTTCTCTTAAATACATCTTTGCTTTAAATGAATCGGCATTATTGTGCATTAGAACACTTGCTGCTTGGAAGGTTCTATCTGTAACGTGCAATGCAAATCCATTTGTATCAATCATCATTCCGACAAGCATTACTGTCGCAACGAAACTTGAGAAGTCTATTTGAAGTGGTAATAATTCAGCAATTTCAGTGACAAGTTCAACCGCACTAGAAGCACTTGGATCTAGGAATGGGTCAATTGGACTGAAATCTATACTTTCAGAAAGTCTATGGTGGTCGATTAGATAGATTCTATCGGCTCTCTTGTATACTTCTTTACTTGGAGAATGTTTCATTTGGTTGTGGTCGACAACTATCAACATCTTTTTACCTTTGAAGAAATCTTCAAGTTCAGCTTCAGTGATAATATCCTGACGGAATTTAATGTATTCTGTAGTTGATACGTTAATTATTTTTTTAACTGTTGAGTCTATACTTTGTGGATTAATTAATACTTTAGCTGGAGTGCCAATCTTTTCACAAAGCTCACATAAACCCATTGCAGAACCTAGAGCATCGGCATCTGTATTATCATGTGGTAGGATAACGATTGATGATGAATCTTTAATGACAGCCATAAGCTTGTTGGCAAAGATTCTTGTTGAGATCTTTGATACTCTTTCTTGAGATGCTGTTTTAGCACCATAAGCAACTTTTGTTTCGCCATTATAGATAACTGCTTGGTTACCACCACGGCTGTATACATATTCAAGGGCTTTTTCAGCATAGAAACCTAAAGCTTTATAATCCTCAGAACCTGTACCAATACCGATTGATAATGAAATATCAACACCTTCTTGTTTAGATACTTGTTCGATATCTCTTAAAATTGAGAAATCATCTTTGATTATTTCTTCAAGGTCATTCTTTTTAACAACGAATACTTGTTTATTAGAAGAATCTGAAAGAACATAAAGACCAAATCTATCTCTCCATTTTTCAATCGCTACATAATACTTACCAAGTAAGTCTGTCTTAACCTTAAGGTCAAGACCACTCATTGTTTCATCGACATTATCTAATGAGATAATTACCATAGATGGTCTTGAGATATCATAGTTTTCTTTAGCAAATTTTTCTTCTGTAATATCAAATAGATATACAGATCTCATCTCAAGAGCGATTGTGGTTTTATAAATCCTTTCATAAATAGTAAGTTCAATTTCACCTTTTTCATCAGAAATAGCTGAATTGAGTTCTTTTGATAAATAAGTTATATTTTTACCTAAAAGATCAGTTTGGAAAATTATTTTAGCGCATTCATTTGCATATGTGATGTTTTTTGAATCGTCATAAACAATAAAACCTACTGGTAATCTCTTTGAAACTACTTCATTGTTTTTTGCAAGAGAATCTGAAATTTCTTTTTCTACCTCAAGAGCTCTTTGAAGTTTAATATTCTCATTTAGTCTTGTTCTAGCAACGATTAAGCCTCCAAGCATAAACATGATTGGAATAACTAATACTAGAATTGGGACTGAATAGAGAATATTTTGTCTCATACTATCATCGAGTAAGAAAAAATAAACTCCGATATATCCTAGCAATAAAAGGGTTAAGATAATTATCGCAACTATTGTACGTTTTCTCATAACTTACCTCCTTTGTGCATCATATATATAATAATATATAATGAATAAAAAAACAATCCTTTATTGGATTGTTTTATCGAACTTATAGGGCGTTATATAAACACTTATTGTCTATATTATAACATTTACAGGGCAATAATACAAACAAAAAAGACCCAAAGGTCTTTATTGTTTTAAAGTTGTCCAATCTTTTTTAAATATCTTTCAAGAATAACAAGTGCTGCATGAGAATCAATAATATTTTTCTGTTTTTTAGAACTCTTATTGTTTTCATGAAGGATCTCACTTGCTTCAAGTGTTGAATCTCTTTCGTCTTGAAATACTATGTCGATATTTTCAAAAAAAGGAGTGATTTTTTCTTTGAACTTTTCAACAATTGGTGTCATTTCGCATCTATCGCCACTTGGATAGAGCGGAAGGCCAATCACTATGTGCTCAATTTTTTCAAACTTTATTGCTTCTAAGAGCTTTTTGATAGCATCATCATAGTCATCCCTTTTAAAATGAAGATTTGGAAGGGCTGATACTAGAATCCCTGAACGAGATATTGCAAGTCCAAGAGATGTTCTACCAAGATCCATCGCAAGAATGTTTGTAATCATCTTTAATTACCAAACAACTACACGTTTATTTGGTGCTATATACATTTTATCTGACTTTTTAACGTTGAATGTATTATACCATTCATCAAAGTTCTTTGGTGGCATATTAGCACGGAGGATTGCAGGTCCATGAACATCCATGGCGAGTAATAGTTTCTTGAATTCTTCGCTTGATTTGAGTCTCCAAACTCTTCCCCAATTCATGAAGTACTCTTCGTAGTTTGCATCTTTTGTTTTAGCCATTACGTGGAGTGTTACAGCAACACCACCATTATCTGCGATGTTTTCACTGACGATGAATTTACCATTAACTATTCCCCAAGGAAGTTCTATTCCATCAAATTGTTTAACCATTGCTTTTGTTTTAGCATTGAATTTCTTGAAATCTTCTTTTGTCCACCAGTTACTTAGATTGCCTTTTTCATCAAAGAGAGCACCATTGTTGTCGAATGCATGAGAGATTTCATGACCAATTACAGCACCAATGCCTCCTAAATTCTCACTTCTTGATTGTTTGATTGAATAGAATGGAGGTTGAAGGATTGCAGCTGGGAATGTAATATCATTTGAGAATGGGTCGTAGCAGGCATTTACCATATTGCCTGGCATATGCCACCTTGATCTATCTACTTCTTTTGTAAGTCTAGAGAGTTCTTCTAATCTTCTAATCTTATGTAGAGATGAAACAACTTTTAATAGTGAATCTTTTTCTTCAAATACGAGTTTATCGTAGATTGTCTCAACCTTATCAGGATAGCCCATCTTAACCTTGAGTGTTGAGAGTTTTAGGATTGCTTTTTCTTTGGTCTCTTCAGCTAAAATATCGCTAGTTTTAACCCTTTCTTTATAAGCTTCGATGATTTCCATAACCATTTCAACTATATCTTTTTTAGCTTCTTCACCGAAATACTTTTCACCATAATATAGACCTACTGGTTCAGAATATTCCATTGAAACGAGTTTATATGCAAATTTTTCTGGAGTTGACATTTCTTTAATGCCAGAAATTGCCCTTTGATATGAACCAGCAATATTTCTTAATTCTTCGCTTAAAAGGCTACTTGATTTAATTAATATTTGAATGTATGCCCAATGTTTATAGAGAATAAAGGTTTCTTCATTGAATACTTCTTTGAAACTTGCGAAATATCTTGGTTCTGCAACTATTACTACTGAAGGAGCAGCTTCGCCATATAAGTTTGATAGTAATTTCTTAAATTTAAGAGGTTTTACAAGTGATGCAACTTTAGATGCTTTATATGGATTATACATCTTAGCATACTCACTCCATTCCTCATTGCTCTTAACGTATTTAGCAATTAATTCATCAAATGCAAGAGCATCTTTAATGTATTTATCTTGATCTTCTTCTGAAAGGTCTGTGAATGATAATAATTCTTTTACCATCTTAGACCAAAGACCTAAAAACATATTCTTTCTTTCTTCCATTCCTTCTTTATAGAATGTTACGTCTGGAAGAATTACACTAGGTCCTTGAACAAATACAGCATGGTTTTCTGCATTCTTCATATCAACATCAATGGTAAATACAAATGGTAGAGGTAGAAAATCTTCTACAAAATCTTTTAACTTTTTATTTAAATCATTTACTGTATTTAATTTTTCAATTCTTTGAAGAGTTTTAAGAAGTGGTTTAATACCATCTCTATTTCTCTTCTTAACATCTTTAACCTTAGAATAGAGTAAACATGCGTATTTTAAATAATCGTTAGGATATGTGCCATTTTTAACCATATCATTTAGATCATCAATGAGTAGCTTCTCTACTTCGATTGCGAGTTCATCAAAAGCACCTGTCCTTGGTCTATCGCTTGGGATAACTGCTTGTGCTTCCCATTCTTGATTTACATAATTATACAAATCATCTTGAATCCTTATTTTTTCCATTTTAAATCTCCTTTATCTCTAGATATTTTAGCATAAAGATAACAAATATTGTTATCTAGATGTGAATACTTTGGTATCGAGGTCAATTATTATTTCTGTTCCATATGTCTTTTCGTAGAACATATTCATTACTTCGACCTTTTCACCTCTACTATTCATATATGCACATATTTCTTTTTTGTTTACTAAATCAACATCAATATATAGACCAATTTGACTCTTTGCCGCATGGAGTTCAACATCATCACTGAATGTGAATCCTGGTTTGCTAATCATAAAGCATGGGAAATTGAAATCTGTAAGATATCCTTTATATGTTCCATCTTTATAATTTGAATTGTATGTTAATTTTGTATTTGGTTCAATTAACCCTGGTTCAAAGATCATGATATCGTGTTGATGCCCACAGAGGAACATATCGATATCCATTTGATTTAATAATCTTGTGAATTCAGCTTTAACGTATTCGTGATTCTTTCTATTATTAACGAATACTGGCGGAATATGACAAACGGCTAGATGATATTCAAAATCATTGAAATGCCCCTTAGCTATTTCATCCTCTAAAAATTGAATTTGTTTCTCACGATAATCATCATAATGAGATGTTTCATAATACTCCCACCAATCATCATCGTGGTCTTCACCAATGTCTAATACAAGACCATAAACCTTATCAAAATAGAAATTATAGTAGAAACTTTCTCCCTTAGCACCAACGAATTTATGGAGTTCTTCTGCATATCTTCCTTTTACATCGTGGTTTCCTCTTGCATATACAACTGGAATTTCGCCTTTAGACACATCATAAGCAACCTTGCCAAAGAAACACGCATCATCAAATGTCTCAACATCAGAAATAATATCACCGGCAAGTACTAAGAAGTCATAATTTTCAATATAACTTGCAGTCTTTGCGGTTTGCCAATCATTCATATGAACATCGCTAAATGCTAAATATTGTAGACCATCAGTTGTATCAACTGGTTTGAAATTAATGGTTTTACTGATATCATGTCCCATAAATCCACCAAATGGGCCACAATAGATTGATCTTTGAGTATGTACAGTATATTTCTTGTTTGTATCAAGAACGTTCATAGGAACTTCGATTTTATGAATCTTGGTAAACTTCTTTGAACTACCATTATATGTATCGTAATAATTCTCTCCACCTATTTCAACCCAAGCAGTAGCTTCTGAGTTTGTAGCATATACAATTTGATAATTATCTTCTACTGCATATACTACTGGTTGATATGTGATTCTATTTACTGAGAAGTTTAATAACACTAACACTACGAGAAGGCTACCCAAACTTATAATTCCATATTTAAATATTTTATTCTCAATGAGTGGTGTTTTTGGATAAATGAATAATAGATAATATAAGAATAGGATAACCGCAAGATAAACGAGTGATACAAAGAATTTAGGCCATACAAAACGCATATAATCGATTGCACCCATCTTGATTATTACAAGCACAACAACGAAGAACGCTATAGAAATAGTGAGGAATACAATATATAACCAGTTCTTATCAAAAAGCTTCTTTAAGATTAAATCGGATAGTAATATCACAAACAAAAGTACACAAATAATTACTGGTAGATAATATAGAATGACATTATCTCCACCTTTATACCCTATTACGCTACTGATACCACTCCAACATGGTCTCATCGCATAAAACATTAAAGCATTAAAAAACGCAAATATTGTACCGACAATTTTGATTATTTTAAATACCAAATTTTTCATAAATGTTTTCTCCTATACAATGTTTTTACGTATGTATTATAGCACAAAAAAGAGTCTTAAGGACTCTTTTCTGACGATAATCATATTACTATAACAATTCTTTTTTATTATAGAAGATATAGGAAAGTGAAGCAAATATAACGCTTGATATAATGCTTATTAATATGCACCATATATTTATTTCACAATTAGCAATTATGTTTCTTGTGTCAGCGAGTGTATACAAACTAAAGTATTTGAGGAATTCTACTTTATCTGATATTTCTGATAACATACTAACGATATAGAAAATAAATACTAGACCAAGACTTAAACCTAAAACCTTTTTATCTCTTTTAACTAGTGTTGAAATAAAAAGATTAAAAAAGAAGAATGGAAGTCCTATAAGGAGTGGACTTAAACTTAAGAGGAAAAATTCTTTTTGATTAAATTCACAGCTTATTAGTAATGCAATAAAATTAAAGAGTGTAAATATCCATATTAAAGATATTATATAAAAAACTGAAACAAATATTTTCTTTGTCATTATCTTTGATCTCTTTATTGGAAGGGATGCAAGATATTCAATTGTTTTATCTTGTTCTTCTTTGAAGACAATGTTTATTCCTAAAATAGATGAAAAAATACCAATGCCAAGGAGCACAAACATAAATCCTTCAGATTTAAGCCACCCATATGCAGTATCTATAGATGCAAGGTCCATGTTGAATGCTTTTAATACTTCCTCAGGAAAAGCTTGTAAAAGTTCATTCATTGTAGCCATATTTTCATCAGTTATGACAAAAGGATAGATTAAATATACAAGCAAGAACACTGAAATAAGCAACACTAAACAGATAATAAAGCTTTTTATGTTTGATTTTAATTCTTTTTTAATCATAAAATCACCTACATATAATAATTGATGAACAAGTCTTCTAAAGAAACTTCTTCGATCAATAAATTATCAATATTGTATTTTGCAAGTTTATTGATTACTGTGTTTGGATCTAGGTTGTTTATAAATGTTGTAGTATTATCATCTTCTTTAATAACTTTTAAACCGAGTTCTTCTTTAATCTTTTCAATATCTTTTGATGATATTTTTAAATACGTGAAGTAATTCTTCTTAATGTTATCCATCGTATCTTCCTTTATCATCTGTCCGTCTTTTATAAATCCAACAATATCACATAGATTTGATATTTCATTTAGGATGTGTGAAGAATATAGGATAGTTGTGCCTTTTTGTTTTTCTTTTAAAAGAATATCATGGAGAGTGATTTGCATTATCGGATCCAACCCAGATGTTGGTTCATCTAAGATTAATAGTTTTGGACTATGCATTAATGCAAGGACAATTCCAACCTTTTTAAGATTGCCAAGAGATAAATCATTAATCTTTTTTGATTCATCTATTTTTAATAACTGAACAAGCTCATTTCTTCTTGGCTTTAAATCTTTTTTGTAGAATTCTTCATGATAATCAAAAATTTCTTTAATTGTTAGATCAGCATAAAGGTTTACTTCACTAGGTAGATATCCTGTTTTCTCTTTAATCTCTAAATCATCTTTATCAAATGGTTTTCCAAATAGAAAGATTTCTCCATCAGTTTTATTGATTAGACCCATCATTGTACGAATGGTTGTGGATTTTCCTGCACCATTTGGGCCAATAAAACCATAGATAGTTCCTTCTTCAATACTTAGAGAAACATCTTCTATTCCTCTTGATTCACCATAATACTTTTTCAAATGTTTTAATTCTATTACACTGCTCATTAATAATTCCTCACTAATCATTATTTAGGTTAGCAATTCTACTTAGAAGTCTTTCTTTTAGATATTCATATCTTTCCTTCTTTTCTATTCTTTTAAAATGAATATTTCTATCTTGAATAACTACATTATCATAATCAAGTTGTTTTTCAAATTGTTCACTTGTTAGATCAAATTTAATACCATCTACAACATTGAAACAATGATAATTACCGCCACCAATATCTATTCCATAGACATCTCCGCCAAATAAATCCTGCATTAAAAACGCTGTAATTGAACACTGCCCTACAGTTTTATTACTCTTATTCCATCTATTCCTCATTCTTGGAGCACATGTATATTCACACCAAATATCACTTAATAAATTGTAATAATCTATTGGTGTTAGTCCATGCGAATCTTTGAATATAGAATTTTCATGCCCATAAAATAGGATTTTTGATGGTGATTTCATATTAGAATCGTTAATCAATGTATAAATGTAAGTATCTTGCCAGATTGGACTATTGTTATCATCTAGTCTAGTAAAGTGGGTTTCCTTTAGGTGTGCTTCTCTTTTTAAACCTGCTTTTTCGAGCAGCATCCAAGAAGCGTTGTTTCTTGAATTACACCTTGCAATAACACGATGAACACCATTTTCAAATGCATAATTAATTACAGCAGTTAAAGCTTCATAAGCATATCCTTTTCTTTGATAGCCTTCATTTACTATATAACCTACTTCTCTAGTGCTATATTCTCTTTTTCCGAAGAATATATTTCCAATTACTTTGCCGCTATCTTTTAATTCAATTGCAAAAAAGTTGTCTGAACCAACACGTTCATCCAAATGTTTTTTGCCATTTTCATAGGTAATACCCGGATAACCTTCAAATTCATCATCTTTAAGTTGTGATAAGAATTCAAATAAATCATTATAATCAGATTCTTTAAATGGCCTTAATATTAATCTTTCCGTGTTAATGATTCTATTCTCTGCCATAGTAATTTCCCAAATAATATTATAACAAAATAAATTTATTTCATTTACAATTACTGCCAAAATTTATTATAATAAATTAGAAACGGAGATTTATATGAGCACAAAGAAAAGAGTTTCACCTCTCAAGGTGATATTAACAGCTTTATGCAGTCTAGTACTACTCGTTATTGTTGTGTTTATTTCATTAATGTATATTTTCCCTCTTTTTGAGTATGGCCCAAGAGGGAAAGTTGAAGGAACAAACAACTGGATGAAGGATTTGAATGACGAAACGTTAATTAGTGAAGTTGTTTTACCTGGTTCTCATGATACTGCAGCAATAAAAAGTGATTTATCATATTTTACTAAATGCCAATCATTAAGTGTGAAAGAACAACTCAATTCTGGGTTTAGGTATCTAGACATTAGATTAGATTTAACTGAAGATGACCAAATTATGCTTATGCATGGTTGGTGTCATTGTAGAGTGCACAATTTCCCTCTATCAAGTTTATTGTATTTAGATAAAATTCTAAAGGACTGTTATGAGTTTTTAGATGAAAACCCAACTGAATGTATTGTATTCACAGTTAAATCTGAAAACAGTAAAACCGATGTTGCTAAACTACAAATATTATTAGATAATCTTATCAAAACAAATGAAAAATACTGGTTACTGACAGATAAACTACCTAAAGTTGGTGAACTACGTGGAAAAATGCTACTTCTTAGAAGATATTCTAATAAAGCCGAACTTGAGAATCCTGGCATTATGTTTGATTGGAACGATCAAAAAAATACCGATGATTTAAACAAACATATTGAATCAAACAATTATAATCCAGACTTCGCACTATATGTTCAAGATCGTTATAAATACAATAGCGAAGAAAAATGGGACGCATTTGTTAATTCTATTAACTATATGCCTGAAGGAAATAATTACGTTAAGGTGAGCTTCTTATCTACAAATGGAAGTATTACATATGGACATCCATATAAATATGCAAACGCATTAAATAAGAAATTATTAGATTCAAATATGAAATTAAACGGCTGGGTTATTGTTGATTTTTGTAGTCCTAAACTAGCTGAAAGAATTTATCGTTATAATTTTGAATAATTAAGTAGATTTATAATAAAACAATCCGATTCCTCGGATTGTTTTTACTATTAATAATCAAAATCATTGTTTCCAACCTTTATAACTGTTTTAGATTTCTCATCTTTATATGGTTTTCTTATTTCAATGAGATTTAAAACATTATAACCTCTAGATTTTAAAAAACTTATGATGCCTTCGTTGTTTGGATGAACACAGTTATAAAGTGTATCTTCACCTATTTCATTGGATCTTCTTTCAGCTTCTTGGTATAAAAGAGATGCCACGCCCCTTCTTCTATGTGATTCTTTAACATAGATTTGCTCTACCCAGATAACGCCATCTATTTTTAAAATCATATATCCAATAACGACGTCATTTTCTAAACATAAATAGATTGGATAATTTTCATCCTTTGAGAAACTATCCAATTCTCTTTTGGCTGATGCTAGGTCTGGTTTACTATCAATATCTTTAAATTTTCTTAATTGATCACGAAATAGTGATAGTAATTCAGCTGTTTGATTAAAATATTGTTCATTATATTTAATAATCTTGAAGTTGTTCATACTTTTTGTCCTATTAAATATCTATTGTTTCGGTTTCAATAGATTCATTATAATTTATTATATTTAATTATCTTCATAGTGTGATCACATCGAATGAATAACAACCGTTTTAATGTCTTCATAAACCTTGTATACAAGCCTATGTTGTAGATTAATTCTTCTAGAATAATAGCCTTGTAAATCACCAACAAGCTTTTCATAACTTGGCGGGTTTTGAAAGGGACTTTTAGCGATAAGATTTAATAGTTTCTTTACTTTTTCTTCTAATCCAGTGCTTTTAATTAACTTTTTATCTTTTTCTGCATTTTTAGTGAATTTAATAATCCACATAATTACCACTCTTCGTTAGGATTATAAGTTGGCATCATAGAAATATCTTCTTCTTCGCCTTCTTTAATCTTTTCAACTAGACCTTTCTGAGAAATTAAATAAATGGTTTCTAACATGGCGTTGTATTCATCTTCGGAAATAATAATCGCATTTCCTTTTTTTGTGCTAACAGTAATAGAATCGTTGTACTCAATTACATTATCAATAGAACTAAATAGATTGCTTCTCAAAACAGAAATATTAGTAACTGTCATAAATTCTCCTCCCACTTATATTATACACTATTTATGTACATAAACAAGTACAATTGTACATATTTGCGTTATATAACAAACCAAAAGAAAAACTCTGCAAATTGCAGAGTCTTTCTTGCATGTTTTATTGTGATAATACAAACACATTTTACCTCAAATGTACAATAATCTTGATCATGCAAAAGCTTTACACCTTGCCATATATTGCCAGCGCCACCAGCCCAAGCACATGCCACACGCCCAGCATTGCTATAAGTAGTAATATACATGCCTGTAGCCTTAAAACGAAAAAAGGCCCTGCATTTCTTGCAGAACCTTAATAATATGCTTTAGCTTTTATCCTGCTAAACCGATTAGGTATTCGTATGTTGCAGGGAAACAATGGAATATTACTAGTACAGCTAATATTATGTAGAATAATAAACGAATAAAGAAGTTTCTCTTAATGGTTGCTTCAAGACCTACTACACCAACAAGTACTAATAATAACCAAGCTTTTGCAATATTGAAGATTGAAACAACAATATCAGGTAAGAATGACCAAGTTTGATTAATAATAACTAATGCCCATACTACTGCAGCTACAAAAGCGATAATTTCGCCTAAAACATCAAATACTTTTTCTAATTTTTCTCTAAATTCTTTTCCCATATTAAAACACCTCCTATCACTTATTATTATATTACATCAATTAAATAATAATAACAAAAAGTAATAAAAAATACCCCTCCTCCTGGTTATTCAGGATTTGGGGTACATTTCATAACTTGAAGAGTCTTTATTTCTTTTATTTACTTGTTATTAGTATTTAAGCATAGCTGCCAGGAAAGACATTTTGTATCTTTCTGGTAAACTCAAGCTGTGATTAAACAAGTTGTGATGATACAACCACCTTTTCCCTGAAAGATACAATAATCTTGATCATGCAAAGCGCGCCCAGCCTAGCCCCATTTAGCCTCGCCTATAAGCAAAGCAAAGCTCTGCCCAACGCCCATTAAAGCCTATGCCCCACGCCCGACATTGCTATAAATAGCAATAAATAGTTCAGCGCAAGGCCTTAAAGCGCAAAAAAAGGCTCTGCTTGTATGCAGAGTCTTATTTCTGTTTTTGTTATTTATTTGTGTGTATTGCGATCATAGTTTTTGTACACTTCGGGTAAATTGAAGTTGTATGATCACACAAGTAGCTTTTATTCTTCAACAAATGGAAGTAAAGCCATATGACGTGCTCTCTTAATAGCAAGAGCTAAATGTTTTTGATAGTAAGATTTAGTACCAGTTACTCTTCTTGGTAAAATTTTGCCTCTATCAGAGATGAATCTCTTTAACATTTCTACGTCTCTAAAATCGATATAATCGATCTTGTTATCAGTGAAATAACAAGTTTTTCTATGTCTTTTCTTAACGAATGCAGGTTTAGCTGCAGCTGGTTTTGCGTTTTCAGCCATTTTATTATTCTCCTTTTCTAGAATGGTAAGTCATTGTTTGAGAAAACAACATTTGAATATTTGTCATCTTCTTCAGTTTCTTGACTTGGTTGAGCTTCCATAGTACCTTGATCATCTTGAGATCCTTTTGGTTCTAGGAATGATACATTGTCAGCAACTACTTCAGTTACATACTTTCTAACACCATTTTGGTCATCGTAATTTCTTGTTTGAATTCTTCCATCAACAGCTACTAAAGAACCTTTATGAACGAAGTTCTTTACGTTTTCAGCTTGTTTTCTCCAAACAACTACAGGAATAAAGTCTGTATCTCTTTCGCCAGTTGCTGAATTTGAAAATTGTCTGTTTACAGCAATTGTGAATGATGCGATAGGAGTGTTTGATTGAGTGTAGCGGATTTCTGGGTCTTTTGTTAATCTGCCGACTAAAACAACACGGTTTAACATAATTATTTTGCCTCCTATTTAGTGCTTGGTAATTTTACTACGATGTGACGAAGAATTGATTCTTTGATGTTACATACACGGTCGTATTCAGCAAGAGCTGATACGTCTTCTAATTCAACTTCCATGTCTACATAGTAACCTTCTTTGAAATCTTCGATTTCGTAAGCAAGTTTACGTGATCCCCATTCCTTAACTTGAACAGAAGCAGCGTTACGATCAGTGAAAACCTTAGTGATTTCAGCGATGAGGTTCTTTCTAGCTTCTTCTTCAACGTTAGGACGAATAATGTACATTGCGTCGTATTTTTGCATTTTCTTTCCTCCTTATGGTCTATTCGGCTGCCTTTAGAGCAGCAAGGCTTTTTAAGTTTTAACTTAAAGCGTTATTCATTATATCATACAAGATATGTAATGTCTACAAATAATTTTTGTGAATATTTTATATTGAAATTATTCGATTTTTGAAATCATTGTAAATACATAATTTACAACTTCACTAATTATTTCTTCTCTTGTTCCTTTTAAATCAAGTTCACTAACGGTTAAAGAGTTAAAGATATAGAAACCTACAAATACTTTACCTAGTGGTTTTGTTTCATCTCCACTTGTAGGGCCAGCATTTCCAGTTACTGAGATAGAAATATCAGCTGAAGTTATATTTTTAAGGCATCTAGCCATTTCTTCTGCAACCTCATATGAAACTACACCGTATTTTTCTATAGTTTCACTTGAAACACCTAAGAGTTTTTCTTTGTATTCTATGCTGTAGGTAACAAAACTACCTTTAAATATTTTAGAGACTCCAGGTACTTTAGTAAGTGTGGATGCTAAAGCACCACCGGTGCATGATTCAGCAAACGATATTGATATGTTCTTTTCAATTAATTGATTAATGGTTTTATCAAACATATTCTTATAAATTGAAACGGAAGTGAACTACATCACCATCGTTCACAAGATATTCCTTTCCTTCAAGTCTAAATTTGTTTTGTTCTTTGGCTGCTTTTTCACTACCAGCGTTGATTAAATCTTCATAGCTAACTATTTCAGCTTTAATAAAGCCTTTTTCAAAGTCTGTATGGATGCAACCAGCTGCTTGAGGTGCCTTCATACCTTTTTTAAATGTCCATGCATGGCAATCTTTATCACCACAAGTAAACATTGTATAAAGACCTAATAAATCATATGCTGCTTTTACTACAGCATTTAATCCTGGTTTTTCAAGACCAAGTTCTTCTAAAAACATTTCTTTATCTTCATCTTCTAGTCTTGAAATTTCATATTCAATCTTACATGAAATAGAAATTGCTAAAGCGCCTTCTTCTTTAGCTTTTTCTTTAATTTTCTTAACCACATCGCTATCTTCTTTGCCAATTTCTGATTCATCAATATTTAAAACGTAAAGAACTGGTTTTAGTGTTAGAAATGCATATGAACTTAACATTTTAATTTCATCTTTAGATAATCCTAAGTCTCTAAGTGGTTTCATATCAACTAAAAAATCGTGACATTTAGTTAATAGTTCATATTCAATTACTGATTCTTTATCAACCTTCATTTGAGCTTTCTTTTGAATCTTATCTATTCTTTTTTCAATCATATCTATATCAGAAAAGATTAACTCAAGATTGAGTGAATCTATATCTTTAAGAGGGTCTAGTGGGCCATCAAGTGGAACTTCTTCATCTTTAAAACATCTAACAACGTGTACTAAAGCATCAGATTCTCTTACTGCAACTAAAAAACCATTGCCTAGGCCTTCGCCTTTAGATGCACCGGCACCAAGTCCTGGAATATCTACAAATTCCATTGATGCAGGAACTACCTTTTTAGGGTTATACATCTTAACAAGCTTATCTAATCTTTCATCTGGTACTGATACAGCACCAACTGTTGGTTCAATGGTAGTAAATGGGAAGTTTGATACAGGCATATCAAGGCCAGTCATTGCGTTATATAATGTTGTTTTACCGACATTTGGTAAACCTACGATTCCAACTTTTAAACTCATAATTAATCCTCCAAGTTAAATAATTTTTTAAAATTATTTGTGGTTATTTTTGCAAGTTCAAAAACATCAATGTTTCTTAACTCTGCAATATATTTTAACGTATAATATGTGTTCTTAGGCTCATTGGTTGTCCCTCTAAATGGTTCTGGGGATAGATATGGTGAATCTGTCTCTACCAAGATTCTATCTAATGGGCAATTTAGAGCACATTCTTTTTGTATTCTTGCGTTTTTAAAAGTTACAGGGCCAGAGAAAGATATATAGAAACCATATTTTAATAATGCTTTCATAGTCTCTGGGCTATCTGAATAAGAATGCATTACACCCCTTATAGTTTTGATGTTTCTTGATGCAGTATATTCTTTTATTAAATCTAAATAATCTCCAGCTGCATCTCTTAGATGAATAATAACTGGGAGATTTAATTCTCTTGCGATATCAAGTTGAGCTATGAAGAATTCTTTTTGTTTTAAGGCATCTTCCTTTCCATAGTGGTAATCAAGACCTGTCTCTCCAATTGCGATGACCTTGCTACTTGATTTTGCAAGGCTTTTGATTGTATCAAGATCTTCTAATACAAATGGTCCTACATCTTGTGCATGAATAGATACTGCTGCATAAACATTATCAAATTTTTCTGCAATCTCAATCGCTTTTTTTGATGATTCAATATCCCATGAAGGTATGAGTACCTTTTCTACTCCAAATTCCTTGGCTCTATCTAAGATTTCTTTAGTATGACCTAAGAATCTTTCTTCATTTAAGTGAGCGTGTGAATCTACAATTCTTTCCATACTATTTCAAGCTCACTTTCATTTATTTTATTTATTTCTTCAAGGGTTGGGGTTGCATCATCTATTTGGCTCGATGCCGCACTGGCAATTATTGCAATTTTAAATGCTTCAATATCTCCTTTATCAAGATTTGCAACATATGTTCCAAGCAGTGTATCGCCACAACCATTAGGGTTTACTGGTTTTAATGTTTTGTGTGTGAAAGATAATACTTCTTTTCCTTCTTGAGTTACCTTTATCCCATCACCAGTAGTTAATAGAACCTTTTTAGAAGGATTATCTTTGATAAATTCATATTCAAACTTATTTACCTTTACTAAATCGAATAGTGGAACAAGGTCTAAAACTTTTTCTAACTTTTTAGATGAAACCGCATCTAGTATCTTATAACCTTTAGATTCTTTAACGATATATTCTACTGTATCATATGAAAGATTTGTGTCTACGATGATTATATCTGAACCATTTGTTAGAGAGACAGGAAGAGAAACATCTTTTGGGCTAATCTCTTCAATCGCCTTCATATCGCTTGCGCCAATCACAACTCCATTGTCATCAACAACGTCGATATACATTGAACTTTTACCTGATGACATTATTTTTGAGTATTTAGTCGATACATTGTTTGAATTTAAATCTTTGATGATGTTTTGATATAGATGATTAGGGAATGCAGAAACAAGCTCACAGGGCTTAAAATTACCTATAGCTCTCGCAACATTCCTACCAACTCCTCCATCTTTAAATGTTATTTTAGAGGGATTAGATTCATGCATTCTTGCGTTTCCATTTATTTTGACTAGAAGATCAATGTTAACTCCACCAAACACGTATATCATATATCTGTTCCTTGATTATAATTATACGCTTAAAACAAGTCTTTTTCAAATAAAAAAGCGTATTTGACATACGCTTTATATATTCTATATTAATAACCAATTAGTAATCCAAATATCAGTAAGGCTGAAGTCAAGATGAGGTTTACAACTGCGAATAAGACAAATCTCTTAATATAATCTGAATACTTAACCTCATTTAATCCTAGTGTTATTAGTAAAACTGGATTAGTTGGATAGAAAATATTAGAGAATCCATCCCCAAAGGCATATGCCACTATACATAACTGAGGTGAAATATTAAAGATAGAGGCAATTGGAACAATGAGTGGTATTAATAAAAATGCTTTCGCAGAACCAGATGCGATGAAAAATTCTAATACTAAGGCAATCAAATAGATAAATAGAATTACTGTGAACCTTGGGATCTCTTTTGCGATATTTGATGAATAATACATGATAGTATCAAGCACTTTCGCTTCTGTGAGAGTATATTTAATTGAACTTGCCATAAGAATTAAAATTACGGCAGGAATAATTCCTACTATTCCTCTTCCCGCAGACTTCATGAAGTCTTTAAAAGATATACCAGAAAGAATTGAAGATACAATTCCAGCGATTAAAAACATAAGCATTACAATGATCATTGTGTAGTCTTGTAAGAATTTAATAAATGCTGATGAAAGTACAATCAAAACACCAACACCAAGAATAATCACAAACGCATTAGATGCTTTGTCTAACTTTTCATTTTTTTCAAATGTAAAGTTAGCCATAGTATCTTTTTTCTCTATCTTTTTTGCATATGTGATTAAAAATAACAATAATAATGCATATACTAAAATGAAACTTAATATTCTAAACCATGACCCAGAAAACATTGGAAGGCCTGCCAGTTCTTGCGCAACACCAATTGTGAATGGATTTGTGATACCGACTGCAAAGCCACAACCAGTTGCGACAAGACTCATCCCGATACCAAGAAGCACATCAAAACCAATCATTAATGATAAAGCTACAATTATTGGTACAAGAGGCACAACTTCTTCATATGAACCAATTAGGGAACCTTGAAGCATAAATACAAGTGTTAATACAACGATTAATTTATATTTTTTATTCCCATATTTATAGGCAATCTTCTCAATTAAATATCTAATTACATTTGATTCATTTAAGGGGCTGAATATTCCAGCAATGACAATCAATAGTATAATTACCGCAATAATAGTAAAACTACCACTTACAGTTAATACTAAAAAAGGAGATAATAACCATTTCCAAAAAGGGATGTTTCCATCCACAAAAGAAAACTCGCTAGAAATATCTATTACTTCGTTTCCTGCTTCATTGATAATTCTTGGATATTCTCCACTTGGAATTATGAATGTTAAAACGTAGGTTAACACCATAAGTAAGAATAAAACTATTAAACTACTGACATAGGATTTAAGATTAATCTTTTCTGCATTCATATTATTTTCTCTTCATATTATAATTTTTTATTCATTTCTGAATACCAATATACCATTCCTACTTCTTCATAGAAATCTAGTAGTCTTCTAAAATCTTTTGATACAGCAGTAACCTCGATATATTCAGCGCTTTTCATTTTGGCATATTCTTCAATGAATTTAAACAATTCCTTACCAACGCCCATTGATCTATATTCTTTTTTAACGTACATCTCTTCAATATAGTAGGTCTTTTGTCCAACATAAAAGAGTCTATTGTTTTCTGTCTTATATTCAAATCTTCCATGAATATAGCCGATTATTTCGCCTTTTAATCTTGCGACCGCAACATCAACCTTCTTAAAATAATCATAATCATCCGCAACTATACCATTGCAGATGTTTTCTTCTTCAAAAGTTTTTGATAGCTTCACAAGAGTAGGTATATCATCTTCATTTTTAAATTCAATTATTAGATCTTTCATAGGCTACTCCTTAATTTAGATATAATTATACCATTATATATGAAAAAAGAAATCGAAAATCGATTTCTTTTTCTATTTTATGAAAGATAATTATTCTTCTTCAGTTTCTTCGTCACTAGTTTCAGTTACTGTTTCAGGAGTTGTTTCATTTGAAGCATCATCTTTTTTAAGTCTAACAACTGTGTTAACTAAGATACCAAGGATTAATGCACAAGCTACTTCAGTGATTGTAACAACACCAGCGATATTGAGTGCAAGTCCACCAACACCAGCGATTAAGATAACTGATACAACGAATAAGTTTTTATTGTCACCAAGATCAACACCTTGTAACATCTTTAAGCCTGATACAGCAATGAAACCATAAAGAGCGATACATACGCCACCCATTACACATGCTGGGATAGTTGCGAGGAAGATTGAGAATGGACCAATGAATGATACTACAATAGCCATGATTGAAGTTGTGAGGATTGTAACTACCGAAGCATTTCCTGAGATTGCAACACAACCGATTGATTCACCATATGTAGTGTTAGGACATCCACCAAAGAATGCGCCAGCCATTGAACCAACACCATCACCAAGTAATGTATTATCTAGACCTGGGTCTTCTAATAAATCTTTTTCAATGATTGTAGATAAGTTCTTATGATCTGCGATATGTTCAGCAAATACTACAAATGCAACAGGGATATATGCAACTGCAGCTTGGCCAAGCACAGTGAAGAAATCACCAGCTCCATTTAATTCACCAAATCCTTTAATAGCTTTAATGAATGTGAAGTTAGGAACCCAAGCTTCAACTGTTCCAAGAGTTGTAAATCCTGAGAAATCAATTACTTTTAATGCATCAACACCAGCAGCAACACCAATTACTGTGAAGATAGATGCGAGTGCATATCCAGCAAGAATACCAATTACGAATGGAATCATCTTGAACATCTTCTTACCAAATACTGAACAGATGATAGTTACGAATAATGTTACAAGACCGCAAACGAGTGCAACATAGAAGTTAGTTGTTTCAAAACTTCCACTTCCAAGATCGCCAACAGCGTTTCCAGCTAAGCTTAATCCGATGATTGCAACTGTAGGACCGATTACTACTGCAGGCATCAATTTAGAAATCCAGTTAGTACCAACTGATTTAACGATTAATGCTAATACTACATATACTAAACCTGCAAGGATAGCACCAAGAACGAGTCCGATGAATCCAACATTTTCTGTTAAACCGATAGTTGCAGCGCCTGCGAATGCTGCAGACATTGAACCTAAGAATGCGAATGATGATCCTAAGAATACAGGGCTTTTAAATTTTGTGAATAATAAATAAACGAGTGTACCTACGCCAGCACCGAATAATGCTGCAGAAGGGCTCATACCATGACCGATGATTGCTGGTACAGCAATTGTTGCAGCCATGATTGCGAGAAGTTGTTGTAATGCTAAGACGATTAACTTAGAAAACTCTGGTTTGTCTTCTACTTTGTAAAATAATTCCATTTTTACTCTCCTTTTTTATATTTATTTTTTTATTAAGTTATTGGTTAATTTTTCAAAAAAAACACCAAGCCTTTGCTTGATGTTAAAAATTAGAAAAATTAGAATAGAAAGTTGAGAAACTAAGAGACACTGATGCTGTTTCAATACCGATAAAGATATTAATAGTAAATGTGCTAGATATGTTTAAGCAATCATTCATTAAACTCATCGCTATCTCTCTCCTTCTCTAAACTTAAGTAAATTATAATACTCTCAATTTACTTGTAAATATTATATCATATTGAAAAGAGTTTATTTAATGAACACGTTTTCATAAAATATTTTTTTATGTAATTATTATTTATAATAATTAGATTTTTAAAAATGAAAAAAATTGTGTCAAAAAATGAAAATTTATTGAATCTTTGACCAATCTATTTTTTCATTCTTATAAAAGTATTCTTTATCTCTATCGTTTATTCTTCTTGCGACTCTCGCAGGATTACCATAGGCAACTGAATCACTCGGTATATCTTTTGTGACTACACTTCCAGCACCAATGACAGAATTATCTCCAATAGTAACACCAGGAAGAATGATTACTCCAGCACCAAGCCATACACATTTACCTATTTTGACTGGTTTATTATATTGGAGTCCTTTTTCTCTTAAGAATGGATATATTGGATGAGCTGCTGTACAGATTGTTACATTTGGCGCAATCATCGTATGATCTCCGATAAATATATCTCCATCATCAACTAGTGTTAAATTGAAGTTAGAATATATATTGTTTCCAAGATGGGTGTGTTTACCACCAAAATTACTTCTTAGTGGTGGTTCTATATAACAATTCTCTCCAATATCAGGAAATATCTTCTTTAATAACTCGCTTCTTTTCTTTAATTCGCCAGGAAGAGTTTTATTATATTCATCTATTAATAATTTACATTCTTCTTGATAAAACATGAGATCCTTATCATTGCAATCATAGATCTCACCAGTAAAACATTTTTCTTCCATTGTGTCTTTCTTTTTCTTATTATATATGTAATCCATATTTTAACCACCTTATATTTACACCTATATTATAAAGAAAAGCGCCTTCAAAAGAAAGCGCTTTTAAGTATTTTATTAGTCGTAGGATGCTTCTACACCGGCTCCTTCAAATGGTATTTCAAATGCACCAACTGATTGATAGAAGTCGAGATCAGCAATGTTTGTGATAGTTACATTTTCAAATTCTGTATTAGTGTATATCACTCTAAATGCATATGGGAATGCTGTAGATACATCATTATCATCATCGACTAAGAAGACCTTAATCTTTACCGTTGTATCTGGTACTTTGTTTGTGACGTATATATTGTATATACCACTCGGATACGTATTATTTGCTCCCGTTTCACTTGAGTCAAAGACAACTCTAACACTAAATAGTCTTGAGTCGAGTTCTCTAGAAGATGCATTTTCTTCAGTTGGACACTTAACTTCTAACTGTAAGATTGCGAAATTAGATGTTTCTCCTGGAGCTCTAAAGTCAACCTTAAATGTTGTAGAAACGTCATTACCTTCACCACTTACGATTGCAGCGACTTCATCACCACCATTTGCGGCGATATCGAGGTAAAGAAGGTATGCACCAGTTTTTCCTGTTACAGATCCAAGGGCATATTCACCCTTATTACATGGAATTTCGAAATAATAAACACGTTTATTAGAATCACTAACACCTGTTGGGTTTGTGATCCAATCGGTATTGAATGCAATTTCATAATATGCATTTAAGTATGCGCTATTTTCTTGAGTTAAAGAAATCTTATTAGTGACTTCAAAATTACCTGTCTCTTGGTTAATTATTCCATAAAGACCATCTTTATAAAGATAAATATAATCCGCAGTTCCTAGTGTAGCACCAGTTACTTTATATACGTATTGAATCTCTTTTATATCTGTGATGTTTTGATCTTCATCTCTAAATATTTGATGAAGAGAGAAGAATGCATCATTTCCAGTGAAGTATTCACCCGCAAAGAAACTAATTGCACCACGTTTTAATACTTTAAAGTCAATACAGTCTTCAGGGAACTGGTAGTTATAATATGTTCTATTAAGGATGGTTGCTTGAGGAACGGTGATAAGACGCTCAGTAGATATCTCGGCGTTCATGAAGTGAAGACCATCAGCATAAGATCCAATCATCGCATCAAATTGTGTCTTCGCACCAGAAATGGTGTTTCCATCAGCATCTTGTGAATCATTGAATGACATATATTTATTTAAATCGTTTGAATTTAGTCTTCTAATGCCATTTCCATCAATAGTATAAAGAGTGGTGTAATCAGTTGTTCTATAAGAAGAAATATTGTCCTTAGCATATCTAGATACACGAATATCACCAACACTGTTTCCTTGAACGTAGAAATTACCACCGCCAATAATATATCCTGTGTTCTTTAAAGATGCTTTGAAAGGACTATTTGAATCATAATCAGAATCTTCACTACCAGTTATACGAATAGGCATATATGTGGTGAAACCGGTTGGAAGGCCGGATTCTTGTGCACCTATCTTGATTGCCTTTTGACTTTGTGTGATTCTATTAATGTTTAGTGGAACAGTATCTGTAATACCATAAACCATCAAAGACTCACTGATAGTTATTGTTCTTGCTGCATCGTGTGATGTATTTGCAAGAGCGAAATATGGGTCAATATATGCAGCGTTGAAATTCTTTGTAACTGTATATTGTTGTGGTGTTAAATTCTTTGTAACTGAAGCAGCTGCAAATGTTTGCGCATAAGTGTTTGTGTTGTCAGTTGCTACTTCGTTTCCGTATAAGAACTCCGTTCTAGTTATGTTAGTTTGAATAGAGTCATCATATAGTTCGAATGTTATTGTGCTACCATTTGCTTGAGTTCTGTTTACTTGCCAATCCCCACCTGTAAGACGTAAGTAGTAACTTCTGGTGTTGCTATATCTATAAAACAATCTTCCGTTTGCATCTGTTCTCCAGTTTCTTGCGTTCGTACTAAGAGAAACAGCGGAATTGTTAGTGTTGTTTGGGCAATATAGGTTATATTCATTATTACCAGCTTTAACTTCAAGAGTATAATCGGTTCCTGTTGTAGTAGGAATGTTTTTAAACAAAAGAATATTACTATCATTCTTTGATGAAACCACAGTTACATCGGTTCCAGAATATCCCATATAGCTTGTACCAGATCTTAAAACATAATATACTGTTACTAATTCCCAGTTTCCATTATTGTATCTTAGATTATATCCATCATTACTTATACCATTTGTTGTAATATCCCATGTAGTACTAGTTGTGCTCACTTCTAAAGTACCATTATTGTTTCTGAGATAGTAAGTTGTTCCATCTACTGTAGTTGAAATAGTACCCGATGTTGTACTTGAGAATACAAAGTGAGTTGCATTTTGAGCATTATTTACAGTTTCATAAGAATTAGCATTAGTTCCTGTAACATTTAGATAGTGACCAGAACCATCTCCTATTGCATAGCGGGCAACATTAGCTGCCGAAAAACTCCACGCAGTACTACTATAAGTAGACGTTGAAGTTTGATTAATATATAGCTTATTATTGCCGCTTTGAACATAAAGTATATTCCCTTCTCTTAGAATTTCTGCTGCTTGTCCTATAGTTGTACTTGCTTGAACTGTATTATTATTGTTTCTAATATATGTCTTGTTGTTATTATAGAAAGCATAATATCTATTTTGAGAATCTCTATAGAAATTAGCTGCTGTGGCTGTTGGATTAGCATTATTTCTAACTGCAGTACCGCTATAAAGATACATATAATAACCATTCATCATAATTCTAACGTACTCTTTAGGAAGAGCTCTCCAGCCGTTAGCTAAATAGGTGAAATAGTAATTAATACCATTGTAAGTTGTATAATAACTATTTCCGTCTTTTGTCCAAATTGTTGAACTATAAGCTGTTCCAACTGCAAGGTTTTCATTATTATCAATTCCAAGATAATACGGAGTAGAGTTGTTATAGATATAGAATATTTTTGTTGTATTCTCATCTCTATCTATAATCCATGATGTGCCATTTGCTTGAGTTGTTTGGTTTTGTATTGTAGTTCCATTAGCGGATAGATAATAGTTGCCGCTATTATCTTTTATTGTATAACCATCATATCCAAGCTTCCATCCATTATCATAAATTAGGTATAGTTTTACACCTTCATTAGACTCAATGTAATAGGTGTTGCCTTCTTTTGTCCAAAGTGTTCCTGAATATGATGTGTTTAATGCGAGAGCATATCCATTAGCTCCAAGATATGTCTTAGTGCCATTATAGATTGTTGCGATTGTTGTAGTGGCTGCGTCTGGATCTAAAATCCATATGCTTCCATTTGCTTGAGTAGTTTGATTTGTAATTGCAGTTTGGCTTGATGCACTTAGCCAGTTGTTGTTGGCAGTATTTTTAATTCTATAGCCTTCGTATGCTATTTTCCATCCATTATCATATGTAATGTATGCTTTTTCTGAAGCTACAAGTACGTAATAACTATTGGCACTTTCTTTAGTCCAAGCGACTGAACTATAGCTTGCATTTAGTGCTAGAGCGCCATTATTTACACCGAGATATGTCTTGGTACCATTTACATAAGTAAAGATTGTAGTAGTTGCACTGTCTGGATCAAGAACCCATATAGCAGCATTTGCTTCTGTTGTATTGCCAGTTGCAGTTGCACTTGTTGCTGTTAAATAGTTAGTAGCTCCATTACTAATCTTATATCCATCTATTTGAACAATCCAACCATTGTTATATCTAATATATTGTTTAATGCCGTCTGTGTTTGTGATATAGTATCCATCGTTGTCCTTAGTCCAAGATGTTGTACTATAACTTGCATTTAGTGCTAGAGCACCATTATTTATTCCAAGATATGTCTTTGTTCCATTTACATATGTATAAATTGTAGTAGTTGCACTATCTGGATCATATAACCATGTAGAAGCGTTTGAAGCATTTGTTTGATTATTAATTGCAGTTGCTGATGATGCATTGATATAATTACCGTTTCCATCACCAAGTTTATAGCCTGAATAATCTATCTTCCATGTGCCATCGAAACCCAAATAGAACTTAGTTCCATCAATAGTTGTATAGTAAGCATCACCTTCTTTTGTCCAAGAGGTGTTATATCCAGTACCAAGCACTAAGTTTCCATTATTTACACCGAGATATGTTACTGTACCGGATATGATAGTTGAAATTGTTGTAGTGGCTGCATTAGGATCTAAATTCCAATAAGATGCTGCTGTTGAATCGGTAACATTAGTAAATGCAGTTGTCGATGTTGCATTTAAATAATTACCAGTATCAGATATCAGATAGTTATATCCCTCTGGTCTCATTTTCCATACATCATCATCACATGCGATATAGTATTTTGTTGACCCATAAGTCATATAATATGCACCTTTGGTAGAATCATATGACCATTGATGATTGTTTGCAGTTGTGTTTAACTCGAGTGTGCCAGCATTACTTCTAAGGTAGTATCTTGTACCATTTATTATTGTTGTAATTGTAGTTGATGCTTCAGGATTTGAAAGTTCTAATTTTGATGCATCAGCTTCTACTGTTGTATTATCAAGAGATGTTCCAGTAATTTTTAAATAATTGCCTTCGCCATCCTTAAAGATTGAGAAAGATGTAACTGGTGTTAGATACCAATTATCATTGTTGTAGTCAAGATAGTATCTTGTTTGATTATTTGTTGTATAAAGTCTATTATCTTCATCAAATGCCCAGGTTGTTGAAGCGTTATTTGCTGCTGTTACTCCAAGGTAATTATTTGCTGCATTTAGATAGAAAATAGTATCGATTGCACCATTTTCATTATCGTTATATGGATAATCATAATTTTGAGTGAAATTTACTGGTGCAATGAAATATAAGTGATTACTATCATCAAAAGACAATATTCTTGCATTTGCTTGACTTACACCTGCAAGGGTTGCACTAGTTGTAGTTGTAGCACTTGTTCCTAGATAGTTTTGTGATCCTTCATAAATAATATAACCATCAACCATTTTATAAGATCCAGTATCTAGATCTTTTTCATATGTTATGGTGGTTACTGTTTTGGTTTGAAGACGAGTATTTTCGCCCCATAAATAGTTATAGCCTTGAGTGTTGGTTCCTCTAAAGAAGATATAATAAAGACCGCTTTCAGGGCTATAGTGATATTGTATAAACTCACTGTTGTTGCTTGAACGACTTGGGTTATATGCATCTTGGTTTGCATATGCAGTTGCAATCCTGGTTGTTGTACCAGCAACCTCATCAATAATTACTGTTTCAGCTGTAATATTTCTAATGTTTGATGATGCATCTCTCACATTACCAATTCTAGTAAAGAGGTCAGTCATACCAATACTACCACCGAATCCGCTACCATCACCAGATGTATAGATGTTCGCAATTGCTGAACCTAATGATGATACCGTGTCACCTGTAGTTGGGTCGATGATAACGCCAAAATAACCATAGCCGGTAAGGGATGCAGTACCACCAACTATTCTACAATTATTTACGTACACGTCTGTGATATCGTCTGTTGAGAATACGTGACCTGCAACATAACCAACATAGGCAATTTCTGTACCGTTTTCTTCTACTACTTCACCATCTTCATTTACTAGGTGGTAATCGTTAGAGTGAGTTGGATCTCCATTTGGAAGAGTTGGAAGATCGCCTACTATTTCTGTAGATGTTGCAGTACCATCTAAGTCTATTGTTGCATTGGTAATATATAAGTTTTTGATTGAAGATTGTTCACGAAGTGTAACTACGTCGTTTTCAACAACATTCGCAACTGTACCATCTTCATTTAAATCAAGGCCTTGTGCTACACAACCAAACACACCCATATCTGCGGTATGTCTTTGAACATTTGAATGTATTGTTCCGTGTTCATCTACGACATTGACTATTGAACTAGATACAATGTGTAGATTATCTATTGTCATCTTATGGCCATCGATTGATCCTAAGAAAGGAACCTCAGATGAACCTGTTGGCATTAGGGCTCTTTCACCTGAATAATACGCCATATTGAGCGTTTTAGATGCGAGAGCATTTGTTCCTGGGGCAACTATTTCGCCCTGAGCGTTGGTTTTTTCGTTTACACCACCAGTATTAGAATAATCAAATACATACCAGTCATTTGCATCTACAGGACCATTTGTATTTGTTGGGTCACCGAGCTGTGCAAGAGGACATCCAATTTGGAAATAAAGATAGTCTTTACCAAAATTTGCCTTTTCATTATTTCCAATATCTAGAATTGTAATCCTTTGGAAGAATTCAACCATGTGATAATAGTGAATAGGGCGTGTTATAACAAACGGATTTTCTTCTGATCCGTCGCCACAATGGAAATATTCAAACACGATGCTTCCGGTTACTTTTGTTGAGATTGTGTTTGCTTTACTAGAGAACCAACCATAAACAGATGTGGTGATTGTCCCAAATATAAGAGCAATTACAAGCAACAACTTGAAAGTTTCAATTCTTAGTTTTTTCATTCCTATCCCCAAACTTCCTTTATAGATATTGTTCCTATATCATTTCTGAATTCTGCAAGAGTATCTTCGCTTGTATGAGATCTAAACATGTTTACTAGATCGTCGTCGTAATCTATTTCGATGTAGAATACTAAGCAATCTTTTTCTTCTGCTTCATAATCATAATCGGTTACTATTCCATCTTCATCTAATTCAACGCCACATAGATAATCGGCATAGTCTTCATAATTTAGAGTAAGAGTAATGGCTGTGGTTGTTTTGCTGGCTGATGTGATATTACCATCATTATCTTTTTGAATATTATTGATGTATTTTCCTGATACAACTTTGTTTGCTGATGCATTAGCTGGTTTCATAAGATCACGAACACCAGTAAATATAGAGACATTATCTTCCACTCTAGTTTCTGAAGTTTCTACAGGGAAATATGAGTCTGTAACCCTTCTAGCATTCTCAATTAATCCACAACCAAGTTTACATGTGATAACATTTGATAATACGCCTTGTGCATTAAGACCATCACCAGCAGTTATTGTGTTTGATGATTGAGAATAATTTGGTGTTGTGCATGGAATTGTAACACTAATATATCCACCTTCAGTGTTTGGAATACCTTGTGCAACAACTCTAAAGAATAATGGTGTATTAACGTTTTTATCAGTGAAGATAACGTCATATTCAGACATGGCAATTTCTGGGTTATTACTTACGTCTAAACAAACAGCCCCAAACATACCATCATATCTAAATGCATAACATGAGAGAGTTGTAACGGCACTTTGTGATTCGACTGTAATACCAATTCCTCTTGATTGTACATATCTATTTTCTGAATACCAACCTAAAGAGTAATCAGTGAAGAAGAAAATTGTAAGGAAAGCAAGTAGACTAGCAAAAGATAAACTTACTATTGCTGAAATAAGTTTTTTTCTAGATAATTTCATAACTACTCCTCCTTTCCTTAGATTCAAAATAAAAAGACAGCCTTTTTCTATCACAAAAGAGTGATAAACTGCAACTGGCTGTCTTTATTAGACCCTATAGCTTTGCGTCGCTAGCTTACGCTAGTTTTGCCTTATGAAGCATTTTATGATATTCTCACGCTTCCACGTTAATATATCATTATTCAACAAATTTGTCAATTGTTTTCTTTTTTTAGTGTAGTGTAACTACACATATTCTTAATTTATGTATTTTTTGTGATGTTTTTAGAGACAATCTAGAATAAGCATTACTACAAATCCAATGATAAATGACCAAACACCAAAGTGATCATGATCATCATCTTTCATTTCTGGAATCATCTCTTCAACAACAACATAAATCATACAACCAGCTGCAAAAGCAAGTGCCCAAGGCATTATGCCTTGAATTTTTAGAGCAAGTAATAGACCAATTACACCAGCAATTGGTTCTACCACTCCTGAAAGCATACCAAATAAAAAGGCTTTTGATGAAGATCCGGTTTCTGCCTTTATAGGTAGTGAAACAACCGCACCTTCTGGAATGTTTTGTATACCTATACCAATTGCAAGAAGCAATGCACCTAGTAATAATGCGTGGTTATCAGGAATAGAAAGTGCAACACCAAAAGCGATACCTACAGAAAGTCCTTCTGGAATATTATGGATTGTGACCGCTAAGAACATTTTGCTTGTTTTAGACATATGGTTATTAATTAGACCTTCTTCTTTATTTTCTTGAATATGAAGGTGAGGAACAATTTTATCAATTCCAAACAAAAACAAAGAACCTAGAACAATAGATATTGCAACAATAATCCAAGTTGGCATATATGCAACATTTGATTCTAATGCTGGCTTAATGAGCGAAAAGAACGAAGCAGAAAGCATTACTCCGGCTGCAAAACCAATAAATATTTTATTTAATTTTGGAGAGATGTTTTTATCACGAATAAAAAATACAAATAGGGCACCTATTGTGGTACATACGAAAATCAATAATATACCTATCAGTGGGTAAAATTTATCCATACTTACCTCCAAAACAAGCCTTTTTTAACGGCATCCGCCTTTTCTATTGTGGTTAACTCATATCCGGTTGCATCTATAACTTTTCTAATTGCATCTTCACATAACTCTTCTTCTGTGAATATAGTTGTAGTA
Source organism: bacterium (assembly GCA_017541975.1). Lineage (GTDB taxonomy): Bacteria > Bacillota_I > Bacilli_A > Izemoplasmatales > UBA1188 > UBA1188. Next base: position 13,259 of record JAFXYB010000002.1, on the reverse strand, counting down.
TTTTTGATGTGTGATGAATTTACTCTTTTTACATTAAAATTCCTTCTAATAACATCATTAATATGACTTTCGCACATTCCACATCTCATTCCATATACTTTTAGAATATACTTATACATAAATACCTCCAAGAAAGACACTAGCATCAGTTAGCATCTGCTAACTATTATAGCACATATTATTTTAAAAGACTTTGATTTTCAAAGTCATTAGTTTTTTTGATAAATTTAACATAAATTATAATAATTTTCAAAAGCGATTCTTAAATCTTTTAAATCATTAACAGCGGTTTCATATACTATTTTATAATCAGTATGGCCGTAATCATGAACTATACCATTTCGAAAACCAATAATGTCTCCCCATGGGATGCCGTTGTTTTGTTCTTTGAATTCTGTAGATATGTTTTTGATATTTTCAACAAGTTGAATAAACCTAAACATAACCGCATCTATAAGTTCATCGTCTAATACAAATTGATCGTAGCTAATGGTTGAGATATATTTTTCTATGGCAGCAATATTTTCAATTGCTTTTTTTGCATAATATTTATCATCCTTGTTATTATCCATAAATCTTAATACCATCTTTCATTATTTCGCTAATTAGTTCAATATTATTGTCTAAATTTGAGAATCTAATTAAATCAATGTTTTTATGTAATGCTTCTCTTATTGATTCACTTAACCCAGTAAATTTTAATCCCGTTAATGAAGTATCAATGCATAAGTCAATATCACTAGATTCTTTAGCGTATCCTTTCGCATAACTTCCAAATAAATAGCAAAATTCAATTTGATCTTTGTATTTTTCATCAAATAATTTCGTTAATGATTCTTTAATTTGGTCAATAGTTAGTAGGCCTTTCGTTTCAGTAATTTCATTTTTTTCAATAAGTGTTCTAATTATTGACTGCCTTTTCATTTCGTTGCCATAACTGTTATCTTTTTCATAACGAATGAATGTTCTTAGTGGCATATTAATAATTGATGCTGCTTCTTTTTGCGATAAATTGTACTGATTTCTAATATCTAATATATTCATAATATCATCTCCGCTAATATAATAACATAATTGGCACATTAATTCAATAAGAATATGCCAATTTGGCATACTTGATTTTTGTTTATATGCCGTTTTGGCACTTAATTTAAATAAAAAAATCACCAGTCATAAGACTAGTGATAATTGACAAAGTGGTGGACCTTCACGGACTCGAACCGTGGACCCACTGATTAAGAGTCAGTTGCTCTACCAACTGAGCTAAAGGTCCATATTATCTTTTGTCTAGATTATTGTAAGACAAATATCTTTTTTTGTCAAACAAAAATAAATAGGCAAAAGATAAATCTTTTAAGTTAATTTATATTCTCTTTGATATATTCAAGTAGTTTTTCTTTTGCTTCGCCTTTTATAACGGTGCAATCATTACCATCTGATTCTTTATCAAAGATTTTTTGTGCGTAGGCTTGGCAACCAGGATTTCCACATGCACCACAGTTAGCACCAGGAAGGAGAGATGCAATAGTTGTGAGTCTTGTATCTTCTTCTACATGGAATTTAGTTGATACTAGTGCAATTATAAACCCTAGTACAAAACCCAAAACAAGCATAACTAATACTGCGATTAGAATTGGCATTATTTCATCCTCCTCATAATATTATTTAAATAGTCTTCACTAGGAGCATTATGCATAATAATTACATTAGTTGTGCGTGGAAGTTCTTTTTCTTCGTTATTATCGCTTTCTTTTACGATACCTACATATCTTGAGAAGATAATCGCGAGAATAGATGCAACCACAAGGGCAATTGGAATACCGCTCATTGCTTTAGGTATTTTTCTCTTATCTAATTCTTCTCTTAAGAAACTGAAGATAAACATTATTAATAAGAAACCAAGTCCAGATCCAAGTGCATAAAGAAGCATATGGAAGAATGTTAAACCATTTTGCGCAGCTTTAATGGCAACGCCAAGAACGGCACAGTTTGTCGTAATAAGTGGTAAATAAATACCAAGAGATTTATAGAGGGTAGGAACGAACTTCTTAATGATTATTTCAATAATTTGTACTAGTGATGCGATTACTAATATAAACACAATGGTCTTTAGATATACTAAATCAAATAATACTAATACATAATTATATATTAGCCATGTGACAGTTGTGGCGATAACGATTACTGCAACAACTGATAAGCCCATACCAACTGCGCTCTTTCTACTCTTAGAAACTCCGAGGAATGAACAAATTCCAAGGAATTGAGATAGAATAACGTTTTCAAGAAGCATTGAAGAGAAAATGATGAAGATTATTTGACTAAATGACATAATTATTTAACCTCCTTCTTCGCTTTTTCAGCTTCTTTTGCTTTTTCTTCTTTACCGTTTTTTATTGCTTGCATTATCGCAAGGACGATACCTAAAACCATAAATGCACCAGCACTAGATGTAAAGAATGAAATGGTTGTAATATGTAGAAAATCGAATACACCTTGTAGGTTGAGCTGTAAATCACCCCAAATAGTAATTGTACCGTTACCGAGTAATTCTCTCACTATAGATATGATAATTAAGGCAAGTGTATAACCAAGGCCCATTGATATACCATCTATTACAGAATCACCTACGGTATTTGATGAAGCATATGCTTCGGCTCTTCCAAGAACTATACAATTAACGGTAATTAAAGATATGAATACACCGAGTGAATTATATAAATCTGGAAGATATGCTTGCATAAGCATTTCTACGATTGTTACAAGGCTTGCGATTATTACAATATAAACTGCAATTCTAACTGGTTGAATTAATTCTTTTAGTTTTTTGAATGAATTGATTAGAGAAATAATAGTATTACTCATTACGAGTACGAATATGAATGCAACACCCATTCCAAGAGCATTTTCAAGGGATGTAGTAATTGCAAGGGCAGGACATGTACCAAGAAGCAGTACAAATAATGGGTTTTCTTTGATAAATCCTTTAAGGAAGTTTTCTTTCTTATTCATCATTAACCTCCTATTTAAGATCCTCATATGATAGATCTAAAGCCGTATAAAAACACTTTCTTACTGCTTTAGATGAAATGGTTGACCCTGCGAGTTTATCAAAATCTTCTAGAGAGTCTTTGCCTTCCATATTGAAATCATGAGTTTTAATATTTCCTTTAGTTTCAGCTGATGAAATTACAACTGATTTTTCAATTTTATGATCTTTGGTGACTGAAACCATCATTTGAATAGTTGAAGCATATCCTTTAGCACTTATGATATATATAACCTCAACCTTTTCTCCATTTTCATTTTTTATTAGATAAACAGAGTCTACCTCATCATGGGTAATTGATTCTTTATCAATTGTATATGTGTCTTTGTTTTCGCGGTAGATTTCACATACTTCCATGATTGAATTATTGATTTTTTCTTCTGTGCGCTCTTCTATTATCGGTGCAGTAAACATATTTACAACCGATAGCATAAGTCCACATATTAGAGCGAAAACTGATAATACTAAGCCGGTAATTAAGTTATTCTTCATATCTTTACCTCCTAGACTATCATAATGATGTTGTAGACAAAGATAAGTGTGAAGATTGCGAGGAATATAACTAAACCTGGAACTTCATTCTTATCTAATTTACCATCTACTCTTACTCTTACAACGTATCTATTGATTAATAGACCGAAGATATTCATTGTGACGATTGCGGTTGCAACACCTTCTGGGTTGTTTCCGACAAGTCTGAATAATACGGTTAATACACCAAGCATCATTGCGTTCATTGCTCTACCTAGATTTGTCTTAGGAGAGGTTACAGGTTCAGTAGCCATATATACGGCACCAAACATGAGACCGCCTGATAGAACTTGGAATACTGGATACCATATTCCCTGTCCCATAAAGAGACCAGCGATTAATGTATTAAGGAATACTGTAGATACATAGATTAATGGGACTTTGTAATCTATTACCTTTCTAACAGATAAATAGATGCAGCCAATTAAACAAGCAAGGAAACTTGTTTCTCCAAGACAACCTGGAATGGTTCCTAGGAAGAAATCAAGAAGATTTCCAAATGGTTCAACTGCATTTACATAGCTAATATCAGTTAATCCAGAATATCTAATAAGAGGTGTAGCACCAGCAATTGCATCAACTGCAGTTGCTTCATAAGCGTTAAGATATGAATTTAATGCTGGGTCAAAGCATGATACACCAATTTGATTAGAGAAACTGAAGGCCATAAATGCTCTTCCTATGATTGCTGGGTTAAAGATGTTTTGCCCAAAACCACCAAAGAGCATCTTGCCGACAACTTCACCTACTGCAACGGATACTATTAGCACCCACATATTGATATATACAGGTGAAATTAATACAATAAATAAGCCTGGGAAGAAACCAAAACCATTTTTAACTTCTTCTAATAAATCGCTAAATTTAGAGATTTCTTTTCTCTTCATAATAAAGAGACAAAGCATTTCTAATAGTGCTGAAGTAAGTGGACCAACAATGAGTGTGATAAGAGGATAAATGGCTTGTAAAACTGATGTGTAACCACCTTTTATGAATACCATTATCACATTCTTGAAGATAGAGAATAAAATAACTGGGGAAAGACCAATAAGTAGATCTCTCATTACAGTATGGGTTGATCTGCCATGATCCGAACTTCTAAGATATGGAGCATTAGTTACTAGATATTTTGTTGCCATAACTACTTCCTCCCAAGCCTTAGAACCATTTCTTTTGCTTTCCCTACAGAATATGTTAAATCAATTCTTGATGGGCAAACAAATGAGCAGAGTCCACATTGAATACATTTTGTAACGTTGAGTTTCTTTAACTCCTCAATATTTCCAACAGCTAATTCTTTCTTTATTTCTACAGGAGTTAGGAATGATGGGCATCTTTCTGCGCATCTACCACACCCTAAGCATTCCAGTTGTTTTTTATCTTTATTCTTATTTTCTAGGAAAATTACTGCACCTAAGGTTTGTGTTGTGATGAAATCAGGGAAGAACATTGATTTACCAGTCATTGGGCCACCAGCAATTATATGAGTGTTTTCTGGATTGTGTCCTTCTTTTAGTCCACCAAATAGTGGTAGGATTTCTGGGATTGGTGAACCTATCTTAGCGAGTACATTACCTGGACTATTTACAGCATCACCAGTGATTGTAAGATACTTAACCGATGGTGGAACACCTTCTTTTAACATTCTCGCAAATGAGTAACAAGTTGATGCGTTTGAAACAATTACACCAGCTTCTATTGGAAGTGCTTTATAAGTTTTATGTGATATTGTTTCAACTGTGTATCTTTCCCAACCTGCTGGATATACATCTTTTAATAGTTCGATTCTCATATTTGAATCGAGAAGTGGTTCAAGATAATCTATAACTTTTGTGTTTATATCTTTATCTTTTATTGCGATTATGCCTTGATTACAATCTGCAGCTTTTAATAGATATCTAAAGCCATAGATAAATGTTTGGGCATTATATAGAACACATGTATAGTCACAGGTAATAAATGGTTCACATTCTGCAAGGTTGATAATTACCATATCTACCTTTTCTTTTGTGGCATATTTCACATATGCAGGGAAACCTGCGCCACCTTGACCAACTAGACCAGATTTTCTCATTACTTCGATGAGTTCGTCTCTCGTCATGTTATCTGGATCAAGATTCTTAAAGGTGTCTACAGTTTCTTCCTTGAAATCGTTGGTGATTTCAAGCATATCAGACATCTTGTTTGATGGATACCATTTCTTTACTTTCGCAGTGACAGTACCACTTATTGGTGATAAAACTGGATAAGGGAATCTGCCTCTAGATTCCATAATCACTTCGCCTAATAAAACATGGTCGCCTACTTCTTTCTTTACATCCATTGGGCTTGGAAGTAAGGTTGGAATATAGACGTGTTCTGGTTTAAGAAACTCTTTTGGTGCAGTTTTGATAGAGAGTTCCTTGTAACCTTCTATATGAAGTACGGGTAGTCGTCGTATTTTCATTTTAACCTCCGTTTATATGGTTATTCACAATAACCATTATATCATGATTATTTATATGTTTTTTTGCTTATTTCAAGAATTTTATTAAAGAGCTCTAAGTATTCACTCTTATAGCATGATAAATCCTTTGTATAGGTGTTTTTCATTTCTTCTTCTCTCCTGCTATCAACAAAAGGATAACTAGTTGCAATTTTAATTTCTTTGATTTCTTGAATGAGATTAAGCCTTTCAATAAATAAATCTCTGATTTTTACATCTATTGCCGAAATATCATTTCTTACATCTTCGATACTACGCACTTTTTCTTACCCCTTTAACAATATCAAGAGCCGCTATCATTCCTGAATAAACAGCTGAAGAGATTTGATGTATACCGCTAATCATATCACCAACAGCATATATATTCTTAATGGTTGAACGATATTTTTCATCTACATCAATATAACCGTTGTCATCAACCATTAAACCAAGTTCATAGTAGAGTCTATTTCCTGAAACTGGGATAGCGAGAAATAGGTTGTTAATGTTTTTAATTGTTCCATCATTGTAGACGATTCTTTCAAGACTGAATTCGCCTTCTAGTCTTTGAATATCATCTTCTTTTATCCTACAGATGTTGTCAGAATATAAAGATAATTCTTTGATCATATCGCTTAAATATGGTTCACTACCTGTGACATTTATTTCTTTTCCTCTATAAAGCGGTGCATCACAGTGAGCACAAATTGATACTCCTCTACCTAAATAATCCTTATATTTTGAATTAATTTTTAAAGGAGAACCCAAGGCAAGAACTAAATAGTCGGTTTCATATTCTTTATCTGAAACAAAAATACGAAGTTTACCATTATCAAGATATTCAATTTTTTGCACAAATCCATTGATGGTTGATACAGCTAAATCATTTAATTGTTTTATTCCATTTTCATAGAGCTTCTTGCCGTCTACATCAACATATCCATAGTAGTTTTCTATCTTAGCCTTTAAAAGAGAACTACCATTCATCGAAATATTTAAAACATCAATATTTGCTCTTTTAAGATAGATTGATGCGCTAACTCCGGCTGGCCCATTTCCTATTACAATTACTTGAGGCATTCTTCGAGAGCGCTTACTAATGTTTCTTTCTTTTGAGCTCCAACGAAAACTTTTACAGCGCTTTGATCTTTAAAGATATAAAATCTTGGGATTGATTGGATATTGAGGCTAAGCGCAAGATCCTGATTATCATCAGTATTAACTTTAATAAATTTAACTTTTCCATTAAATTCTTCGGATAATTCTTCGACAACTGGCATCATCATACGACATGGTGTACACCAATTGGCATAGAAGTCAACAAATGTAACTCCTTCTTTAACTTCTTCCATAAAACTGTTTTGTAATTCTTGTACCATATATTTATCTCCTTTATTATTTATGATATGTTTCATTGTTTAAAATCTTGTATGCACGGTAAATTTGTTCTAAGAGAATTAATTTGAATAGTTGGTGAGGAAATGTCATAGGTGAAAAGGATAATTGATAGTTAGATCTATCGATTACTTCCTTAGATAATCCGAGGGACCCACCTATAACGAACGTTATTTTTGATTTACCACTAGTATTTATCTCTTCTATTTTTTTACTAAAAGATACGCTATCTAACATTTCTCCTTTTAGATCTAGGGCAATTACATAGTCATCTTTTATTCTTGATAAGATTTCCTTCCCTTCCTCTTTTTTAATTTCATTTTCTTCACTTAGAGATGCTTTATCGGGAACTGGGATATCTTTTAATTCAATCATTTCAAGTTTTGTGAACTTAGAAAGTCTTTTTATATATTCATCCATACCGTCTTTCAAGTATTTTTCTTTTATTCTACCTACAGATATTATTCTAATCATTGGTTTTTACCACCTTTTGGAAAAGCTTTTTCATATTCTTTCATTAGGTTTTCTTTAGAAATCTTGGTATAGATTTGTGTTGTTGAAAGATTGGAGTGGCCTAATAATTCTTGAACCATCCTTACATCCATTCCGTTATTTAATAGGTGTGTTGCGAATGAATGTCTAAAGGTGTGTGGTGAAACTCTTAAGGTGGATGATGTTTCTTTTATCAGTCTATTTAAAATATCTCTGACACCCCTTGGGGTTAATGATGTCCCCTTAAAATTTAAGAATACATTATCATTATCTAGATCATCACTCTTAGAAAGGAGTACTGGTCTTGCGATAGAAAGATATGTCTTAAATTCTTTTTGCGTTTCTTTATTGATTGGAACAAGTCTATCTTTAGAGCCTTTACCATGAACGCTTATTACTCTATCTTCTATATTTAAATCTTTAAGCTTTAAATCTGTGAGTTCACTGACACGTAGGCCCGATCCATATAGAAGCATGAATATTAGTTTATCTCTTTTTCCTCTTTCGGTTGTCACATCGATGGAATCAAAGAAATCTTGTATTTCATTTTCATAGATGAACTTTGGAAGTCTCTTTTCTAGTTTAGGAAGAGTGACCGAGATAAATGGGTTTGATTCCATTTCGTTTAGATTTACGAAATAGTTATACATAGTTTTCAGTGAAGAGACTTTTCTTTGAATTGATTTAGGAGTATATTCATCTCTTAATTCTCCTAAATAAAATTCTGCGACTTTACTAGAGATTTCATCTAAATCACCAAAATCTTCTTTATCTAGAAATCCTATGTAGTGTTCTATATCATTTTTATAGGCAATGACTGTATTATCTGAATATCTTCTTTCGTTCCTGAGGTAAGAAAGAAACTTATCTAGGTATTCTTTATTCTTTGGACTCATTCTTAAATTCCTCCAAATCTTTTATAGCCCTATCTACATATGCCATCTTTCTATCAGCTTTTTTAGTTTCAATATCTAGTGGTGGAAAAATTCCAAAATTAGTGTTCATAGGTTGAAAATCTTTTTCACTCACATGAGATATGTAGTAAGCCTGCGAACCCATCGCTGTCGTTCTTGGGAACGACAAAAGCGGTAGATTATTTATATATCTTGCCATATTAATTCCCGCAATTAAACCAGAAGCTGTCGATTCTACATAGCCTTCAACACCCGATAATTGTCCCGCAATAAAGAGATTCTCTCTATTTTTTGTTTGATAGTGCTCATTTATCGCTTTTGGTGCATTTATAAATGTGTTCCTATGCATTTCACCATGCCTTACTATTTCTGCGTTTTCAAGGCCAGGAATCATTCTGATAATCTTATCTTGGCTGCCATATTTTAGTTTTGTTTGAAAGCCAACAATGTTATACATTGATTTAGAAATATTATCTTCTCTTAACTGTACGACCGCATATGGCTTCATTCCGTTATAATATAGGCCAACTGGCTTCATTGGCCCAAACCTTAAGGTGTCAATGCCTCTTTTTGCCATCTCTTCAAAAGGCATACATCCCTCAAATACTTTAATTTCAAAATCGTGAGCTTCCACGCTTTCTTCTTTGATTAGAGTGTCATACCAATTGATATATTCTTCTTTGGTAAAAGGACAATTTATATAATCGGCTTCACCTTTATCCCACCTCGATTTATAATATGCCTTATTAAAATCGATTGATTCTTTAGTGACTACTGGCGCAATCGCATCATAAAAATATAAATAATCGCTACCAATAAATTCTTTGAGGGCAGTAGATAATTTATCTGAAGTGAGTGGCCCAGTCGCAATGATTGTTGGGGAAGATGGAATCTCTGTTATTTCTTCATCAATTACTTCAACAAGTGGATTATTCTTAATCTCATTAGTTATATATTCGCTAAAAAGCGTTCTATCTACGGAAAGAGATGCGCCCGCACTTACCTTAGTACTATCTGCCGCTCTTATAATTAGTGAATCCATCATACGAAGTTCTTCTTTTAATAGGCCAACAGCATTTTTTATATCTGATGAACGAAGAGAATTCGAACAAACAAGTTCAGCAAAACTATCCAGTTTGTGGGCTGGACTTTTTTTGATTCTTTTCATCTCGTAGAGCCTTACCTTTATACCTTTTTTTGTAAGCTGGTAGGTAGCCTCACATCCAGCAAGGCCGGCTCCAATTACATTTACTACTTTTTCCATATTTTTATTTTATCATATCAAATAATTTTATGGGAAGTAATTATAATATATTTTATAAAAAAGAAAAGTCTAGTTTACAGACTTTTCTAATGTGAATCTTTGAATATTCATCCCTAGTTTCTCGTAAAAATTTAATGCATCCTCATTTTTATTCCAAACATTTAATGAAACATCCTTTGCACCAATCGATTTTGCATATTCAAATGCAAATTCCATTAAGGCCTTTCCGATTCCTTTTCCTCTTTCGGTATCTAGAATGCAAAGATCATCAACGAACACAGATTTATATGGAATAATGACGTTTGATTCATATTCTCTAATTTCAAGAAAGAGATGACCAATAACTTTGTCATTTTCTACATAGACATATATCGGTTTCTTTTCATCTTTTAAGTGATTTATGAGTTCTTCTTTAGTATATTTAGCACCAGCACCTTTAAAGATATCTGGCCTAATCGCATTATGAACTTTTAATACTTCTTCTAATAAATGATTAATTTCAGGTAGGTCTTTAATTTCGGCTCTTCTAATCATAGCGAATTTACCTTTTCTATAAACTTCTCAATAAATGGACTTGTGTATTCTCCTGAACCAATGTATGCGTGTTTTTCATCTATTTCACGATGAAAGTCAGAGCCACCAGTAATAATGAGATCGTGTTTTTCGCAGTATTTTTTATATAGTTTATAACCTTTAGGTGATGCAGGAAAATAATATACTTCGATACCATCTAAACCAAGTTCCATTAAATCTAGGGGAATGTTTTTCTTATATTGATATGGGTGGGCAAGAATTGCAAGACCACCAGCTTTATGAATCATATCAATACCTTCTTTAGTATCTAGTTTTGTCGATGGTATGAAGGCAACATTGTCATTACCTATATATTTATCAAATACTTCCTTATTTGTAATATTGTATTTCTGACTGATTATTTTCGCAAGATGAGGACGTTCAAGCATATTTGGCTGAAGTTTTTCTACGTCTTTAAAATCAATGCCTAAATCATAAATTTTATTGACATTATCTACCAATTTTTTCATTCTTTCATATCTTTTAGTTTTCATCTCATTTAAATATTCTTTAAATTCATCGGAAATTGAGTCTAAAGATTTAAAATAGGCAAGAACGTGAATTGGTTCATCGTTTCTATATGTAGATAACTCTAAAGAAGGGAATGAAACTATTCCCTCTTTTTCACATGCCCAAATAAATTCTTCTGATCCAAGTATTGTATCATGATCAGTCAGGCAAGCGATATCTATATTTTTATCTTTTAATCTTTTCACTAGTTCATTTGGTGTCAGTTCGCCATCTGAATAAAAAGAATGAAAATGTAAATCACCTCTTAGCATAATAATCCTTATAGTAATGCACTAAATAGTATCATCGCCATTGCGTAGTAGATTGCAACACCACACATATCAGAAAGTGTTGTGATGAGTGGACCAGATGCAACCGCAGGGTCAATGTGAATCTTTTTAAAGATGATAGGGATAAATAGTCCAGCAAGAGATGTGATTGGAATAGCGCATTGTAGTGCGATACCAACGATTCCAGCTGCAGTTAATTGGTTTCCAATTTCAACAGTATCACCTACTACAGGATTCTTTGTGATTAAAAGGAACAAGAACGAGATTAAGAAACCGGTAGCTCCGACTAGGAGGCCATCTAATAGGCCAGTTAATAATTCTTTTACCATTCTCTTCATAAATGTCTCTCTTGTGAGGTCATCATTTGTGATTGCACGAATGGTTAAGGCTAGAGATTGTGTTCCAGCATTACCACTTGAGTCAAGAATCCATGATTGAAATAATACTAGCGCAGGCACAATAGTAAATATATGAGAGAATCCAGATAATACTGATGAAGTTAAAATATCGAGTACGAGTAACATCGCAAGCCATGGTACCCTTCTTTTAACTGATTGGAGAAGAGTGTCATCAACATCGGCTTCTTCATCGACAGCGGCGAATTTTACGTAGTCTTCTGCTAATTCTTCACCGACAGTTTCGATGATGTCTTGTGATGTGATAACGCCCATAATTGTATCGTTTTCGGCAAGCACTGGGATGATATCAAGGTCAATATCTTTAATTTCATTGATGACATCTTCTACTTTATCGTGAGCATATAGTGTTGGGTAATTTGTCTTAGTAATATCCAAAAGCGAGGTACCTTCTCTTGCGATAATGAGGTCTTTTAATATGACGGTTCCATAGTAAGTACCATCTTCATCTAAAACAAATAGATTGTTGATGTTGTCGTTTTCAGGTGCTTCACTCACAAGAGTTCTCATCGCTTCTTTAATAGAGAAGTTTTTCTTAATGGTGATGTAATTTGTGGTGATTTTAGAACCAATTTCATCATCTTCAAATTTGTGGATGAGTTCGATATCTTCCCTTTGTTCCTCTTCCATTTCTTCTAAGATATCTTGAAGAACATCTTCATCGACATCTTCTAGAACGTCTACCGCATCATCGGCGTCCATTGTTTCGACGATATCGGCGGCTTTTGATGGTTCTAATTCCTCGATATATTCTTCTGGAGAATCAACATACGTTAAAAGTTCACCAAGTTCTTCATTGGATAGTTTTTCAAAGAAGATCTTCTTTTCTTCTTCACTTAAAAGTGGTAAAACATCGGCAATATCCGATTCATGGTATTGACTTAAGGCCTGAATTAATTCTTCGTTTGATAATTCCTGGTTTCGAATCAATTCAAGAATATCATTTCTTGCATCATTAAAATCTGACATGATAGTACCTCCTTTATTAAAAATAAAAATCCTCAAGCGGAGGATTTGCCTAAACGTCCAAGCTTCAGCATCGACAGGCAGTGAAGTTGTATTATTCTAAGCCTTGAATCGACTAAGACTATTCATACCAGCTATTTATGTCTCCATAATGTTGCGGCAACAACCCATATCCTATCGGTAGCCTCACCTACCGCCAAAATTATTATAATTCCATATAAAAAAATAATCAATAAAAATTGATTATCATGTGTTTCTTTTATAAAAAAGTGGGGTAGCTTATGCCACCCCACAATAATAATTATTCTTGTTTAAGAGCTTTTCTAATTGCGAAGAAGCCCCATACTGCTGAACCTAGGATTAGACCTAAGACAAGCATCATGAGAGTTGTTTCC